>PCUH01000082.1 GCA_002770955.1 Flavobacteriales bacterium CG18_big_fil_WC_8_21_14_2_50_32_9 | reverse complement strand
TCTTTTTGTATTTCGGTGTAGTTTGTATTCATTAAAAAGGGTTAAACTTGGTAATATCTTCGGTCAGGCTTTGTAAATCGTTAGGCAAATAATTTTCTGTACTGCTTATATATTTGTGCCCTGCAAAGTATTGGGCTTTTCGTAAACCAGTTGTTTTTATCCAATGGGTAATTACCGAAGCTCTGATTTGTTTAAAATTCAAAAAATTGCTTTCAAGTGTTTTTACTTGCTTGGTCAGGTTCTTTATTACGCCCATTAAATCGGTGCTTTGGGTTTGGGTTCTTCCAGCTTCGGGAAGTGCTAAAAAAAGTTGGTTACTTTCTATGTTGTAAAATTCAAAAAACTGCGGTCTTATTTGGTTGGTGTAGTGCATTAATGAGCCGATTTGTGAAGCGTTTAAAGGGATATTTCTTTCATTGCTTTTCTTTGCTCCTGTAATTTTTACGGTGGCTTTTATGAGGTCTAAATCTTCTACATTTATTTTTTGTAATTCTCTTGTTGTAACGCCCTGATTAAGCAATAAACTCAACATTAAATAATTCCGCTCTTTGCTTAAAAAGGATTGTTTGCGTTGGTTTTTGGGTATGTGGTTATCGTTGTAGTTCCTTACAAAATGGTGGTAATAATCATCGGTAAGCTGTGTAAGTTCTTCGTGTGTAAAAATGTTGTAGAGTTTCTTTTTATTTGCTCCCCTTATTTTTAAAAAAGTGGTTGGGTTTCTTATTACTGCTTCTGTTTTTAGCAAAAAAGTAAAATAATGGTTGATGGCTAAAAGGGTATTTCTTCGGGTAATATTTTCGTGTTGCTTTTTGTTTTTCAAGTGGGCTAAATAGTTTAAAATATCCTTTTTGGTGCAGTTGATGGGGTCTTTTTCATACCAGTTTAAAAAGTCGTTTATGTAGCGTAAATAAATGCTTTGGGTGGCATTTGCTAAATTTTTTGATTGTAAATATTCGGTAAATTCTTGCATTTTATAAATTTTGGTTTTGGTTTCTTCCTACTGTTAAAGTCTTATGTTTGTTGAGTTTCAAGGTTAGAAAGTGGGGTTTTGCTTACTTGCTTACTGCTCGTCTTAACAAGGGTGTAATAATATTGGCGGTTTCTCCATTCTCGGTTTAATTTGCCTTGTTCCCACAAGATTTTTAAATACCTCGCTTCGGTGGTTTGGCTTCTTCCTGTTATGGCTGTAAAATCGCTTGATAAATATTCTCTTTCGGGCTGTTTGGCTTCAAGTTCTAAAATCATTTTTAGGGTGTGTTCTTCTTTTTCGTTAATGCGTTTACGTTTGTAGTTTTTATCAAAAAAGTTCGGTTCTTCTTTTGGTTCAGCTTGTATATTTTCTTTTGGTTCTTGTTCAGGTTCTGCGGTTTGCTCTTGCTCTTTTTTGCTTAGTTTAGGCTGTTCAGCTTTGATTTTATCAAAGGTTTGTTTTAGGCTTTGTTCTATTGAGTTTTGTAGTTCGGTTAGTTCGTTAATATCGGTCAGCTTGTAAATAAATCCCTCTCGGTGTTTGTTTCCTCCTACTATTTGCACATAAGAAAATAGTTTTAGTTCGTTCAGGTAGTTGTTTAAGGTTCTTGGGTGTATGCGTTTTACTTTGCGTATGTCAAGGGCTGTAAATTGATTGGTTTTGGCTTCGGTCAGGTATTTTTTTAGCCAACCATAAAAGCCCCTTGATGTGGTGCTTAGTTCGTCAGCCCTGCGAAAAAGTGAGTTTTTTAAGAGTTTAAAAGCCAGTTCTATATCTTCGGGAGCAGTTTTTATAAAAATTTCTCCTGTACTTTCATCGGCTGTTTGTTCTCGTTGGTATTGGAAGAAAAAAGTAATAACATCAATGAAGTTTAAGAGCAGTAAAAGGGTTTTTCTTGGGTGTGGTATATCATCAGGTAAATTAATAAGCGTTGCATAAGGATTGATTATACTTGTACTTTTAAGGCTCGATAAAACACATTTTAACCGTCTTTGAGTAGCGGTAATTTCATCTTTGTTGATTAATCCAGCTCGTATTTTCTTTTGGTATTCCATTACGTTAAAATCTTGCGTGTGGCTGTGGTTCAGGTTCAGGCACAAAAAAGGTAAACTAAGGCTATCGTAATGTTTTTCGGAGTAGGCACAAGCAATTAAACAGAGTTTTCCAGTTACTTCAAAAGTGGTGGAGTGTAACATTCCGTCTTTGTCTTTGGTGGCTCTTGTTTTGATTAGTTTGCCTTGCGTTTGTAAAGTGGCTAAAGGGCTTAACATTTGGTGTGTCCATTGTAAATCTTCAATAAACAATACTTTGCCGTCTATTTGGTGGCTATCAAAATAATAGAGGGCGTTTTCACTTATTTGGGTGTGGAAGCTCACGGCATTTTGTGGCATACATTCCGATAATTTTTGCAATAGATAACTTTTACCTATTCCCGATTTTGCAAGGCACAAAACAGAAAACGGATTTTCGTATTGATGCGAAGCCATTGCCAAAAACAGGATTAAAGCGTTTTCATTTTCTCCTAAAATTCCTATTTGCTGAAAGTCGTTTTTAAGGTTTTTAATCAGGTTCTTATCGGTCAGGTAGTTTTTAGCTTGTTTGGTTTCTTCTTCGCTAAGTTCAAAGGTGTTTTCTTGGTGGTTCTTGGGGTATTTAAGGCGTTCTAATTTATAGCTTTCAAGCTGTGTTGTTAGTGTGTGAACAGATTTTGAAGTTTCCAATAATTTGAGTTCCCATTTATCGCAAAGGGTTCTTATCAGTTTATCGCTTTGGTTATCGTTGTATAAATCGAGTGTGGAACGTAAAGGCGGATAATTTTTGTAGGTAATTCGTAAAGTACAAACCATTCTTTCTATTTGCTGAACATCTACACCGCCCAAAATATCAATGGTAAATGTGTTATCGGAATAGGTTATAAATCGGCTGTTGTGTATGTTTAAATTCTTCATATCTCTTTAGCTTAAAATAAAAAAGGGTTTTACAACCCTTTCATAATATTGGTAATTTCCAAAAGGTGTTTTTCTTGTTCGGGAGTTCGTTTTTTTACTTCTTGCAACTTTTGTTGGAGTGTGATAAGGTAAACTTCCATTTTGAGGTATTTACGCTCTATGTTTGCTATTCTTGTCATCATTTTTTCATTGATTTTTAAGAGCTGTTCACTTAAATAGGCTAAATCTTCTATTGTTTCATTGGTATTGTCTTCCATTGCTTAAATTTTAGTGGATAAATTAGCGTTCATTCGCAACCGCAAAATAAGGGGCAGAAAAGCGGAAAGGAAAATAAAGAAATGAACAAAGATAGAAAGAGGAAATCCCCATACCGCCTATATTTCAGGGAGTTTTAAGGGAGGAAAAAACCACAAAAACAAAACAAAAAAAGCCCCAAAAAAGAAGAGAGAATAACCGAAAAATCAACTCTAAAAATCAAAAATAAATACCGATAAAATCGAAAAAAAGCCCCAAAAAATTGCTCCCGAAAATCGGGAACAAAAGAAAAAGAAAAAAAGCCCGAAAACCGACTAAAGGCGGTTAAATTAATAACTTTACAGCGTAATAAACCTTAGATAAATGGCAGAAAACAAGCACCAACCAAGCGAACTAAATACGCTTTACAACACGATTAACCAAATCATTGAAGAAGCCCGAAATACAGTTTACCGCACCGCTAATTTTACAATGGTTCAAGCCTACTGGAACATTGGTAGGGCAATAGTAGAAGAAGAACAAAACGGACAAGACCGAGCCGAATATGGACAATATATTTTACAAGAATTAGCTAAAAAACTGACTAAAAAATACGGTAAAAGTTATGGAGAAAGAAACCTCCGATATGTACGCCAATTTTATCGAATTTTCCAAAATTGGAACGCAGTGCGTTCCGAATTGAGTTGGACACATTACCGCCTACTTTTACGAATAGAAAACGACCAAGCAAGGCAATTTTATCTACAAGAAGCCATTGACTGTAATTGGAGTACAAGAAGTTTAGAAAGGCAAATAAATAAACTCTATTACGAACGGATGTTAATGAGCAAAAACAACCAAGTAGTTAAAGCCGAAGCCACCGAAAAAACCACCCAACAAGAACCAAAAGACATTATAAAAGACCCTTATGTACTCGAATTTTTAGGCTTAAAAGACAACACCGATTTTAGAGAAAGTGAACTGGAACAAGCCATTATTGATAAATTACAAGACTTTTTACTGGAACTGGGCAAAGGATTTACCTTTCACAG
>PCUH01000004.1:17715-18996 GCA_002770955.1 Flavobacteriales bacterium CG18_big_fil_WC_8_21_14_2_50_32_9 | reverse complement strand
TCATAAACGGTAACAATCACTTTTTCGGTAGTTTTTTTACCAGTATAAATAAGTGTGCCAGGTGGTTGTCCAGCTTTTTTTGCAGTAGATGAAGTAGTACTTTTAGTAGGTTTTTGAATTTTAGCCATTGGTGTTTACTATAAAGATTAGTTGTAATACCGATGATACATTCAATATAGTCCAATTTAAGCTATCGCTTCATTGAACTATTTTCATGTTATATCGGCATTTACTCCCGAAAGCTTTCGGAATAAAATTATATGTTAAGTTTGGATTTTTATATAATTACAATTGGTACAACAAAAATATAAAAATAAAATCAGTTACTCAGAAATGGCTGGTATTAAGACAGAAAAAGCAGAGAGGAAGGGATTCGAACCCCCGAAACATTGCTGTTTACACGCTTTCCAAGCGTGCGCCTTAAGCCACTCGGCCACCTCTCTGTTTATAAATTTAAATTAAGGATTGCAAAAATATCTTTTTTTTAGAGAACATTACCCTATGAAGTTAAATAATCTTAAAAAAATGGAGACGTTGAAAAAAATCTTACCTTTGGGGTGTTAAATTATTAAAGATGAATGTAGAATTAAAAATTGAAGGATTGAGTTGCGGACATTGCGTAAAGGCAGTAGAAAACATTCTTGGTGATTTAGAAGGAGTGAAGCAATATACGGTTAGTTTGCCCGATAAAGCTACTGTTGAGTTTGATGAAAATACAATCAACATCGAAAAAATAAAACAATCTATAAACGATTCTGAACTTTATAAAGCCCTTTAAATATGAATGCGACCAACTATTTTTTAGCCCTTACAGTAGTTTCACTAGGTTTTTTTGCAGCTTGTAATAATGCAGCAGAAGACAATGAAGATATTACTACCGAAAAATCGGTTATTGATGCATCTAAAGTGTTAGCTGTAGATTATAAAATTGAAGGTATGACTTGTAGAATGGGTTGTGCTAAAACCATAGAAAAAACAGTAGCAGGTTTAAATGGCGTTGTTGCAAGTACGGTTGATTTTGATGCAGAAAAAGGTCATTTTGAGTTTGATGCTTCTATTATTTCTGAAAATGAAATTATCTCTGCCATTGAAAGTGTTGCAGACCAATATAAAGTAGAGCAGTGGAAAGAAGAAAAAGATACTACAATTGAAAATACTCCTTCAGAAACTAAAAGTGAAGATAAATCTGTTACAAATGTTAAAATGCCAACATTTGAAATCCCCAATATTTTTAAATTATTGATGAATCAACTTTAAACAGATTTATTAGGTTTTCAGGCA
>PCUH01000004.1:17365-17694 GCA_002770955.1 Flavobacteriales bacterium CG18_big_fil_WC_8_21_14_2_50_32_9 | reverse complement strand
TCCTTTTATCTTTCTTAAAAAAATACAAAATAATTTTCTCTACATTTTTTATTATCGTAATATTGCGATGTAATAAAGTAGCAAAAAATTAAGATTGAATAAACAAACTAATATAGATAACCAAGTTTTATCAAAAAACATCAACTAATATGGGCGTTACAAAATCAGATTTGTTCAACAATAATCAAAATGAATTAGCAACTTATGCTAAAGTATTGGCTCATCCAGCTCGTATAGCAATTATTCAATACTTATTAAAATCAGATACTTGCTGCAATACGAATCTTGTTGGTGATTTAGGTTTGGCACAAGCAACTATAAGTCAACAT
>PCUH01000004.1:17205-17347 GCA_002770955.1 Flavobacteriales bacterium CG18_big_fil_WC_8_21_14_2_50_32_9 | reverse complement strand
GCAGATATTCTTCAAGGAACGGTAGAAGGTGTGTCGATAAACTATTGCATAAATCCTGAGAAATGGAATTATATAAAAGAACTATTTCTAAAATTATTTGAGAGTTTTAATCCAACAAATTGTCCCAATTGCTAAAACTAAT
>PCUH01000004.1:1992-17199 GCA_002770955.1 Flavobacteriales bacterium CG18_big_fil_WC_8_21_14_2_50_32_9 | reverse complement strand
CAAACTGTTTCCAAAAATTGAAGCTCTTATCAATAGTCTAGATGTGGAGTCTATATCGGACGAAAGAAAAACGGCTCTTCAGCCTCTTGTTGATTATATTAAAACTAAGGTTACAACTAATGAAGAAGTTCGTTTAAACTTTATTTGCACACATAATTCCAGAAGAAGCCACCTTGCTCAAGTTTGGGCTAACGTAATGGCAACATATTTTGATATTCCAAAAATTAATGTCTATTCGGCTGGAACAGAAAAGACTGCTATGTTTCCTTTTGTGTGTGAGACATTAAAAGAACAAGGGTTAGAAATCACAATGCTTTCTAAAGAAGATAACCCTATCTATGCAATTAAATTTGGAGAAAACACATTACCTATTATCGGATTTTCAAAAACATTGAATCATCCATTTAATCCTATCTCTGGTTTTGCAGCTATTATGACTTGTTCTCAAGCAGATGAGGGTTGCCCTTTTATTGCTGGAGCGGAAAAACGAATTCCAATAACCTATAATGACCCTAAATCTTTTGATGGGACACCGTTACAAGCCGAAAAATACAAAGAACGAAGTTTACAAGTTGCTACAGAATTATTTTATATATTTTCAAAAATTAATTAGAGTTTGTCCATAATGTCCGATTTATTCAAAACTTTTATTGTTTTTTTTAAGGTTTTCATGAGATCGCTTCGCTAAGTTCTTCGTTATTCTCGATCTTCAAATCAGTCATCCCGTCCCGATAGCTATCTGGAGTTATTGGGGCTCCTGATTTTCAGACCATCGAAACCTCGAACTAGAACATTCTGAACCAAACTCTTGACTATAAAGACAAATACTAATTAATAAACACACATATTATGTCAACAAAAAAATTAAGCTTTTTAGATAGTTATTTAACCCTTTGGATTTTCCTTGCAATGGTAGTAGGTGTTGGATTAGGGTATTTTTTACCTTCTATTCCTAAAATTATCAATTCATTTAGTAGCGGATCTACCAATATTCCAATTGCAATTGGTTTAATACTGATGATGTATCCGCCTTTGGCAAAAGTCAACTATTCACTCTTACCCAAAGTTTTCAAAAACACAAAAATCCTATCCATTTCATTAATTCTTAATTGGATTATTGGTCCTGTTTTAATGTTTCTGTTGGCAATCATTTTTTTAAGAGATTATCCAGAATATATGGTTGGACTTATTTTAATTGGATTGGCTCGTTGCATAGCTATGGTTTTAGTTTGGAACGATCTTGCTGAAGGAAGTAGCGAATACGGAGCAGGTTTAGTTGCTCTAAATAGTATTTTCCAAGTTTTTGCCTACAGTTTTTATGCATGGATATTTATAACCGTGCTTCCACCTTTTTTTGGATTTGAGGGTGCTATTGTAGCTATTTCAATAGCAACCATAGCAGAAAGTGTGGCAATATATTTAGGTATTCCGTTTTTAATGGGAATATTAAGTAGATTGATTTTAGTGAAGCTAAAAGGAGAAGAATGGTACACAAATACATTCATTCCAGCCATTTCACCGTTAACTTTAATAGCATTGTTATTTACAATAGTTGTTATGTTTTCCTTGAAAGGAGAACTAATAGTGGAAATTCCTATGGATGTATTGATTATTGCTGTTCCGTTATTGATTTATTTTGTTGTTATGTTTTTAGTAGGCTTTTTTGTTACAAAAGCGATGGGAGCAACTTATGATAAAACTGCAGCTGTAGCGTTTACTGCTTCAGGAAACAATTTTGAATTAGCTATTGCTGTTGCTATTGCTGTTTTCGGACTTAATTCAGGACAAGCATTCACTGGAGTTATTGGTCCATTAGTTGAAGTGCCTGCGTTGATTTTATTGGTTAGAGTTTCTTTTTGGTTAAAGAAAAAATATTTTTTGAAGTAAAGTTTTATTTTAGACTGTTGATTATAAATTTTAATCACTCCAATTCCTTTAAAATAGCATTTTCTACTTCTTTACTGTTCCATTTATCTTCAATATTATTTATGTCTGCCATCACTTTTTTCATAATAGCATCTTGAATTTGACCTTTTTTCCATGCTTCGGAATAACGAATGTGGCTAAAAGTTACCTGACTGTATAGCGGCATCCACTTATCAGGATGTTTTTCTGAAAAATGAGCCTCAATTTTCTTTTGCAATAAAAATTTTGGGTCGGCAACAAAATCACGCATCACATGATAATTGTGCAGTGATAAATCCTGAACACCATCGCCATCGGGTTTTCTCAATACTTGGTATTCTTTAAAAACCAATTCCCAATTTTCGCTGTGTTTTTGCATTAATTCCCACATAACCGAACAGTCTTCAAAACCAGCATTCATTCCTTGTCCGTAAAATGGAACTGTTGCGTGTGCAGCATCTCCCATAAGGGCAGTTTTTCCATGTGTCCAAGGGTAGCAACGAATAATGGCTAATGAAGAAAGTGGATGGTCTTCCCAAGCATCAGCAATGTTGGGCATCATTTCATAAAAATCGGGAAAAGTATTTCGAAAAAAAGTGTTTACAGCCTCTTTGGTGGTAAGCGTTTCAAAAGAATTTTCGCCTTTAAAAGGCATGAACAAGGTACAGGTAAAAGAGCCATCTTCGTTAGGAAGTGCAATCAACATAAATCTTCCTCTAGGCCAAATATGTAAAGCGTTTTTTTCTAATTTGTAAGAGCCGTCTGCATTGGCAGGAAGCAAAATTTCACGGTAACCATCTTCAATGTAATTTTGACTATAATTAAACCGATCTAATTTTTGCATTCCATTGAAGCGAACAGCCGAGAAAGCTCCATCAGCAGCAAAAACTATATCAGCATGGTGTTCTTTTTTTTCGCCTGTTTGTGTTTCAGTATAAACAATGCCTTTTTCTAAATCAATGTCAATACATTTCTCATTATAAAAAATTTGTGTATTTCCATTTTGTTCGGCAATGTCCATCATTTTGGCGTTTACACCTCCACGAGAAACAGAATAAATCGCCTGACCTTCTTTACCGTAAGGTTGAAAAGTAAGATTTCCTTGTAAATCATGCATCATTCTGCCTGGCATAGCAATAGCAATTTTTCTGATTTCATCACCCACACCAACAGTATCTAATGCTTTCCAACCTCTTGTAGATAACGCCAAGTTAATGGATTTTCCTGCTGAAATTTCTGCTTTTCTGATGTCAGGTCTTCTTTCTATTATGGTTACTTTATATCCTGCTTTTGAAAGATATACTGCCCACAAAGAGCCTACTAATCCTGCACCTACTATTGTTGCTGTTTTCATTTTTTAGTTTATAAGGTTAGCCCCCTCAATCCCCCGAAGGGGGAAGTTAGGAAATTATATTGTTTTTATAAAATCTCTAATCTCTAATCTCTAATTTTCAATAGATTTAGTCAAAATTTCACCAAAACGATACACATCTTCAAAAGAATTGTAAAGTGGAGTAGGAGCCATACGTATCACATTTGGTTCTCTCCAATCGGAAATCACTCCTTGCTTGGTGAGTTGGTTAAATAACTCTTTTCCAAATCCATGAGCTATAACAGAAACCTGACAACCTCTTTCTTTCCAATCTCTAGGGGTGATGATTTCTAACCATTTTCCTGAAGATTTGTCTAAATGCTTTTCGTTGATATCATCAATAATATATTCTAAATATCCCGATAGACTTTTTTGTTTCTTTAGGAGTTTGTGCATGCCTACTTCATCAAAAATATCAACAGCAGCTTTGTGAGCAGCCATAGATAAAACAGGAGCATTGCTCATTTGCCAAGCTTCAGCAGATTTAATAGGTTGAAATCCTTTTTCCATTAAAAAACGGGTTTCTTTATCGTGACCCCACCAGCCCGCAAATCTTGGTAATTCAGTATTCTCACAATGACGTTTGTGTATAAAAACTCCTGAAACTCCACCAGGTCCTGAATTCAGGTATTTGTATGAACACCAACAAGCAAAATCCACCTTCCATTCATGGAGTTTTAATTCAATGTTTCCTGTTCCGTGAGCTAAATCAAAACCCACATTTGCACCAACTTTATGTCCTGCTTCGGTAATGGCTTTCATGTCGAAAACTTGTCCTGTAAAATAATTTACACCACCTATCATTACACAAGCTAAGCTGTTTCCTGCATTTTCAATGGCTGCAATAATATCTTCATTTCTAATTGTTTTTTCGCCTTCACGTGGGGCTACTTCAATAATAGCTTCTTTGGGGTTAAAACCAGCACATTTCACTTGCATTTCTAATGCATATTGGTCGGATGGAAACGCTTTTGCCTCACAAACTATTTTATATCTTTGATTTGTCGGACGATAAAAAGAAACCATTAATAAATTTAGGTTTACGGTAAGGTTATTCATTACCACCACTTCTTTGGGTAAAGCTCCAACAATTTTGGCAATTGGTTTAGCAAATTGCTCGTGGTAAGAAAACCAAGGGTTTTTAGCATGAAAATGACCTTCAACACCCCATTTTGCCCAATCTTCTAGCTCTTGATTAATGTATGCTGCTGTTGACTTTGGCTGCAATCCCAATGAATTTCCTGTAAAGTAAATGGTTTCTTTGCCATTAATTACAGGGATGTGGAATTTATTTCTGTAGCTTTTTAATTCATCTTGCTCATCTAGTTGTTGAGCAAATTTTAATGAGTTTTGAAAAATCATACGTTAGTTTAATAGTTTAAATGGTTATAAGTTTATTGGGTTATAGTTTTAGTTCTTATATTTAATATTCAATCATCAAAGTAGCCTAGTGTGTTGGGTAAGTTCCCTTTCGGGGGATTTAGGTGGCTTTTCTTGTAATTCACATCCATAGCTACAATTAAAGCTATAAATCCCCAAAAAGGAACTGATAATTTATCTGTATCCAAATAATTATTCATAAACCCGTGAAGTACATAGGTAAATAGACCTAAAAGTGTAAAAAGTATAACGGTTTTCTTTTCTCCCTCTAGTTTATGGTAGAGTAGGGAACCTCTGTAAAAAACAACTATAACTATCATTAAAAAAGTTAATGTTCCTAAAACACCTGATTCTGCCAAAGGGCCAATATATTCGCTATGGGCATTGCCATTGGAACTAGTATTGGTGCTGATTATAGTCATTTCATTAGAAAGTTGAAATGGTGCATATTGAAAAATATAGGTACCAGGACCCCAACCTACAATAGGTTTTTCTAAAAACATACGCCAAGCACAACTCCAACGGTTTAGTCTTTCTAAATTAGAAGCATCTGTAGAAACATTTGACATGGATTCTAAGTGTTCTGTTAGTTCGCCAGAAGAGTCTTGATTGTTTTTTTCCAAGCTTCTAAAAATGGTTGTCCAACTACTCGCTAACATTATCCCTAAAAATAAACCAACCAACATAAGCGAACTAAACTTAATTCTAAATTTATAAATTAAATAGAGAGCAATTGCAGCAAACAAACTCAGCCATGCTGCTCTTGTGTAAGAAAGAATAATTCCAATAGTGAATATTCCTATAATTGAAAGTGTAATAATTTTAAATAAGGGCGTGTTTTTTTTGAATAGAAAGATAAAGAGAATAGGAAAATACATTGCCAACACAGCTCCATAAGAAGTATGATCTCTATAAAAAGGCCACATTACCCAATGAGATGCTTTTTCATCGAAACTATAAAGCGATAATCGAATAACACTATAAATGATTACACCAATTAACGGGATAATGTAAGCCCAAAAGTATGTTTTGTAATTGTTAAATTTAGCGAACAATTTTGTGGTTATAAAGTAAAAGCAAACAATAAACCAGAGTTTAGCCACAAAAAATTTAAACGAAACAACAGGCATCGTACTTGTGATTGATGTTATGAAAATCCATAGTAAGTAAACTACAATTGCAATAGTAACAGGATGTTTAACTATTTTTTTATCGTAAGATTTGTGATAGATAAGTTTGAATAAAAATAGTAACATCACACCAAACATTAGCGGGTCGGTGGGAAGAGACATGCCAATACCACCGTGTCCTCCAATTTCTAGAACAAAAGAAAGCGGAGTTGCAAATATGATAAACCACATGAGTTTCTCGATATGAAAAAACGCCATGAAAATTAGAGCAATGCCTAATGGAAGTAAAGCTAAATAAGTAAAATTGATGTAAAACAAATAGCTATTGAGTGCTATAAATAGGAAACTAGCAAGATAAATCCAGTATGCATTAAGTATTCGAATCACAAATTAATTGTTTTTTACGCTTGTTCAGAAAGTTTAAGTTTAGAAATACTATCTTTTAATAATAAAAAAACAAAAGCGAGCAAGAATGCAGACATAGTTGAAATTAAAACAATAATCATTCTTTTTGGAGCGTGTTTTTTATCAGCAGGAGTGGCATAATCAATAACAAACTTAGAAGATACATTGGTGCTAATATCTAATTTAATTTCATCTAATTTAAGTGCCAACGAATAAAGCTGTTTTTGTTCAGTAAAAATCTTATCCCGAAGATAAATAAATTTATCTCCATGCTTAGAAAAAACAGCTAATCTCTTTTCTAATTCTTTTATTGCGTTTGTTTTATTTTCTAGTATAGCTATAGAAAGTTGTTCTGTATATCTTTCAACTTGTGAGTTAAATTCATTTATACCAAGAATCCGTAATAAAGTTAAACTATCTTGAAGTGCTTTTACTAATTCTGCTTTTTGGGCGTATTCTGTTTCAATTGTATGTACTGCATTAAGAGCAACTTGATTTTTAATTTCTTTGGTAACGGTATCAAGTAAGTTGGCAATTTCATTGGCAATTTTTGCTGCCATTTCTGGCGAATAATCCAACACATTAATTTCTATGGCTGAAAATTTAGTGATATTAAAAGTTACATTACCTTGAAATGTTTCCATTAAATCGGTTTTCCATTTGGCTTGAGTAGTATCAATTTCGTAATATTCAATAAGATTTAAGTTTCGTATTGTTTGGTTTCTAATTTTGTCTGATAAAAGAATTTGAAACATTTGTTCTGCTTCTTCTTTTTCTCCAAATTTTAATAAGTCTTCTTTTACAGGATCACGAGAAATTAATGTTTTTGATACAGAATTTATTGTGCTTGGAAATAACGTAACTGTTGATTGATACGTTTCCTTAATGAGAAATGAAGTTATAGCAGAAATAATAAAAGCGGCTATACTTATTATAAGTAAAGGTTTTCTCCACTTATACATTAATACCAATAGGTTTTGATTGTTTAAAAAATCAACTTGTTTTTTTGAATTCAATGCTATTTTGTTTTAAATTTATTTTAAGAACATCAAAAATACCAATTTTTTTAGTTTAGGAGTATAGAGTTTGGAAATTAGACATTAGTCATTAGATATTAGTTATTGGTTATTTGTCATTAGAAATTAGAAATTAGAGATTTTATTATTACACATCCACATATTCTCACATTGCAACATTGAAATCAACAAAGGAACTCAGCTCTTCGATATTAAAATATTTTCCTGTCCATCTTTTTTTTAGAACACCATTTTCTAAGTAATATATTGCTGGCAAAACTCCTCCACTATAATTGAAGAAACTTTCGTCTTTCATCCAAATAATTGGATAGTTAAGAGATGTTTTATGTATAAAGTTGGTTAATGTAGTTTCTTTTTTTGTGGCAATAATTACAATAATATTTTTAATTTGCTTTTTATTATTAAGTGTTCCAAGTTTGTAAGCTGCACTTTCGCAATGCGGACATGAAGTACTGAAAAATACAAGGATTTTATTTCCATTATCAAAATCGATGGTTTTATTTTCTACGTAAGTTGCTGGCAATCCAGACCAATCAATTTTTTGATTTAATGGAGTTGCTTGCACATTTTGAAGTCCAACTCTATTAATTAAAAATGGAAAAGAAAATGAAATAAGTAAAAATAAAAGAGGTAGAAATTTCAAACCCCAAGCATAATAAGTTCTTTTAATAAAAAAGAGAATAGTAATTAGAATTAAATTTTTAATGATGGAGGAAAAGGGAGATAGGCTAAGCCAATTCCCAAAACATCCACAATCAATGTCATTACCTTCAAAATAGAGTAATAAAACTAAATAGATTGTGAATAAAATAAGGAGTGTTTGTGTACATAAATAAATAAAATTTCTAAGCCAAAAATTAAAAGTAATACATAAACCTAAAAAGATTTCAATGCCAATGATTATACGTGCTAAAAATGGAACGAAAAACCAATTGGTAATACCCAAGTTAACTAATGTAGCCTCAAATGGTTCAATTGGGAAAAGTTTACTTATTCCTGAAAAAATAAAAAACAGCCCAACTAGTATTCTAATAATAGTATTTAATATAGACATAATGTTAAAACAAAAAAACCTTTAGAAGAAAACAACTAAAGGTTTTTATAGGTTTTTAAGGTGTAAAATTATTCAACTTTACAATCTTGTCCTAATGCTTTTAAATCATTACAAGCATCATTAACATCGCAATCACAACTATCTTCAGTAATTGGAGCAGCTCCTACACATTTGCATTCTTCATTTTTACTACAAGAAGTGAAAATACTAATCATAAATAAAGCGATAAATAAAATTTTTTTCATTTTTTCAGTATTAAAAGTTTAAACAAATGTACTACATTAAAACAAAAAAAACCATTCAATTGAATGGTTTTTTTTGTTTAAGCTACTTTTATTTTTTTTAGATTAATTAACAGTCGATTGAAATTCAGCATCATCTCTGTATTTAATAAACTCAGCATCATCTTTTGCTTTTGCTTTTAAAGAAGCATCTTTAGAAGTTGCAGTTTTAAGGTTATCAACCATAGCACCTTTATCACCGCTTCTTGCTCCAGCAATTGCTTTTAGGTAATATGATAAAGCTTCGTCTTTGTCAGCAGAATTATCAATAGTTTGTCCGATTGAATTATTTCCATTTAATAAGTTTGCTAACGCAGCGTTAAATGAATTTACTCCAGAGAAGTTAGAAGTTGCAGCAACATAATCACCTTTAATAATGTTTATGATTCCTTTGTTTTCGTTGACTTCTTTTCCTGCACCAGCAGCTTTTTCATAATAAGCTAAAGCGGCATCTAAATTACCATTTAATCTTTCAATGATTCCTAAGTTGTTATTTACAATTGGAGTACTTTCAATTGCATTTGCTTTTTCAAATTCTGCTTTTGCATCAGCTAATTTGTTTTGGGCAACATAGATATAACCAACATTGTTTGGTCCTCTCCAATCGTTAGGGAATTTTTTCTCAAAACTTTTGTAGATAGATTCTTTTTTAGCTAAATCATTGTATAATGTAGCTGCATAAAGCATTTGTTCAGCATCTAAAGAATCAATTTTTGTATCAACTAATGTTTTAAGCTCATCATCGGTTAAGTTGTGGTGTTTCATCACTAAATTAACTTGAGATCTTCTTAATTGAGGTAGTACTTTTTTTGCAACTTCATTGTAAGTAGCAGCTAAGTTTTTAATTTCTTCTTCTCTTTTAGTTACATCAGCATATTGTTCTAATACTCTAATGATTAATTCTTTATCTTTAATATCAGATGCTTGCATCAATGTTTTAAAACCAGTCCAATCTTCACCTTTACCAGTTTCTTTACTAAATCCTTCAGGAACTTCAATTTTGTTTTGTTTTAATAAAGCAATCATTGCTTTACCAGCTGAAGCAGCTCTTTCATTAGCTAAGTTTTCATTTTTGCTAATTTCACCTTCAGGAGAAGCATAAGCATCAATTACTAAACTATTATATTCCATTTTCACATCTTCTTGCCAAGCTTTGAAGTTTGCTTTTAAATCCTTAATGTCTTTATCAGTCATTTCAGAACCTCTAACAACAGAATTATTTACTAAATAATGAATTTCAACATTGTTATTCACTAAGTTAAATTTTTCAAATTTATCAACAGCAAGAATAGCTTTATCAGAAGCCATTACCAATTTAGGAGTAATTATAGTTCCATCAGCCACTTTTCTTGGGTCTAAATCTTTAGTTTTTCCTTTATATTCTCCTGATGCTCTTAATTCTAATGTAGCTTTTTGCATTCCATCTTTGTAAGGAATTTTTGCTGTATGAGAAAAACTACCACCTTTTTCATAGTTAATTGTTGTGCCTTCTGCTTCAGAAACTTCTCCTTTCAGTTTAAAAGGTTTAAATTCTTCTGTTCCACCTTCATATACAATAACAGGAGTTACCGTAGCAGATACTTTTTTATTAAAGTACTTTGCAGGAAAACTTCCATTAACAGAAAGAGCAATACTATCGCCATGCATTTCCAATGGGTTTGGAGTTACTGTATAATTTACTTCTCCTTGTCTTTTAATCATTTTAGCTAATGGGTTACAAGCAAGCATAATAGTCGAAGAAGCAGCGATAAGGGTTAATAATTTAAAGTTTGTAGTTTTCATCTTAATGTATTTTGTTTTGTTTAGTTTTAAATTAAGTTGCAATATTAGTTAATGTTTTTGATAAAAAAAAAACTAAATACTATATTCTTATCAATTTTTTATGACATTTAGCTTGTCATTACAATTTTTTTCTAAATTTTTAATGGTTTTTTTTAAAATGGGATGAACTAAATTTGGCGAAATTTCTCGTAAGGGAATTAATATAAATTTTCTATTGGCAATTTGAGGATGAGGAATTTCTAAATCATGAAGGGTTATTGTTTCGTTGTTGTAAAACAAAATATCGATATCTATAATTCTTTCTTTCCATCTGTTTTTATCTGTTCTAACTCTTCCTAACTGTTTTTCAATTTTCATACATTCTTGAAGCAATTCTATTGGAAATAAATTAGTTGTAACTAGTATTACTTGGTTTAAAAAATCCGATTGATTCGTTTCACCCCAAGCAGCGGTCTTATATAAAGAGGAAGATTTGCTTATTAAACCAATATTTTTTTCAATTAATTGTTTGGTTTCTATAAATGTTTGAATCACATCGCCTTGATTACCTCCTAAGGATAAAATAACTTGATTTAATTTGTTTTTTCCGTTTATCATTAATCAATACCATTAGTGTATAATCTGTTTTGTTTTATTGTTGTTGTAATTACATTTGCCGAAAGATTACAATTTACAAAAATAATAAACAATAAGATTAACTAAAACAAAAACAAAATGAAACAATTTTTCAAATTTATGTTTGCTACCATAGCGGGAATGATAGTAATGGGATTAATTTCTATAGTTATACTAATAGGAATAATTAGTAGTTTATCCTCAACAGAGGAATCTACAAAAGTAAAAGATAATTCAGTTTTACATTTAACCTTGTCTGATCCTATTCCAGATAGAACTCCAGAAAATCCTTTCCACAACTTTAGTTTTTCAAATATGGAGCCTGATTTTTCTATAGGCTTAGATAGATTTTTAAAAACAATTGAGCATGCAAAAACAGATGATAAAATTAAAGGAATATACTTAGACATATCTTCTATACCAACTGGAATGGCAAATTTAGAAGAAGTAAGAGCCTCTTTATTAGATTTTAAAACGTCAGGAAAATGGATAATTAGTTATTCAGAAATTTATTCTCAAAAAGGATATTATTTAGCTTCGGTTGCTGACCAAGTTTATTTAAATCCAGCTGGTATTATGGAATTAAGAGGATTGTCGTCCGAATTAATGTTTTTTAAAAACGCATTAGAAAAATTAGATGTTGAAGTTCAAATTATTCGTCATGGAAAATTTAAGAGTGCGGTAGAACCTTTTATGTTGGAAAAAATGAGTGAACCCAATAGAAAACAAATGGAATTAATTTTAAATTCTACTTGGATAAGTATGTTAGATGCCGTTACTACAAGTAGAAAAATTTCTTTTGAAACGATTAATGAATTGGCTGATAAAATAAAAATTCAGGATGCAAAAGATGCGTTAGAGCATGGTTTTGTAGATAAATTGGTCTATAAAGATGAGTTGCTTGACATCTTAAAAGAAAAGTTAGCCTTGAAAGATGAAAAAGATGAAAATGAGATTAATTTATTAAAATTGAACAAATATGCAGCATCTCTTGTTAATCCTTTTGAAGAACTTAAAAAACTTTCCCCAACCAACAATCAAATAGCTGTAATTTATGCCAGTGGAAATATCGTGAGTGGTAAAGGAGAAAAAGATGATATGGGTTCAGAAACTATTTCGTCAGCAATTAGAGAAGCTCGTTTAGATACCAATGTAAAAGCGATTGTGTTGCGAGTAAATTCACCTGGAGGAAGTGCTTTGGCTTCTGATGTGATGTGGAGGGAAGTGGTGTTGGCTAAAAAAGCAAAACCAGTTGTGGTTTCTATGGGAAATGTTGCTGCATCAGGAGGTTATTATATTTCTTGTGCTGCTGATAAAATTGTTGCCGATGAAAAAACAATTACTGGTTCTATTGGCGTTTTTGGAGTTATTCCTAATGCAAAAGGATTTTTTAATAATAAATTAGGAATTACTTTTGATACGGTAAAAACCAACACTCACTCAGATATGATGACTATTTTCAGACCATTAACAGCAGAAGAAAAAGGAATTATTCAAATTGGTGTTGAAAAAATTTATGATGATTTTATCACGAAAGTGGCAGATGGAAGAAAGATGACCAAAGAACAGGTTGATTCTATTGGACAAGGAAGAGTTTGGGTTGGAACTGATGCTCTGAAAATAGGTTTGATTGATGAAATTGGTGGAATGAATAGAGCCATCGAAATAGCTAAAGATATGGCTAAATTAGATACCTATGAGTTGGTTGATTATCCAAAAGTAAAGAAAAATCCTTTTATGGATGTGGTTATTGCTCTTTCCGAAGATGCTGAAACTCGTATTGTAAAAAATAAATTAGGAGAAAGCTTCAAGTACTACCAAAAAATTGAGAAAGTATCAACTCAATCTGGAATTATGGCAAGAATGCCTTATGAAATTGAAATACATTAAAGAATTAATTCTTCAAAAAGAAAGCCCGATAGTTTAAACTACCGGGCTTTCTTTTATCTATTATATTTTTTACTTTATATTAAACTCTAGCATTTTCTTATCTTCTATGTAGCAACTGAGTTTATCATTGATGGAAACAGCACTTACTCCAGCAGGAGTTCCTGTAAAAATGTAATCACCAATTTTTAGCGTTACAAATTGAGATACGTAAGCAATAATTTTATCAAAACTAAACAGCATATTACTCGTATTTCCTACTTGTCGTAGCTCATCATTGATTTTTAAACTGAAATTTAATTGGTTGATATCTTCAAATTTAGAAATGGGAAGAAAATCACTTGTGGGAGCAGAAAAATCAAATGCTTTGGCTTTTTCCCAAGGGAGTCCTTTTGTTTTGCATTGTTCTTGAATATCGCGAGCAGTAAAATCTATTCCAACACCAATTTCATTGAAGTATTTATGGGCAAACTTTTCTTCGATGTGTTTCCCGATTTTAGAAATTTTTAATACAATTTCTACCTCGTGGTGTAAGTCTTTTGTAAAACTAGGATAAACAAAAGGGTTTCTTTTAGGTAATAATGCTGTGTCAGGTTTAATAAAAAAAACAGGCTCAGAAGGAACAGGATTATTCAATTCTTTAGCATGATTTACATAGTTTCTTCCTATACAAATAATTTTCATTTTCTAGTATGGTTTAAGCAAATTTTCAGTTTTCAGTTCTCAATCTTCAATCTACAGTACTCAATCTACAGTTCTCAATCAACAATCGTAAATCGTAAATCGTAAATTTCACTTTAAAGCGTTTAATTTAATTTGAGTAAGTACTTTTTTGGTGTAAAGTGGAAAATCGCCATTCATCATCCAGTGGTAATAACCAGGCTCTTTTTCTAACACTTCTTTCACTGATTTTCCTTTGTGTTTCCCAAAATTAAAGACTTCCACATTATTTTCATCATATATAATGCGACCTAATAAATCTACATTTTTGTTTTGTTGAGAAAATTCAGACAAATAAGTTACATCATTTTGTAAATCTTCATATTTATCTAATTGAGCTTCTAAAATTTCAAAAGTTGCAGTAGTATCAGCTTCCGCACTATGGGCATTGGTTAAGTCTTTGCTGCAATAAAATTTATATGCAGCAGAAAGTGTACGTTGTTCCATTTTATGGAAAATGTTTTGTACGTCAACTAATTTTCTTTTTGTAACATCAAAATCAATGTCAGCTCTTAAAAATTCTTCAGCCAACATGGGTACATCAAACTTGTTAGAATTATAACCAGCTAAATCACAGCCTTCAATAAATTTGGCTAAATCTTTTCCAATTTGTTTAAATGTGGGTTGATCTTTTACATCTTCATCTGTAATTCCATGAACAGCAGTAGATTCTTTAGAAATAGGGATGGTGGGATTAATTAATTTTGTTCTCACTTCTTTTTCGCCATTTATATGGATTTTCACAATAGAAATTTCTACAATTCTGTCGGAAGCAATGTTCAGTCCAGTGGTTTCTAAATCAAAAAAGGCAAGTGGTTTGGTTAGTTTTAAGTTCATAAAGTTGATTAAGGTGTTAGTAGTTTAGTTTAGTAGTTCATAATTCATAATTCATAAATCGTAATTCACAATTGACAATTCATTTAGTTAAGGGTTCATCCAACAAATAAAAATCTACAAATTCTCTAACACAGCCATCACCTCCTTTGGTTTGTAGCACTAAATCAACGGTTTGTTTTACTTTTAGTACTGCATCGGCAGGGCAAGCACTAAAGCCTACAGCTCTCATTACAGGTAAATCATTAATATCATCACCAATAATGGCTACTTCTGCAAGCGTAATGTTCAATTTTTCGCACCATTGGTTAAGAATTCCTAGCTTAGGTTCTTGACCAACATAAAGGTGTTTGATTTTCAATAATTCAGCACGAGCTTTTACCATTTCTAATTTGTATCCTGATGAAATAATACCTGCTTCAACTCCAACTTTAGGCAACGCCATTATTGCCATTCCATCTTTCGCATTGTATTTTTTAAACTGATCGCCATTTTCTGTAAAAAACATTCCCGCATCAGTCATAACACCATCTACATCTAAAATCAATAATTTAATGTCTTTCATTTTAGACCTATCAACAAACATTGGTCTGGTGAGCATGTTTTCAACGTATAACTGATTGTTGGTGCAAAACAATTGTAAATCACCTAAGGACATTTCATTGATGTTGGCAATGCCATATTCAGCACAAAAATCATTCAACGATTTTTTTTCTCGAGCTAAAAATGAGGTGATATTTTTGGTAAGCAGTTTCATTGAAGTTATTTAAAGTTCAAATATAAGAATGAATTAGGAACATTTTTA
>PCUH01000004.1:878-1984 GCA_002770955.1 Flavobacteriales bacterium CG18_big_fil_WC_8_21_14_2_50_32_9 | reverse complement strand
AATTGAATTTAAGCAGAGGCTGAACTATAAAGTTCGAGTTCGAGGCTTTCAAAGTTTTAAAAATCAGGAGTTTACTAAAGTAAATGACTGGTTTTTAAAATGAGAGTAACGAAGAAATCGGACTTTATAAACAGCCTCTAAATAATTTTATAGCCAACACTATTTGCTACAGGTTCTATGGCTGATTTTAACGCTATAAAAGATTCGTGTGTTAATTGCTGCGAAGCATCAGACTTAGCAACTGCTGGGTTTGGATGAGCTTCTATCAACAACCCATCAATTCCCATTGCCACACAAGCTTTAGATAACCGTTCTACTCCATATCTATAGCCTAAGGCGTGACTTGGATCTAAAATAATGGGTAAATTGGTATATTCTTGTAAGTAAGCCACTCCGCATAAATCTAAGGTAAAACGTGTTTTTGTTTCAAAAGTACGTATGCCTCTTTCACATAAAATAACATTTTCATTTCCTCCAGAAAGCATAAACTCTGCTGCCTGAACAAATTCTTGTAATGTTGTTCCAAAGCCTCTTTTTAATAAAACAGGCTTGCGTGTTTTAGCACAAGCACGCAAAATACCTTGGTCGTACATAGCTTTTGCACCTATTTGAATTACATCAGTGTGTGCTATCACTTCATCCACATGCGTAGCATCTCTCACTTCGGTAATCACCGCCAAACCATGTTGTTCACGCATTTTTACTAATAGTTTTAATCCTTCTAAACCTAAGCCTTGAAAACTATATGGACTTGTTCTCGGTTTGTAACAACCACCTCTTAATGTGGTTAAGTTAAGTGATTTTAACAATGCTGCACTTTGTTGGATTTGCTCTTCAGATTCTACCGAGCAAGGTCCACCAATCAACAACGTATTTTTAGTGTTTCCACCTATGGTAACATTTCCAATTTTTACTTCACGCGTTTCGTTTCTGTAGGCTCTAGAAGCAAGCTGCATGTCATTTTCAAACACCCAATGCTTTTCGGTAAAAGCAGTAACTTCATTAGGTACTTCTTTTACAGATGATGAAGTAATTAATACTTCTCTATCTTGAGAATGGATGTGAAAAGCTTTAATTTTTTCAGCTAACTGACTAGCCGTTTCGGC
>PCUH01000004.1:0-836 GCA_002770955.1 Flavobacteriales bacterium CG18_big_fil_WC_8_21_14_2_50_32_9 | reverse complement strand
ATCAAGTTTACAAAAGTAACAATTCCAACGGCATTTCCTTCTTCATTTAGCACAGGAAGATACATCACCGGAAAAGATTGTTCTCTTACTAAATTCAGCATGTCATCCACGGTTGCAGTATCTAAGATGGTTACAGGCGTTTTGTTAATCATTTTCTGCGTATTCATTCCTTCAATATTGTCTAAATTCTGCAATAAGGTTCTTCTTAAATCTGCATTGGAAATTATTCCTTCAAATTTTTTATTGTTTTCTACTAAGGTTACGCCTAGCTTTCCGAAAGTTATTTGTTCTAAAATATTTTTAAGGCTCAGTTGGGAGAAGTCTATCACTGGACATTCTTCACGAGGAATCATAAAATCTTTTATCTTAAAAAGAGAAACTATTTCTCGCTTGGTTAAATCCATTAATGCTTGTCCGACACTAGCGGCTTTAAACAAAAAACTACCTGAAACCGAAGTATGCACGCCCATATTTCTTAAAATGAAGGAAACTTCTCCATTTACACCACCATCAACATGCACATTTTTGTTAGGGTGTTTTTGTTTAAATTTTCTGATTTTTTTAAAATTGACAGGATCAAAAACACCTCCACTTTGTCCTGGAATAGTTGCCATTATTAAGATGAAATCAAAATCGCTAAAGGTATCGAAAGCAGCAACATCGGTAGGCGTAATAATAGCTAAGCCTTTTTGTCCTTTAATGTCGGAGGGCATTTTAAAACCTGCAGGCAATTCTTCGTACTGAAAAGTAAGGTATTCCACAGGGTATTTTCTCAATAAATCAAAATACTTTTCGGGAGTTTTGGTAATAATATGTAAGTCTATGGGGAGTTTACA
>PCUH01000321.1:18792-19100 GCA_002770955.1 Flavobacteriales bacterium CG18_big_fil_WC_8_21_14_2_50_32_9 | reverse complement strand
GGGGTGAAATAATTATAGATAAAAATGTATGAAGCATCATCAAACCCCGAAGGGGTGGTAATATTATAAATCAAGATAATAAGCCATCATCAAAACCCCGAAGGGGTGATAATATTATAAAACAAGATAATAAGCCATCATCAAACCCCGAAGGGGTGGTAATATTATAAATCAAAATAATAATCCACCATAAAACCCCGAAGGCGTGAAATAATTATAGATAAAAATGTATAATCCACCATAAAACCCCGAAGGGGTGAAATAATTATAAAGTCCATTATTTATCCCATATTTCGATTATATTAAAT
>PCUH01000321.1:13398-18699 GCA_002770955.1 Flavobacteriales bacterium CG18_big_fil_WC_8_21_14_2_50_32_9 | reverse complement strand
AATGAATAAATAAATATAAACACATGAAACTTAGATTTTCTTTATTATTATTAATCCCTTTTGTTTTTACAAGTTTAAAAGCTCAAGGAAACCTTAATGCTGCTGAAATAAAGTTAGCACTAAAGAAATTAAACACCGTTGGAAGTGTACTTTATGTAGCGGCTCATCCTGATGATGAAAATACACGATTGATTGCCTACATGGCAAATGAAAAATTGATGCGTACGGGTTATCTTTCTTTAACCAGAGGTGATGGAGGTCAAAATTTAATTGGTACAGAACAAGGTGCTTTAATGGGAGTGGTGCGTACCCAGGAATTACTCGAAGCTCGAAAAATTGACGGAGGAGAACAGCTATTCACAAGGGCAGTAGATTTTGGTTACTCCAAAACTGCTGAAGAAACATTTACAAAATGGGACAAACAACAAGTCTTGGCAGATGTAGTGTTTGCAATAAGAAAATTCAAACCTGATGTAATCATCACTCGTTTTTCTACATCGCCTTATGGTGGACATGGACACCATACTGCTTCAGCGATTTTAGCAGAAGAAGCGTTTGATTTAGCTGCCGATTCCAATGCTTTTCCCGAACAATTGATATATGTTTCGGTGTGGCAAGCCAAGCGTTTGTTTTTAAATGCCAGTACTTGGTGGGATAAAGAACTTCCCGAAAAAGCGAAAAATAATCCAGATTATGTTACAATAGATGTTGGAACATATAATCCTTTATTGGGAAAAGCTTACAGCGAAATTGCTGCAGAAAGCAGAACCATGCATAAAAGTCAGGGGTTTGGAGCAGCTAAGGCCAGAGGTGTTCAAACTGAATATTTGGTATTGAAAAAAGGAGAGAAATTCACTAACAACGATATCTTTTCAGGGATTGATTTAACATGGAATAGAGTAGTAGGGGGAAAAGAAATTAACAAACTGATTACTCAAGCCATTACTAATTTCAATGTTGATAATCCTTCTAAAATAGCTCCAATACTGCTTCAAGCATTTCAAAAAATAAGAGCAATACCCGCTACTAACAGTTGGAGCTATGTGAAATTGTATGAAATTCAGCAACTTATTACTTCTTGTTTGGGTTTGCATGTCGAGTTTATTGCGGATGATTACAGCACAACAGAAAATACCTTATTGAACACTTCCATTCACATTGTCAACCGAAGTAATAGTAAAGTGGTGCTTACTAGTATTGGTATTGCAGGAAAAGATTCACTTGTTCAAAAAGAATTACTCAACAACGAAATGGTAACATTAAATACAAATGTAGTTGCACCTAGTTATTCAAATACCAATCCTTATTGGTTAAACCAACCTTTTGAAGGGCTTTTTTCGGTTAAAAATCCAAGTTTAGTGGGTACTCCTATTAATAATCATGCTGTTTATTGTTTTATGATGTTTGAAATAGAAGGACAACATTTTTATCTTGGGAAACCGTTGCAATATAAATGGACAGATAGGGTAAAAGGAGAAATTTATCGTCCGTTGGTGGTATTGCCAACCGTTACCGCAAATCTTGCTGAACAAGTATATGTTTTTTCGTCCAATCAACCTAAACAGATAAAAATTACATTAAAAGCACATGAAAACAACCAACATGGAGTTGTTTCGTTGAAGCTACCCAATGGATGGAAAGCTAATCCAGCTCAACTTCCTTATGAATTAACCACTAAAAACCAAGAACAACAAGTTGTCTTTGAAATCACACCCTCTGATGTAGGAAATGTTGGCGAAATAGCAGTTGAATTAAATAATGCTAATGAAGTAGCGAAAAGTTTAAAAATTATTGATTATGACCATATTCAAATACAAACACTATTGCCCGATGCCAAAGCAAAAGCGGTACGTTTAGATGTACAAACCAAAGGAAAAAATATAGGATACATTATGGGAGCAGGCGATGAAGTACCAACAGCACTTGAACAATTAGGATATGCAGTAACCTTGTTGGATGAAAATAGCATAAAAAATAGTGATTTATCTGTATTTGATGCTATTGTGAGTGGGATTAGAGCTTACAATACCAACAATTATATGGAGAATGTTTCATCGCATTTAATGAATTATGTAAAAAATGGTGGAAATTACATTGTTCAATACAATGTGAATAGAGGTTTGGTAACAGAGGCAATAGGACCTTTTCCTTTCACTGTTTCTAAAGACAGAGTAACTGTAGAGGAAGCAAAAGTTACTTTTTTGGATACCACACATCCTATGTTAAATTTTCCTAACAAAATCAATGAAAAGGATTTTGATTCTTGGATACAAGAAAGAGGGTTGTATTTTGTAAGTGAATGGGATAAAGCCTACACACCTATATTAGAAATGAATGATCCTGATGAAGCACCTACTCAAGGTAGTTTATTGGTAGCTCATTATGGTGAAGGTAGCTTTATTTATACCGGACTTTCATTTTTTAGAGAGTTACCAGCAGGAGTACCAGGTGCATTTCGGTTGTTTGCTAATATGGTTAGCTACAAGCAAAAGAATTAGAGATTAGCCTCCCCTATAACCCCTCCAAAGGAGGGGAAAAGATTAGCTAGGAATTGGCTTTGTGCGATAGAAATCCCTCCCCTTTGGGGAGGTTAGGTGGGGCATACTATGGCCATTCAGGCGTATCTTCATCAGACCACAAAACAGCCCATTGAATTTCAGAAAGCACATCATCTTCAAACCAAAGGTTGATACCTGTATCTAAAAAGCTAATTAATTTTTGATTTTCCCCTTCATCAGAGAAATCTTCTAACTGATTATCTCCTAAGTCCATACCTTCAGTTTGGGCTAAAGCTTCATCAACAGATAAACCGATTAGTTTTTTACCTTTAATAGTTGCTTCAGGAGAGCTAGTAGCAATA
Source organism: Flavobacteriales bacterium CG18_big_fil_WC_8_21_14_2_50_32_9 (assembly GCA_002770955.1). Taxonomy (GTDB): domain Bacteria; phylum Bacteroidota; class Bacteroidia; order Flavobacteriales_E; family Vicingaceae; genus BRH-c54. The sequence continues at coordinate 15,839 of PCUH01000321.1, read as the reverse complement.
GTGGTTAAACGCCATCCATCTTCTTCATCAAAAGAAAAAGAAGTTTCTAACTCATCATAATGCCAATCTTCTGTTTGGTAATCTTCCTCTTCAGTAGCGTTGTATATTTCTTTTTCTGTGGGTTCACCTAAGGTTCGTTTTAATAGCTCTCTTTTGCAGCCAAAAATGATAGTGTTAATACCTTTACCTGCTTTTATTTCGTAAGAAAATTTACTCATGATTTTAGTTGTTTTTGTACAGTACAAAGGTACAATGCTTATTGAATATAAATAGCTATTACAACAATTTTTTAATTTTCATTTTCACATCTTTGAGGTGTGAAGAAAATTATCTAGAATCTCGATTAATTTGACTTTTCTCCTCTTGAGAGGAGAAAGATGTTGTTCGAAGTTGCGATAGCAGCGAGAATATAACATCAGAGGTGTGTTTGAGTAAAAAGGGTAAATTTTAACACCCCCCTTTTTTTTAACCCCAAATCTGCCTCGCAGATTTTCCTCTTAATCTCAAACCCTCTCAATAGTGGAGTTTTCCAACGCACATTGCCAATTCTAATCGTCATTATTGTGTAGCTCCCTCTTCAAGTCATTCCTGTGTAGCGTAGCGGAAACAGGAATCTATTTGTCCTCAGATACACTACCAATCATATTGACTGGGATACTTTATCCTGCCATAAGAGACTAAGGTGTTGATATAATCGTTATTAAATTGGACAGTATATACATCATTTATATCAAATAATTGTTCTTCTTGCAATTGACCATCTATATGAAGCATTTTCATAGACATTATATTTGAACCTAAAGAATGAAGTTGACCCATATAACACGTCTCATCATCTTCAAATTCAATATCAAATATTATTTTACTTTTTACTAATGAATTAAACAATGAATTAACTGAAGACATATCAAAAACATTTGTAAATTCAAGCTCTTGTAATTTTTTCATAATAACATTTTCCTTAAATTTTTCTCTATTTTCTCTCCAAAAGTCAATTATAAATTTCTTTCTTATAAACATAAATCCATCCACTACAAAATCAACAGGAATATACTTAATAAACACCCATTCTTGAGAATAATCAATTATCATCCCTGTTATAGTATCTTCTCTAGAAGCTAGTTCAAAAGTATATATTTTGTTCTTTTTCATATTTAAAAAAACTGATAAATAGTAACCGTTAGTTTTGTAAATTAGATTTTAACACTACCTTATATTTTAGCTGGTTGTCTTATTCTTCCTCTTATTACGGTATCATTTCTAATCCCCCATTTTCTTAATAACACGCCATCAACATCCCATAATTTCCAAACCCCGACTTCTTTACCTTTCTTGTACTTTCCTTTTGTTTCAATTTTCCCTACTTCATAAAAAGAACGATAACAACCTGTTTTAATACCTTTTTTGTATTTTGTTAACTCTTTTATGGAGCCATTACAATCATACAACTCTACCCAAATTCCATGTTTTTGACCATTTGAATTGAAAGTCTTGATTTTTGGAGCTCTGCATGATATTAGTATAACCAATATAAAAATTAAATAATTTTTTCTCATATCATAATGTAGTTTGTATTTTTTTATTTTGTTAGGAATTTTATTAAATAATTATTCTTTCCAAAAGCAAGCTATTAGTAAAGTTGAAAATAGGAATATTGATATTGTTTTTTTCAATATGTATTTTTATTTTGTTTGGAATTTCATTAAATAATTATTCTCTCCAAAAATATAAAAAATAATCCACCCAGTATCAAATAAGTAAATATAGCAGCATAGCAAAAACAGGAATCTATTTTATTTTAAAGTTTTTCTTAGTGGTGTCATTTCGAGCAATGTTTTTCGTGCTGTTGTAAAACAGCACAGAAAAACGAAGTCGAGACCGCAAAGCAGAAACATTTTATTAATTTTAAATAAAAAAGTAATGTTAAATCTTCTTATTTATTGACCTATATCTTCAATTTAAAATCTCATTTCCTAACCAACAAGATTTCTCAACTTCATTTTACTGAGTTTCGTTCCTCAACTCGTAAAATTTTGCTCGAAATGACAAAGTAAAGGAATGACGCACCGAGAAACTACAATACTTAAAAATATAATAATTTATTTTTCAATTCTCAAATAGAACACTTTGCTGTTGTTAATCTTTAACGTAATTTTACGGCTCAATTTTTAATTTTTTTATTAATGAGCATCAACAATAAATACAACCCTACAGACATTGAAAAAAAATGGTACGACTACTGGATGAAAAACGATTTTTTCAGTTCAGTACCCGATGAAAGAGAGCCATATACCATAGTAATTCCACCACCAAATGTAACCGGAGTCTTACACATGGGGCACATGCTTAACAATACCATTCAGGATGTATTAATTCGTAGAGCTAGAATGTTGGGTTATAATGCTTGTTGGGTGCCTGGTACCGATCATGCTTCCATTGCT
>PCUH01000321.1:11412-13329 GCA_002770955.1 Flavobacteriales bacterium CG18_big_fil_WC_8_21_14_2_50_32_9 | reverse complement strand
TTTTTGGAACACGCTTTTGAGTGGAAAGAAAAATACGGAGGCATCATCTTAGACCAACTAAAACGATTAGGAGCAAGCTGTGATTGGAAGAGAACACGTTTTACCATGGAGCCGAAACTGTCTGATGCAGTTATTCAGTCATTTGTGGAGCTATACAATAAAGGTTATGTTTATAAAGATTGGAAGATAGTAAATTGGGATCCTAAAGCCCAAACAACACTTTCTAATGAAGAGGTTATCCGTAAGGAAGTAAACTCTAACTTATATTATGTAAAATATAAAATTGTTGGCGAAAAAGGTTATGTAACCGTTGCTACTACTCGTCCAGAAACGATTATGGGTGATGTAGCTATTTGTGTACATCCAAAAGACGAACGATATTTTCATTTACATGGAAAAAAAGTAATTGTTCCTATGGTAAACCGTGAAGTACCTATTATTTGCGATGATTATATTGACAGAGAATTTGGTACAGGAATGTTAAAGGTTACTCCTGCTCATGATACTAACGATTATGAAATCGGATTAAGGCATGGATTGGAGGTGATAGATACCTTTAATGATGATGGAACCATAAGTGAAGTCGCAGGAATTTTTATTGGCGAAGATCGATTTGTAGTCCGTAAAAAAGCAGCTGCTTTTTTGCAAGAGCTAGGCTTATTGGAAAAAACAGAGCAAATTACTAATAATGTGGGTTATTCAGAAAGAAATCCTGATACAGTGGTAGAACCAAAACTATCTTTGCAATGGTTTGTGAAGATGGATGAAATGGTAAAGCCAGCGTTAAAACACGTAATGAATGATGACATTCAGTTGTTTCCGGCTAAGTTTAAAAATGTGTATCAACATTGGTTAGAAAATATTAGAGATTGGCCTATTTCTCGTCAATTGTGGTGGGGACAGCAAATTCCGGCTTTTTATTACAATGAGCAAAAAGATTTTGTAATAGCCAAAACCAAAGAAGAAGCTTTGCAATTGGCAAAAGAAAAATCAGGCAATAATAATTTAACAGAAAAGGATTTAATTCAAGATGAAGATGTGTTAGACACTTGGTTTTCATCATGGTTGTGGCCTATTTCTGTTTTTGATGGTTTTGGAGAAGATAAAACAGACTTTAATTATTATTATCCAACTAATGTATTGGTAACAGGTTGGGATATTATTTTCTTTTGGGTAGCCCGAATGATTTTTGCAGGCTATGAGTTTAAAAACGAACAACCGTTTAAGGATGTTTATTTTACTGGAATGGTAAGGGATAAACAAGGCAGAAAAATGAGTAAATCCTTGGGGAATTCTCCTGATGCCATAGGACTGATTGATACGTATGGAGCTGATGGTGTTCGTTTTGGAATGTTATCGTGTGCTGCAGCAGGAAACGATTTGTTGTTTGATGAAACGCTTTGTGAGCAAGGCAGTAAATTTTCTACCAAAATGTGGAATGCCTTCCGTTTGGTAAAAGGGTGGGAGGTAGATACTACCTTAGAACAACCCGAAAGTGCTAAAATTGCGATTGCTTGGTTTGAATCGAAAATGAATGAAACCTTAGAAGCGATTAATGATAATTTTTCAAAATACCGCTTGTCCGATGCGTTAATGAGTACCTACAAATTAATTTGGAACGACTTCTGCTCTTGGTATTTAGAAGGCGTAAAACCTGACTACCAACAACCTATAGATGCAGCGACATTAAAAGCTACCATTACTTACTTTGAGCAATTACTGAAAATATTACATCCTTTCATGCCTTTTGTTACCGAAGAGTTGTGGCAAAATTTAGAAGACAGAAAAGAGGGAGAAACCATTATGTTGTTGGATTTTCCAAAAGCAGGAGCGGTAAATGAAAAACTGTTGCAAGCGTTTGACTATACCACTAATGTAATTACTGAAATTAGAAACTTTAGAAAAACGAAAAACATT
>PCUH01000321.1:11240-11382 GCA_002770955.1 Flavobacteriales bacterium CG18_big_fil_WC_8_21_14_2_50_32_9 | reverse complement strand
AAGAAAAATGAACCGATTAATACAGCATTAGATACTATCATTTCTAAACTAACCAATCTTTCTAAATTAGAATATGTTGATGATAAAGTGGTGGGAGCATTTTCTTTTGTAGTAAAATCGAATGAATATTTTATTCCGCTAA
>PCUH01000321.1:11046-11188 GCA_002770955.1 Flavobacteriales bacterium CG18_big_fil_WC_8_21_14_2_50_32_9 | reverse complement strand
ATATGCCAAAGGTTCATTGCTTATTGCAGAAAAAAAATTAGCTAATGAAAAATTTATAAGTAGTGCTCCTGAGCAAGTAGTAGCTGCAGAGCAAAAAAGAAAAGCCGATGCAGAAGCAAAAATTAAAGTGCTAGAAGAACAG
>PCUH01000321.1:0-11013 GCA_002770955.1 Flavobacteriales bacterium CG18_big_fil_WC_8_21_14_2_50_32_9 | reverse complement strand
TACTTTATCCTCAATTTTCGTCCAACAATTAAGGATTTGTTTCTGTTTACACCGTTGAGTTCACAAAGTTGATTAACAGACAAACCATAAAGTTTTGCAATTTTAAACATAAAATCACCACGCTCAATGGTATGATATTCAACGCCTGTAGGCAACGCAACATAATCATATTTTTGTTTGATTAATTCCATTTGGCTGCTAATAAGGTTGTTTTCTTTAAATGAAATTATACTTCTAGGGTTAATGGATTTACCTTTAAAGCGTACTTCAAAATGCAAATGACTCCCTGAAGAATGTCCCGAACTACCACCTAAACCAATAAGTTGACCAGCTTCAACAATGTCGCCTGCTTTTACTTTGAAACGATGCAAATGAGCATATAAAGTTTCTAATCCATTGTGATGACGAATAATAACAACCCTTCCATAACCAGGATGTTTTATTGCAACACGCACCATTCCATCAAAAACAGCATAAACAGGATCCCATACTTCTAAATCTAAATCAATACCTGTATGTGTTCTTCCATTTCTCCAACCAAAATTTGAAGTAATAACTGGATTAACTATAGGAGGTGAATAATTACAATGATTAGTAGAATCGGTGAGTGTTAACAATAAAGTGGTGTCTTCTTTTGTTAATTGGTCATCATAAGGAAATATGTTATTTTCATCCCATTTTTGATAAACGGAATGAGCAGGGAAAGGAGAATCATCATAAAAATAGGTTAATGCATTGGTTATTTCATTTTTCAATAATCTACTTTCAGCATAAGCACTCAATTCTGTTATAATTTCTTTAGGAATTACATCTAAATCTAAAATGGAATCTATGAGTTGTACAATTTCATTTCCAGAAAGCTTAGAAATATTGCAGTAAATTGGATTGTCTGAAGAAATAACTATTGCAGAGAGCGTATCTTTATTTTTATCATTATCCTCAGCAACTACTGAATTCGTACTTACAAAAAGTATGAAAAAGAATATGTATATCCACTTTTGTTGTTGCATTCTTATTTTTTTAGGATTGCTAAAATAATAAAAAAATGTTATAAACTTAAAATTATTTTTTAATTGCCCTAATAATTTCTCTTTTTCCAGGTGGACCAGGAAGTTTTTCTACGCTAAAACCTGAAGCAATTAATGCACGTTTTACAATTCCTTTTGCACAATAGGTAACTAAAATTCCATTTCTATTCATGGAAGCATAAATTTTCTCGAAAATGCATTGTTGCCAGAGTTCGGGTTGTTTTTCAGGAGAAAAAGCATCAAAATAAACGATATCAAATTTAGTTGCTGGTTGGTAATTTTCAAGTGCATTATCAATTTTAAGAAACTTAAAAGTTGGAGTAATTTGATGTATATTCTTAAAAGTACACGTATGAAGTTTTAAAAATAATTTTTCTTGGGTAGCTGTTAAGTTTAATTGGGTACTATAATTCAATTTTTTAATGATGGATATGTTTAGTGGAAATTTTTCTATTGTAGTATAAATTAGGGGAGCTTTCTGTCCCTCTATCAGTGTTAGGATTGTATTCAAACCTGTTCCAAAACCAACTTCTAAGATGTTGATTTCGGAAAGTTGTTGTTTATGCTTGAGACCTGCTTCAATAAAAATATGTTTAGCTTCTTGAATAGCTCCATGAATAGAATGATAGGTTTCGTTTATTGAAGAATCAAAAATTGTATGCGAGCCGTCAGAAGTGGTTTTTAATTCCATTTAATGCTTATATTTATTGTTAAGTGTGTAAATTTGCACAAAAAAATATTAATTATGATAACACAACAACACCTAGATAAAAGTATTTCTTTTGAGGAATATTATAAAATAGCAGAACAACATGCAATAGAAGGAAAAACCTCGGGAGAAAATCAATCGGAAGAGTTGATTGAGTATTCTAAATTGAATTTTTCGAGATTGAAACGATCCTATAAAACAACCGTACCTTCTGAAGATGTGTTGAAAACAGTAGATTGTTTGAATGAAAAAATGATATGGATAGTGCTAACAGAAACTTGGTGTGGTGATGCCGCTCAAAATATTGCAGTGTTGGCGAAAATTGCTGAATCAAATCCTGCCATTTCTTTTCGATTGTTGTTTAGAGATGAAAATTTGGATGTAATTGATAATTATTTAACCAATGGTGGTAGAGCTATTCCAAAATTAATTTGTTTAGACCAAGAATTGAATGAAATAGGTACTTGGGGTCCTCGACCAGCATTTATCCAAAATTGGTTTAATGAAGAAAAAGTGAAACCAGAAGCAAATATGGACGAGTTGAAACTTGAAATTCAAAAAAAATATAACGAAGATAAAGGACAAACATTACAAAAAGAGATGGTTCAACTCATGAAAGATTGGTTGAAAAAAGAGTGTTTTAGCTTGTAATTAGAGATTAGAAATTTTAGTAACCGACAAACTGAAAACTGTGGACTTTACAGCCAAATTCATTAATGCAAAATCTTGAAACCTAATTCTTTCAACAATTCACCTCCTGATGTTGAAATATTATCAACGCCTTTCGATTTTAAATCATATTCTCTCAAGTATTCTATGATTTTCACAGCTTTTCTTATAGGGTAATTTTTAGCTGCAATTTCATAATCTTTTACAAAAAATCTATTTATACGCAACACCGAAGCCACATTATTTTGACTTTTATCTTTGGTATAGTGGTATTTTAAAACCCCAGTAAAAAAGTTATACAAAATAGCTATTGTTGCTTGGATAGGATACTCTTTTTCATTTTTTGCAAAATGATGTATGATTTTATTGGCTTTTAATATGTCTCTTGCACCCATTGCATTGTTGAACTCAAAAAAGCTATAATCTTTACTTATCCCTATGTTTTTTTCAACATCTGTTGCTGTTATTGTATTGCCAGGTAATATGTTAATAGTTAATTTATCTAACTCATTAGCAACCTTACTTAAATTAGTACCCAACGATTGAGCAATGATTATTGTTGCTTTGGGTTCTATGGTATATTTTTTTTCTTTAAGATATTCTTCTATCCATTTAGGGACATGGTTTTCATAAATAGGAGTAGACTCAAAATAAACACTTGCTTTGGTAATTTTTTTTGTAAAAGCCTTTCTGCCATCTAGTTTTTTGTATTTATAACAAAAAACAAGAATGGTGCTTTTGGTCGGCTGATCAAGGTATTTATCTAATTGGTCAAGCTGCTTATCCAAATGCTGAGCCTCTTTTATTATAACTACATTGTGATTTGCCATCATCGGATATCGTTTTGCACAACCTATAATTGTGGTTATATCCGTATCTTTACCATAAATAATTTGTTGATTAAATTCTTTTTCAGCCTCATCTAACACATTTTTTTCAATGTAATCGGATATTAAATCAATATAATAAGGCTCTTCTCCTGAAAGAAAATAAATAGGGTGATATACTTTATTTTTTAAATCTTTTAATATACTTGTATAATCCATTTTAATCTTCAGAATAAGAATATTTTAAGTGTTTCACACTCATCCCATTATTTTTAATTTCTTGTAACGAAGCAATTCCAATTTTAATATGCTCTTCCATAAAATTTTTGGTAACAACTGTATCGCTCTTATCTGTCTTAACTCCTTCGGGTATCATTGGCTGATCGGAAACTAGTAACAAGGCTCCCGTAGATATTTTGTTGTAAAATCCTGTAATAAAAAGAGTTGCGGTTTCCATATCAACAGCCATAGCTCTAATTTTCCTTAAATAATCTTTAAAACCTTCATCATGCTCCCAAACCCTTCTGTTGGTGGTATAAACCGTGCCTGTCCAATAATCCCGACTAAACTCTCTAATGGTTGTTGAAACAGCTCTTTGCAACGTAAAGGCAGGCAATGCAGGCACTTCTTTAGGAAAATAATCATTTGATGTTCCTTCGCCTCTGATGGCTGCTATGGGTAAAATGTAATCGCCAATTTTATTTTTCTTTTTTAGTCCACCACATTTTCCTAAAAACAAGCACGCTTTTGGTGCTATAGCACTCAATAAATCCATAATGGTTGCGGCATTAGCACTTCCCATACTAAAATTAATTATCGTAATTCCATCGGCAGTAGCATTGGGCATCGCTTTGTCTTTGCCGATAACAGGAACATTGTTTATTTGAGCAAAATAATCCACATAATTATTAAAATTAGTGAGCAAGATGTACTTACCAAAATCTTCTAGTGGTAAACCTGTGTAGCGTGTGAGCCAGTTTTTTACAATTTCTTCTTTTGTTATCATTTTTTGATTTTTTTTACAAATTATTTTTCCATTGTTTCAATAAATTGCATCGCAGTCATTGTTGGCAATTTTGAATTTTTAAAATCTTTTAAATTCCTTGTTATTATCAATTCTTGTCCGTTTTCAATAGCAGTGAAATATTGAAGTCCATCTTCAAAATCTGTAAAAGTTTCGTCATTCAAAGCTAATCCAATAATCTTGTCATCTAAAGGTAAAATTTTTACTATTAATCTTAGTTTTCTTAAAATTGATTTTGCTTTGTTAGCATCCATTTGTCTCAATAACGTATAACTAGTATTTGCAATCGTTAAAGATGATACCGTTAATTTAATTTTCTTTTTGTCTGCAAGTGAAAATAACATTGCTGCTTCCTCAAAGAATGGCGTTCTTCTGGACAATAAATCAATCAAAATGTTTGTATCGACAAATATATTTTTCATTTATACTTTTTCTCTAAATAATCTCGATACTCCTTTTTATAATCAAAATCAGATGGTAAATCAATTACACCGCTCAAGCTTTCAACTAATGGAGTAATTGAAATCTTTTTATCCTCATCTTTTTGTTTCGTTATACTATCAAGATATGATTCTATCATCTTAGAAAGACTAATCTTATGACTTCGAGCATAAATTTTGGCTCTCTCTATGATATTTTCATTTAATCTCAATGTTAGTTTAGTTTCCATAATTCTTGAATTAATTAGTGTCTGTCTTTAAAGTCCAGAGTTTGAGTTAGAATGTTCGAGTTCGAGGTTTCGATAATCTGAAAATCAGGAGTGTACTAAAGTACATGACTGATTTGAAGATTGAGAATAACGAAGAAATCGGGCATTATGGACAAACTCTAATTACGTGCAAATATAATAATTTAACACGTCAGTTAGTACTGAATTTGCTTTTTAAATACTTAGCCGTTACAGATGTTTTGCTTTTAATCATTTCTTCTGGCGTACCTGCAAAAACTAAATTTCCACCTTTTTCTCCACCTTCCGGACCTAAATCAATGACCCAATCGGCACATTTAACCACATCTAAATTGTGTTCAATAACTACAATTGAGTGTCCTTGAACAATAAGTGCATTGAAGGCTTTTAGTAACTTTTTAATGTCGTGAAAATGCAAGCCAGTTGTAGGTTCATCAAAAATAAAAAGTAGGTTTTCGTTGGTGTTTTTTTTACTTAAAAATGAAGCTAATTTAACTCGCTGAGCCTCACCACCACTCAATGTATTAGATGATTGTCCTAAGTGAACATATCCTAAACCTACTTCTTGCAAGGGTAACAGTTTTTCAACAATTTTTTTTGCATTTTTTTCAGTTAGTCCATCAAAAAAAGCAATGGCTTCGTTAATGGTTAGATCTAAAATTTCACTGATGTTTTTGTTGCCTACTTTAACTTCTAACAGTTCTTCTTTAAATCGTTTGCCTTTACATTCATCACACGTTAAGTGAATGTCTGCCATAAATTGCATTTCAACCGTAATTTCGCCTTCTCCTTTGCAATTTTCACACCTACCACCATCTACATTAAAAGAAAAATGAGCAGGTTTGTATCCTCTGTTTTTAGCTAGTTTATTGTCCGAAAATAAATTTCTAATTTCATCGTATGCTTTTACATAAGTAACAGGATTAGAACGAGATGACTTTCCTATGGGGTTTTGGTTAACATATTCAACCCCTTTCAAACTTTTAATATCTCCAGCAATGGAAGTAATGCTTCCACTTTTTTCTCCATAACCTTCAAACATTTTTTTGAGATGGGGCAACAAACAGCTTTTTACTAAAGTAGATTTTCCTGAGCCACTCACACCAGTTACCACCGTGAATATTCCTAACGGGAAAGTTACATCAATGTTTTTAAGGTTGTTTTCTTTTGCACCAAATACCTCAATTTTATTTTTCCAAGTTCGTCTTTTTAATGGAATTTCTATTTCTAAGTTTCCGTTGATATAATTAGCTGTTAATGTGTTGTTTTGCTTTAAAAGTGCGTTGAAACTTCCGTTAAAAACTACTTCACCACCTAAATTTCCTGCTTCTGGTCCAATATCTATAATTTCATCTGCAGCCCTAATAATATCTTCATCGTGTTCAACCACAATAACAGAGTTGCCCAATTGCTGTAAATCTTTTAAAACAGTAATCAATTTTTCGGTGTCTTTTGAGTGCAGCCCAATGCTTGGTTCATCTAAAATATACATCGACCCAACCAAGCTACTACCTAATGAAGTTGCTAGATTTATGCGTTGCGATTCTCCACCTGAAAGTGTTGATGATAAGCGATTTAGAGTTAGGTAGTTCAACCCAACATTTAAAAGATAATTTAGTCTGCTTTGTATTTCAGTTAAAAGCCGTTGAGCAATTTCTGTTTCTTTTTTTGTTAGTTTTAGTGCAGCAAAAAAAACAACCAATTCGTCAATAGGCATCAACACTAAATCTGAAATAGATTTTCCATTAATTTTAACATAATTAGCATCCTTTCGCAAACGAGTTCCTCTACAATCGGGGCAAATTGTTTTCCCTCTATATCTTGCCAACATTACTCTATATTGAATTTTGTAGCTATTACTTTCTACCATTTTAAAGAAACCATTAATTCCTTCAAAATAGCGGTTACCCTCCCATACAAGTTGTTGCTGTTCTTCCGTAAGCTGATAAAAGGGTTTATGAATAGGAAAATCAAATTTTGAAGCATTCATTATCAATTCGTCTTTCCATTGTTGCATTTTCTCGCCTTTCCAACAAACAACTGCATCCTCATAAATGGATAAATTTTTATTTGGAATAACTAAGTCATTGTCAATTCCAATAACACTACCATAACCTTCGCACGTTTTGCAAGCACCAAACGGATTGTTGAAACTAAAGAAATGTAGGTTTGGTTCTTGAAAAGTGATGTTGTCCAATTCAAAAACATTGCTAAAAGTTAATCTTTTTGGTGTTTCGTTTTCGTAATAAACAACCTCGCATTTTCCCATTCCCTCAAAAAAAGCCGTTTCCACACTATCGTAAATTCGACTAATATTTTCATTATCCGTATTTTTTATAACAAAACGATCAATAAGCAGTTGTGCTTTTTTAGGATTAAATTTTTTAATGTCTAAATTATCAATACGAATAATTTCATTATCAATAAACAATCGAGAATAGCCTTTTAGCTGAAGTTGTTGCAATAAAATTTCATTAGTTATTTTTTTTGTAACAACAATGGGCGTAACCAATAAAACTTTCGTGCCTTCATTAAATTTATTGATGCGTTGAACAATGCTATCCACAGAATCTTTGGTTACTTCTTTACCAGAAATGGGTGAAAATGTTTTACCTATTCGGGCAAAGAGTAGCTTTAGATAATCGTAAATTTCGGTTGATGTACCCACTGTGGAGCGTTTATTAACAGTGTTTACTTTTTGCTCAATAGCTATGGCAGGAGCAATTCCGTGAATATAATCAACTGCAGGTTTTTCGAGTTTCCCTAAAAATTGACGTGCATAAGCAGATAGGCTTTCAACATACCTACGTTGCCCTTCAGCAAAAAGCGTATCAAAAGCCAATGAAGATTTTCCAGAACCAGAAACACCTGTGATGATAGTAAATTTGTTTCGAGCTATAGCAACATCAATGTTTTTAAGGTTATTAACTCTTGCTCCTTTAATGATGATGTGTGTCTTTGGAGATGGGAGAGGAGTTAGTGTGTTGCTCATGGATTATTCGTAGTTTTTACGATGCCAAAATTACGTTTCTTTTTTATAAAACCTTCAAGGTTTTCAAAACCTTGAAGGTTTGTTAGTAAAAAAAATCCCACTATACAAAATGATGTATAGTGGGATAGTTGAGTGATGAAAAAACTACTTATTTTTTATCATTGTCATTGTCTGTTACTTCTTCAAAGTCAACATCAGTAACTTCGTCCGCACCATTACTGCTTTGAGCGTTTGGTTCAGATTGAGCAGCACCTTCTTGTTGTTGTGCATTATACATTTCTTGAGAAGCAGCTTGGAAAACAGTATTTAGTTTTTCAATTCCTGATTTGATAGCTTCTATTTCTTTTGCTTCGTGGGCTTTTTTTAGCTCAGCCAATGCATCTTCAATAGGTTGTTTTTTATCGGCAGGGATTTTATCACCGTATTCTTTCAGTTGTTTTTCTGTTTGGAAAATTAAACTGTCAGCCTGGTTAATAGTATCTACTGTTTCTTTTGCTTTTTTATCTGAATCTGCATTTTCTTCGGCTTCTCGTTTCATTTTAGCAATTTCTTCTTCACTTAATCCAGAAGAAGCTTCAATTCGAATACTTTGTTCTTTTCCTGTAGCTTTATCTTTGGCAGAAATATTCATAATTCCGTTGGCATCAATATCAAAAGTAACTTCAATTTGAGGCACTCCTCTTGGTGCTGGTGGAATATCAGTTAATTGAAATCTTCCTAATGATTTGTTATGGTTTGCCATTGGTCTTTCTCCTTGCAACACATGTATATCAACAGCAGGTTGATTGTCTGAGGCAGTAGAAAAAGTTTCCGATTTTTTGGTCGGAATAGTGGTGTTGGCTTCAATTAATTTAGTCATCACACCACCCATTGTTTCAATTCCTAATGAAAGAGGGGTTACATCTAATAAAAGTACATCTTTTACTTCGCCAGTTAAAACTCCACCTTGAATAGCTGCTCCAATTGCAACAACTTCATCAGGATTAACACCTTTAGAAGGTTCTTTTCCAAAGAATTTTTTAACGGCTTCTTGAATAGCAGGTATTCGGGTTGAACCTCCAACTAAAATAATTTCATTGATGTCGCTTGTGCTGTAACCAGCATTTTTCAATGCGGTTTTACAAGGTTCTATGGTTCTTTTAATTAAACTATCAGCCAATTGTTCAAATTGAGCTCTGGTTAATGTTTTTACTAAGTGTTTTGGTCCAGAAGCAGTTGCTGTTACATAAGGTAAATTAATTTCTGTAGAAGTGGTGCTTGATAATTCTACTTTTGCTTTTTCAGCAGCTTCTTTTAAGCGTTGCAATGCCATTGGATCATTTCTCAAGTCAATGCTTTCGGCTTTGTTAAATTCATCGGCCAACCAGTCAATAATTACTTGGTCAAAGTCATCTCCACCTAAGTGCGTGTCTCCATCAGTAGATTTTACTTCAAAAACTCCATCTCCTAATTCAAGTACTGAAACATCATGTGTTCCACCACCGCAATCAAATACTACAATTTTAAGGTCTTGTGTTTTTTTGTCTAACCCATAAGCCAACGCTGCGGCTGTTGGTTCGTTAATGATACGTTTCACTTTTAACCCTGCAATTTCACCAGCTTCTTTAGTTGCTTGGCGTTGTGCATCATTAAAGTAGGCAGGAACTGTAATTACAGCCTCTGTTACTGCTTGTCCTAAATAGTCTTCTGCAGTTTTCTTCATTTTTTGAAGTACCATAGCAGAAATTTCTTGTGGTGTATAAAGTCTATCATCAATTTTAACTCGTGGCGTATTGTTATCGCCTTTCACTACTTTATAAGAAGCACGTTTAATTTCAGCCGATACTTGATCAAAAGAGTTTCCCATAAATCTTTTTATAGAAGATATGGTTTTTGTTGGGTTAGTGATGGCTTGTCGTTTTGCAGGATCTCCAACAGCTCTTTCTCCGCCTTCTAAAAAGGCTACAATTGAAGGGGTTGTTCGTTTTCCTTCGGCATTTGGGATTACAACGGGTTCGTTTCCTTCCATTACAGAAACGCATGAATTAGTTGTTCCTAAGTCTATTCCTATTATTTTGCTCATAATATTGGTTTTTAAATTTTTAAAATTATTTACATGTAGGCAATAGTCAAAGGATGTGCCAATGCAAATATGTGCATGTTATTCGAAAATATGACAGAAATAAGGAAAGATTACACTGTTTTTTCTGCCAAAAATATGACATTACGACAGAAATAGGATGTGGCTACTTTTTTTAAGGTAGTATCTAAGGACACTGATGCCCAGAAGATGCACTGTTTCCAAAGCAATAACTTAATCCCAAGCTTTTTAGTTTAAGTATGGTTGGTGCAGTCAAATTTATGTTTCCTGTTTGAGGGTCAACAGTTGAAACCCAGTTGTAAGTTTCTCTTGATGAGAAAACACCTAATCCATTATTGATGTTTGTATAAGCTGGTTTTTCTTGGTTTACATTATTTGATGGCTCATTTACTTCCATAAAAATATTTAGCTCTGTTCCAGTAACTATAAACTCCATAGAAACATTTCCTACTTCTCTGTGAGATAAAAATGGAAGTGTTGTAGGGGTGTTGGCAATAACATTACTAAAAAATGTAGCTCCTTCCATAGTCCATTCTATCACTTCGTTTCCAGTTGATGAATTGATTGTCTTTTTTTCACCTAAAGGCATTACAATTCTTCTGCTAATTGAAGGATATAAAATTGTGTCAGTAAAATGATCAACATAATTAAAAACTAAACGAGCTTCAACTCTTCCAATATTTTTTCCTGTTGTGAAAGAAATAGAGCGACTTAAATTTTGACCATTTACAACATCTCCATTCCAAAAAGCAATTTTTTGGTTTAAAGTTGGAACTGTAACTGTATTTGTTCCTACAATTTTAGTTTCAGAAGTAATTTCTTTGTCTAATTTGTTATTGTAAATTTTTATTCTGTAAGCATTATCTCTTTCAATGCTGGCTTCAGTAAATTTATATAACACATTAGAGTCATTAGCAAAAATACCTGGGTTTTTAGGTCTTTCATTTACAGTTCGTATTAAATTATAAGTTTTTAACACATTACCATTTGTACTAT
>PCUH01000222.1:4144-4288 GCA_002770955.1 Flavobacteriales bacterium CG18_big_fil_WC_8_21_14_2_50_32_9 | reverse complement strand
CGAAGTTAAATTCCAAGCTAATTTCTTATATAAAATCGTCCGACATCCAATTATGTTAGGCTACCTTATAGCCTTTTGGTCAACACCATTAATGACAGTTGGTCATCTCCTTTTTGCTGTAATCACAACACTTTATATTTTAGT
>PCUH01000222.1:1837-4115 GCA_002770955.1 Flavobacteriales bacterium CG18_big_fil_WC_8_21_14_2_50_32_9 | reverse complement strand
TAAAAAAATCTCTTGGAAATGCGTATGAAGATTACCAAAATAAAGTTCCTATGCTTGTACCATTTACAAAGAATAGAAAATAATCTTCCGTTCTATTCCAATTGATTATATTAATGTATAAATGTGAATTACATAACTACTTTTTACAGTTGTGTAACACTTAAACAGCAATAGTTGCTCAAATTTGATTAGATAATGTTCATTCATAAATCTAACAAAAATGTACAACAAATTCCAACTTATAACAATCGTTACTGTTCTATTGTTATTTCCAAAAATAAATTACAGTCAAGCTCCTAACTTAGGAACAGCTGCTAGCTTCGTGCTATTTACAGCAGATGGAGCATTTACCAATACTGGTGAATCAAATGTAACAGGTGATATTGGCACTAACTTAGGGTTATTCACAGGCTTTCCTCCAGGCCTAGTAAATGGACAAATACATGTAGCTGATTCTACTTCAATGCAAGCAGCAGCAGATGTGATTACGGCTTACGATTTTTTAACAGCAACCGTTTGTGATAGTAATATAGGACTTATATTAGGAAACAACCAAATTCTTACACCGCAGGTGTATTGTCTAGGAGGAGGAGGAGCAACATTAAGCGACACACTTTACTTGGATGCTCAGGGTGATGCTAATGCTTTAATTATTTTTAAGGTAGATGGTGCTTTGGTAACAACCAAATTTTCAAACATCATATTAATTAATTCGGCTTCCTTAGACAATGTCTATTGGCAAATAAATGGAGCATTAGAAGTAGCCGACAGTTCTATTTTTAAAGGTACTATTCTTGCAAATGGAGCTATCAATTTATTACTCAACTCATCTCTTGAAGGCAGAGGCTTATCTCGTGCAGGTGCTATAAATACTTATACTATAAATGCTACATTAGTATCTCCTTCAACTTTACCAATAAGTTTATTGTATTTTAATGGGTTAAATGAACAATCTTATAATTCATTTTCTTGGTCAACTTCTACCGAAATAAATAATGATTATTTTACCCTTGAAAAAACAACTGATGCCCTAAATTTTATAGCTATTGAAAAAACAAATTACCACATTTGATACCAGAACTTTGTCATCGGGAATTTATTTTTACCAACTAACTGATAACAATAAAACCATCCAATCAGGTAAATTGATTGCAAGGCAGTAATAACTATTGTTAAATATACTCACTCAAGGATTATTTTTTTCAATTACCAATTCACATTTACAAAGTAGTTCATCAAAAAGATAATCGTTTTTTTAAAATTTTCTCCAAAAGCTTAGTTGTGGACATATTCTTTTTTTGTATCTTTACTTAACATTTTTTCGAAGTAAAATTATTACTTATTGTTTTTCAATCTGTTAGCAATGATTTTTCTTTTCAACATTAGTTAGTAAAGAATGAAAAACAACTTCCAACACACCGAAATTCTTGAACGCATTAACTATGCTTTTGTGGCATTGGATAAAAACTGGTGTTTAACCTATACGAATAAAACAGCTACGGTATTGTTAAACCGTAATTCCGATGAACTGATTGGTAAAAATATATGGGAGCTTTTTCCAGAAAGGATTGCCTTACCTTTACACAAAGCATTTTTGGAGGCAATTGAAACTCAACAATATATTTTTTTAGAAGAATATTATCCTCCATCTAATAAATGGTTCGAAAATCATATTTATCCTTCACCAGAAGGGTTATCAATTTATTTTAGAGATATTACAGAAAAGAAAAAAGCAGAAGAAGAAATTACAGAGAGTGAATTGAACTATCGTTCGCTTTTTGAGCAGGCAAGCGATACGATTTTTATTACCGGGATTGATTTTCATTACATTGATATTAATACCAGCGGTTGCAAATTGACAGGTTATTCAAAAGATGAATTTATCAAACTCACACCGAATGATTTGGTATTTAAAGAAGATATGAAAGCAAATCCATTCAAAACAGATCAATTAAAATCGGGAAAAACATTCTCATATGAAAGGAGGTTAAAAAGAAAAGACGGAACGGCTGTAGCGGTAGAAGCCAATACAAAATTTCTTCTGGATGGAAGAGTAGTCACCTTTGTAAGAGATATTACCGACCGCAAAAAAGCAGAAGAAGAAATTTTACAAAAAAATAATGAACTCAAAGCACTTGCAGCATATTTACAAAACATTCGTGAAGAAGAACGAAAAGAAATTGCTCGAGAATTACATGATGAACTTGGTCAACAATTAGCAGCTATTAAGATTGATGCAAAATGGCTAAACAAAAGAATAGTTGATGATGATAGTATA
>PCUH01000222.1:1496-1828 GCA_002770955.1 Flavobacteriales bacterium CG18_big_fil_WC_8_21_14_2_50_32_9 | reverse complement strand
ACAGATGAAATGCTTTTACAGATTGATGAAACAATAAAAACAATTCGTGAAATTACTTCCGAACTCCGCCCCGAAATATTAGACGAACTTGGATTAAACACAGCACTCGAGTGGAAAGTTAATAAGTTTTTTAATCATACAAACATAAGATGTAACCTACATAACGAATTGGGAGAATTAACTTTAACTCCGAAAACAGCTATCAATGTTTACAGAATAATTCAGGAGTCACTTATCAATATTGCCAAACATTCCGAAGCAACCGAAGTAAACATTCATCTAAAAGTGGAAAATAAAAATCTAATTATACTCATTTCGGATAATGGGAAAGG
>PCUH01000222.1:395-1490 GCA_002770955.1 Flavobacteriales bacterium CG18_big_fil_WC_8_21_14_2_50_32_9 | reverse complement strand
TTCCGAGAAAATAAAACAAAAAAAATCATTCGGTTTGATAGGAATGAAAGAAAGAGCAGAAATGATTGGAGGTACTATCCAAATTGTTTCGGAGCAAGGAAAAGGAACTCTGGTGGAATTGATTGTGACTATAAGTTAAAAAATGAATTTAAAAATTATCATAGCCGATGACCATGCTATCTTTAGAAAAGGATTGAAGCAACTCATTATGGAAGAATTTGTAAATGCTCAAATTACTGAAGTATCAACAGCCGAAGAGGCTATAAAACTTATTAGGCAACAGCCATTCGATTTGGTTATCAGTGATATTACTATGCCTGGTCGTTCGGGGGTAGATTTACTCAAGCAAATCTGTGAAGAATTTCCTTTGCTCCCAGTTTTAATTTTGAGTATGCATCCCGAAGAACAATACGCTATTCGTGCTTTGAAGGCAGGGGCTTGGGGCTATATAACCAAAAATGCTGCTTCCGATGAATTGGTAAACGCAATCCGTAAAATTAAGAGTAGCAAAAAATACATCTCCCCTACTATTGCCGATTTACTTACCGATAATTTATTCCTCAATAATAATCAACTACTTCACCAATTACTCTCCGACCGTGAGTTGGAAGTTTTTAAACTAATTGCTTCAGGAAAAAACGCTTCCACAATTTCCGAAATACTTTCGCTAAGTGTAAATACTATCAGTACCTACCGCTCTCGGATATTAGAGAAAATGAAACTCCACTCTAATGCCGAACTCACTCGTTATGCGTTGGAAAACAACTTGATTTGAGAAATCAATGTAATAGATAACACCACAAAGGTTTCATTGTTTCCACTAAATATTATGTTATAAAACGTCTTTATCTTGCACGTTTTTATATCAATTTTACTTTCGATTAATAACTATTAATTAGGTTTAATGATACGATGCATAGTAGCTGATGAATTTCCGATTGTAAGAAATGGAATTAAAAACAGTATAGAGAACGAATTTAAAGGTGCATTAGTTAGCGAAGCTAATTCTTCCAATGGTGTACTTCAACTTTTGGCAAACGAAAATTGTGATATAGTTATTACCGAAATTCTACAACCAAACCGTTTTGGAATAGA
>PCUH01000222.1:0-196 GCA_002770955.1 Flavobacteriales bacterium CG18_big_fil_WC_8_21_14_2_50_32_9 | reverse complement strand
GAATTGATGGCAGACCATTTATCTGGCAAAAACAAAAATATCTTTCATGAATCACTTTCCGATAGAGAATTTGAAGTGCTTGTTCAAATTGCTTTAGGAAATAAATATACCGATATTGCTAAACTCCTGTTTTTAAGTCCAAATACAATTAATACTTATCGCTCACGAATAATAGAAAAAATGGGGTTCAAAAGCA
>PCUH01000170.1:15824-19258 GCA_002770955.1 Flavobacteriales bacterium CG18_big_fil_WC_8_21_14_2_50_32_9 | reverse complement strand
CATGGTGTATCTGGTTAGGTTATTATATGGTAAAATTTCTAAATCTTTGAGAATATAAATAATCACACCTATTAAAAAAACAGACCAAGCAGCTAAGAAGTATCTAGCTGGATAATAACCTCTTCTTATGATATATATTGATGTTATTAACATAAATATTGAAACGCAAATGGCGTTAAATTCCATAACTAAAAAACTTAACTTAAATTGATTGAAAAATGCTAGTATTATTGAGAATATATATACTGTTGAAAACACATAAGAATATCTATATAAACTTACATTAAAAGACTTTATGTGTAAAAAGACATTCATAAATAATAATGATGCTATACCAACTAAAGAAGGAAAAATAAACAAACTATACTGTGCTATTTCTGGAAAAGAAGGCCATAAATATTGAAAAGGATAACCTTGTAAAGAAGTCTGCGTTAACAGTATTAGTATGATATAAACTACATAATAAATATAGCTTTTGTCTCTTACTGAAAAGTAAACAAACAAATTATAAAAAATCATAGCTATCATAATTCCAAAATAGATGCCCGAAAGTATATCTCTCTTTTTTAATTGATTAAAGATGGTATTTTTTGTTCCTAAATATATGGGTAATTGAATTGCTTCTTTACTTTTAATTTTAAAATAAATAGTTTTAGGAACATTTTTTAATAATACGATATCAAATAAATAGTTTGGGTCTAAATAAGCTCTTTGATTAAATAATAATTCTTCACCTAAAAGTACCGATGAGAAATTATTACTTTCAATATCAATGGGAATAAACAAACTAACTCTATCTAGGGTAGGAGCTGCTAAGTTTAATATAAAAAGAGAATCTTCTGAAGTGTTTTTAACAGTAAACTTAATCCAAAAAGTTGAATTTGAAATTCCAAAATTTGGAAAACCAGAAGTAATAGGTGTAAAATCTCTCACTACTATCTGACCAATTTTCATTTTAGAAGTTGTATCCTGAAAATAGCTTAAGTTAGAATTTAAAAGTTTGGGTTCTGTTAAATCATCAAACAAAATAACTTGTGCCATTGATACTTTGTATATCAAAAAAAAACATACTATTATCAAAAGATTTTTAAACACTTTGTTGAGTTATTTTTGAGTTGTTGTCTTCTTTAAATTGGGCATTGTATTTATTATCAAACACCAGATAATAATTTATTTTTGAACTTAAGTTTTTCGTTACTTCAATTCTTATTTGATTAGGTTGTTTTCTTAATAAAAGCATTATATTTTTATCATTAATAGCTGCACTTTCCAACGTTTTTGCATTAAGTATTCCTATAACATGAGCAATATACTCATCATTAGGATAAGGAAAATCACCTTTATCACCAAGTGAGTAGTCAATAATAAATCCAATTTCACTGAACATTTTCAAGGTATATCCTGCACAAATTCCTAACAAAGTTTGAAATTCTAGATTAATTGATGATGAAATTGAAGCCCACATTAAATATCTACTAATACCTAAACTTTTAACTTCTTTTGAAATCCAAAGTCCACAAGATTCTCCAATACCTCCATTTATTCTATAAAAATTTATTTTATCATAAATCCTTTTGTCCATTTTCCCAATAGCTAATTCAACAGGTAAAGGATTAATTCCATCTGCTATTTGAATTCTTGTTCCTCCGACTAATTTATTTGTTGATGAATCAATTGCAATGGTACAATAAATGTTAGGGTTAAATATCCACGTATTATTATTGGTGGTAATATTCGTTATTCCATAATCAGTCAACACCTTCACGTGTCCTTCAATGTATTGTTTACAAAGTTCTTGTTCATCAATCGCTCTGAAAACAACTATTTTAAATTGAGGTATATTTATATCACTTTTCATAAATTAAAACATCGGACAAATTTCTTCTTAATGCTTTTATTTTAGGTTCATCAGCAACTGCTAATCGAAAAAGAAAAATATCTTTTTCTTGGTTTATATTGCAAACGCTTTTTAGTTGCCCATACAAATCTATCATTTCAGATTTAATTTCATTAATATCATCAAAATTATTATCTCCCACTTTAGCAAACAAAAAAGTGTTAATAGAAATAGGTTGAAATGCAATTCCTGTTTTTGTTGCTGCCAACCACATTTTCTGCACAGCTCTTCCACCATCAAAATAGCAATCGGACGAAAATTTAGGCATGGTTATCATGCCTAGTGCAGAAGATGAGTCAATAGCTTTTCTCGAAAGTTTTCCAAATTCATTTCCTAAATTCCATTTTTTAATATGTTTTGTTACGTTCCAATTTTTAGATACAATTAATCCTGCTCTTTCAGTTGGTGTTAAATCTAAAGTATTAATATCAATACCATCTCTTGTTTGTTCTACTTCTTTTTTATTCCACCTAATTTCGTGTATAAAATGAGTGTGCCCAGCTTTATTTGTCATAAATAATTTATCAACTTCGGCAATAATATTTTTAATTTCTTCCAATTTTTTATTTTCCGTGAAAAGTTTGAGTTTTGCTCCAGGAATTGTTTCTACAATTGAATTAAAATAATCAACGTATTCTTGATGTAATTCTACTTTTATACTTAAATTCCTATTCGTTAGTCTTGTAGGTATAACACTAACTAAATTATCTGAAATAATTTCTTTTTTTTCTATTAATGGTTGAAATTGAAAGGAGCAAATTAGGTCATTATCATCTCCTAAAGGAAATTTGGATATACTAACTCCAATCTTTAATTGTTTTGCTTTCAATAATAAGTTTTCAGTAGCAGCTCCCAAACTAATTAAAGAAGCTGTTTTTTTATAATTCAAGATAGATTCCGAACGATTAATATCATTAAATAATAATAATGTTTTGTTTCGATATATCCATTTCCAAGGCTGCACATTACCTCCAGAAGGAGCCATTATTGCAGATTCAACAAGTGTAGTTATTTGTTGTTCTGAAAGATTAAGTTGCTCCGTATTTTTAATATTAAATAATTTTTCATTCGCTTCTTTTAATATTTCTTGATAATCTTCTAGGCTAGAATTCGGTATAACAAAAACGTGTTCATTGTATGATTGCGAAGCTGAAATGTAATCGGTTACTTCATCATTAATTTCTTTTTCAGTATCAACAAAATATCTTCCTGAATTGGTAAATTGGTTCAACAAAATTCTTCTACACACATCCGTACAAATTCCTCCTCCAAAAACAACTCCTGATGCCAATTGAGGCCACGTTGTGATGGTTGATTCTATTTCCAACATTGAAGCCTTTAATCTTTCAGAAGAAGTTTCAATCCCTAACATTGGTAACAAATAAGGAACTTTCTCTTCATTTGTTTTTGCTTGTTTTACTAAGGATAAATCTAAATGATCTATCAATCCGTGAAGCAATGGCAAATCGGGATTCAAATCATAGCGTTCAATATCTGTAGTTCCCCTATCACTTGAGTTCATCACCACAGGAATTTT
>PCUH01000170.1:11534-15794 GCA_002770955.1 Flavobacteriales bacterium CG18_big_fil_WC_8_21_14_2_50_32_9 | reverse complement strand
TTTGGTGGTTAACCCATCGCAAACTTCTATACAAATATCTAATTTTCCGTCTTTAGTAAAAAAATCAGTTATGTTTTCATCTGTGAGTCCATCATGATAGCACGTAACTTTAAGGTAAGGGTCAATTTCGGCAATTTCTCGGGCTACAACTACTGTTTTTTTTACATTAAAATGATGAACGCCTGTTTGTATTCTGTTTAAATTTGAAAGTTCAATCACATCAAAATCTGCCAATACCAATTCTCCACAAATACGTTCTAAAGCAATTGTCATTGCAATGGCTTTCCCAACAGAAAGCCCAATAATTCCAATTTTTTTTGTGCCTAATGTAATTTCTTCTTCGGGCGTAATTTTATATTGATTTCTATTCGTTCTTACTTCTACAAATTCGGCTTCATCTAACAAATGTACTAATGTATTTTTCCATGGATAATATACCCAAACTCCATATTCTTCTATGGGTTGATTATTTAGATATTCTGAAATTTTATTTTTCAATTCATCGGAGGTAAATTTAATTTTTGGATAACGTAATTTTATTAATTCCTGAAGTTGACTTTCAATTTCATCCAAAATGCAGATTTGAGATTGACTGTCAACTAATTGTTCTAATTTTTGTCTTTCAACTGAATCTGTTAATTTAAAAAAAATTGGTTTAACAACTGTATTAAATAAATGATTATCAGTTATTTTAAGTTTTTTAATTCGTTCTGTAAATTGCATAATTAAATAAATAAAAGAATTGTTGAGTTTTAATATTTAATATTACGAATTTAAATAACACTATTTTATAGGTAAAATTTGCAAATTTTATAAGTAAAATTACCTATGTTTTTAATCTAAATTAAATTTACTAATTTTATAAAAAAAAATAAAATGAAAACTTCTAATAAAATTCAAAAATCAAAAATAAATGTACTTTATATTGATGATGAAAAGGAAAATTTAGCTTCATTCAAGGCTACTTTTAGACGATTTTTCACAATTCACACAGCAAATTCTGCAAAAAAAGGTGAAGAAATTTTAGCTAAAAACGATATTGAAATTGTTCTTACGGATCAACGTATGCCAGAGAAAACAGGTGTGGAATTTTTAGAATCAATTATTAAAAAATATCCCGATCCTATACGGATTTTGGTTACAGGTTATTCTGATATTGACGCAGTGATTGATGCTGTTAATAAAGGACAGATTTATAAGTACATTCAAAAACCTTGGGAAACTGAGTATATGAAAAAATTGATTAACGAGTCTTATGAACTGTATTGTTTACGAAAAGAAAGCAAAGAATTAACAGAAACATTGCTACGAGTAAATTCTCAAATTGAGTTTATGCTTCGTCAAAAATTAAGTGCGTTATAAAAAAACTGTTACTTCGAGCAGCCAGATAAAAAATGCCTCGTATTGTAAGAAAATAATTCATTTTCATTCTTACATTTGGACTTTAAACAACTTCAATTAATAGTTACCATCCAAACAGCTGTCGGGACAAACGAATATCTTAGCTTTTCATTCGTGTATTCTTGACTAATTTCTTTAAGTTTCACTTAATATGTCTTTCTTTTTTTTCGGGATAAATATCATCAACAATTACCAAAATTCCAGTTTCTTCTACACCTCCAAAATCAGGATTTAAAGCTGTTCCAAAAGATTTCATGGTATCAGAAATTTTCATGTAGGTATTAATTAATGGAGGAACTGATTCTCCATAGGTTTTTAGGTATTGATAAAGGGCTTTTAATCCATCATCAAAATTTTTATCTCTAATTAGTTTTTTAATTTCTTTCAAATCAGATTTTATTTCAATGGGGTGAATTGGAGTTACCAAATTCTCTAAGTCAGGAAAATAAGAGTTCATAAAATACAACAGTGCATTTCTTGCTTGTTTGTTGTAGCTTGAATACATAGTAACTTTTCCAAAAAAATATTTCATGTGTGGATATCGAATAATAATTGAGCCTAATCCATCCCAAAGGTTATCTAAGGCAAAAATTCCTTTTCGAGCACCATCACCACCTGCCTGATATTTTGGCTGCACCCATGAGCGACCCAATTCAATGGTATAAGGCAAATATTCTTTAATGAATTTCTTTGAAAAATTAAAATAATGACGTGTAGATAATTCAATTTCCCCATCTGGTAAAATTGTTTTGGCACAATCAATAAAACGATAACCACTCACAATTTCTTGTTCTTCTCTGTCATAAACAATGAGTTGTTCGTAGCAATTTTTCGAAATATCAAACTCATCTAAATCAACGTCCTGTCCTGTTCCTCCTCCTGCCATTGAAAAAGATAGTTCTCTCAATCGTCCTATTTCTTGAAGTACGTTTGGAGCATTATGATAATTAATAATATAAATATCATTATCTCCCTTGTTTGTTTTTTTTACAAAGCGTTCAGAATTAAGTTCTTGCTCTATTAATTTTCTATCTATAGGTGCTAACATAGTTAGTTTATAAGGTTAATAGTTATTTGTATTTTGTTATCCCGAAATATATCCGCCTCAGGCGGATTAATATTTCGAGGATGCTCGAAAAAATAAAGAATTGAAAATTCTTGTTTTTTCGGCATTTGTTATTTGTTATTTGTTATTTGTTATTTGTTATTTGTTATTAGAAGGATAATCTCTAATTCCACAATTCATATACTTGCTCTTTTACCCATTCTGCCCATTCTTTATCATTTTTTGTTTTATCAAAAGTTTGATATGGAATTGGTTTCCCAAAAATAATTTTTATTGTTTTATTTTGTTGTTTAAATGTTTCTTGAGCTAAAAATAGCATTTCTATATTGGCTTTAATTCCTAAAAATTTTCTAATGGCTGCTAATCTATAAAAAAAAGATGATAATTCACCATCAACCCTTAAAGGGATAATATTTTTTTGATGTTTTTTTGCTTGTGTAATAAAAGTTTTTTTCCACTCTAAATCTCTCACTTTTCCATTTGATTTTCGGCTTACCAACCCTGCTGGAAAAACAAAAACAGCTCTGTCTGAAGAAAAAAGTTCGTTAACACTATTTAATGATTCTTTTGAATTACTACCATGTTTATTAACCCCTACAAACAATCCATTAAGGTTTTTTAAATGGAGTAAAATATCATTAACCACAAATTTCAAATCTCTTCTATAATCTTTTAATGAAGTAACTATAGCCAACGCATCAATTCCTCCAAGTGGATGGTTAGAAGCCAATATGCATCCACCTAATTTTGGGATATTTTCTATTCCTATTACTTCTATTTTAATATGAAATCGTTCAATAATATCGTGTGCAAAATCATAATCAAATTTACTTTTGTTTTCAATTAAAATAGTATTAATATCATCTTGATGAATGGTTCTTTTTAGGTAATTAATAATAAATGTTGGCAACCACTTTAAGATTTTTGGGTTTTTACTCGCAATAATTTGTTCTACATCAATTAATTTTTGTTCTGACATTCTTTTGCTAAAATTTGGTGTGCTAAGGTAGAAAAAATAAGCTTATCCAAAAACAATGTTAAAAAATCCTTCAATTTTAATTTTGAGAGCTTTGTGTTGAGTATATTTTTTTAAAGTTTTGAATGTGTTCCATCGCAAAAAGCTCCTTTTGATGAATTTTTACATCCACACCAAGCAACTTTTTTATCTTCATTAAGAACTTCGACTATTGGCGAAAATGAAGAACCTTTATGTTTCCCATCACAATAAGGTTGATTAGCACTTTTTCCACAGGCACACCATGCATATTTACCTGCTTTTTCTTCTTTTACATAAGGTGATTTTTGAACTATTGTAGGTTTTTCCATAATTGTTAGTTTTTTTAATTTGTTAAAAGTCTAAATTAAGCATTTTTATGTGGAAGTTGTAAAAAATAACAAACATCCTTTACTATTTTTAGTTGTAATGTCATAATAAGCAATATTTTTTATTCTTTCACTTTGTCATTTCAAGCAATGTTTTTTGTGCTGTTGTAAAACAGTACTAAAAAACGAAGTCGAGACCGTGAAACAGCAACAATTCATTAACTAAAATAAAAGAGATATTGTTAAATCTTCTTATTCTTTAACCTATACACCCCATTAAGAATCACAATTCCTAACCAACAAGATATCTCCCCCGATACTTATCGGGAGGTGATAGTTACGGGGAAGAACCCCAATTTCTTATAAAAAATGTATATTTCAGTAGCTATACCCTCCCACTTACTTAAAAAACAGGATGAACTGGTTTATTATTCAACGCTTTTTCAATTTCATCCATTACTTCTGGGGTT
>PCUH01000170.1:4058-11523 GCA_002770955.1 Flavobacteriales bacterium CG18_big_fil_WC_8_21_14_2_50_32_9 | reverse complement strand
TGCTTCAATGGCTTTAAAGTTTTCTTCTAGCTGACTTAACTTGCTTGCTCCCAACATTACTGTACTTACATTTTCATTTTTTAAACACCATGTAATTGCCAATACCGGAAGACTTAATCCTAGTTTTTTAGCAATTTTCTCCAATTGAGCTACTTTGTCTAAATTTTCTTTGGTAACCACTGAATCTTTTAACCAATCCATACCTTCCATAACCAAACGTGTGTCTTTTGGTTGCGATTTTTGATTGTATTTTCCCGTTAACACTCCTGATGCCAATGGCGACCAAATAGTTGTTCCTAAACCAACTGTTTTGTATATCTGACTAAATTCCACTTCTACTTTTTGTCTGTGCAACATATTGTATTGTGGTTGCTCCATAGTTGGTCCAATTAAATTGTATTGTTTAGCCACCATGTGAGCCTCCATAATTTCTTGAGCACTCCACTCAGATGTTCCCCAATATAAAATTTTACCTTGCGTAATTAAATTATGCATAGACCAAACGGTTTCTTCTATAGGCGTATTTTTATCAGGTCGATGACAGAAAAACAAATCTAAATAATCTACTTGCAATCTCTCTAAGGCTTGGTGGCAAGCTTCAAAAACATGTTTTCTGCTCAATCCATTTTGATTTGGTTTGGTGTTTTCTGTTCCTCTATATCCAAAAAAAACTTTACTTGATACTACATAAGAATCTCTATCCCATTTCATTTTTTTAAGAATCTTTCCCATTACAATTTCAGATTCGCCACGAGCATAAATTTCTGCATTGTCAAAAAAGTTTACACCATTATCGTAAGCCAATTTCATTAAATCTTCAGCAATGTTATTTCCTATTTGCTTTCCAAAAGTTAACCAACTGCCTAATGATAGTTCACTTAATTGTAATCCTGATTTTCCTAGTCTTCTGTATTCCATAATTTATTTTATTTATTATTGATTGTGTTTAAAATAGGTTGTATAATCTTTCATGAGTGCTGCAAACATTAAATCTCCCATCAATTTATAACCATCAGTAGTTAAGTGAATTTTATCTGTTTTTGCCAATCCGTTTTTTTGCCATATTTTTATAGAGCCTAAACCTCCCATAACATTATACATATCCCACATTGCCGCATGATGTTTAGTTGCTAAATTAATCATTACTTCTCGGGCAATTTCAGCTCTTTTGTTGGGATATTTTTTTTTATAATAACTATCATTATTGGTAACAAATAAAAAATTAGCGTTTGGATTAACATTTTTTATCCAAGTTACTAATGTATCGTAATTATTTTCATAACATAATTTACAAAAACCAGGGTCATAAGCATCATTAATTCCTATGCAAAAGATAACTAAATCGGGAGGAATAGCTTGTAAATGTTGCTCAAACAAAGTGCATCTAAGGTAGCTTGATGTACTTGCTCCGTTCACACCAATTGCATTATAAACAATTCCAGGATCATCGTTTTCAATGCTTATTCCATACAAATCAAATTGATTTTTTGTTGTGTCTGTTTTATAAATTAAAAATTCCAGCATGTTAGCATTGTTTGCTAATTCAAAAACAGTATAACCTACTTCATAATTGGTACTAATAAAAACCACCGAATCGGAGAGTAGTTGTAAACAATAGTTTGAAGATGAGTCTATATTGTAAAAAATCTTAATGCGTTTAAAATCATAAAAAGGTGTATTATCTCCTCTAAAATTTATTTTAAACGAAGCAACACTATCGGTTGTTGAGGCTGTTATACCAGAAACGCCCCAAATAGCTTTATGTTTACTTACTGAATTTCTATATCCGTTCCATTCGCCTGTATAACTAACATCATAATAATAAGGGTTGTTTGTTTTTGCTAACTTATATGGAAATAAAAAACCTCTTCCACCATTAAGATTAGGTGAAAGTTGTTGGAAATTTTTTCGCAATTGATCCGACCAAACATCTGCCTGAATGTGAGAACCACCAATTTGCATGATGTTTAATTTGCCTCTGCCTTCAGCAATTAAGGTATCTAACTTGCTATAAAACGTATTGAAATTTGCACTATCGTTATAATAATGAATATAATTGGAATCATATTGCACAATATCATATTGAGGCAATATATGTGGGTTTGATTGGGCTTTCACTAATTGTGAATGAATCAGAAAGATTAAAAATGTTATTCTTATTAAATAGTTACTCATTGGGTTATTTTATTTTGTAAAGTTCATAAAGCTAGGAGTAATCTCCACATTCTCACATTTAGGCATTGTTACATTTCATATTGATTCATTGTTACATTTTCACATCTCCCAATTTATATTCCACATACATTTCTACTATTTTTTTATAAAATTCTTCAGCTACTTTTTTGGCTCCTTCGGGCGTAAAATGAGTGTAATCGGATGCTGCCAAAGCTGGCTCAGCATTTACCCATTTAGGCATCGAATTTTTTCCTCCCATTACTTCATACATATCCCAAAACACACAATCGGTACTAAGTGCTGCTTCTTTGAGTGCGTCTCTCACATTTTCTAAAAATGGATAAGTAATATAATCTGTTTTTTCTTTGATAGACATATCACTTGGTCCAATAACTATAAATGCAGTTTTTGGGTTTAGTTTCTTTAAAAAATAAATTTGAGATTTAAACCAATTTCCATAATCCAAACATTCTTTTTCCGATTTGATATAAGGCATTACATTTCCTCCAAATTGCAAAATAATTAAATCGGGCGAAAGATTGGCATAAGCATTTGCCATTAATGTTTTATCTAATTTACTAAACACAGTACCCGATGAGCCTCTGAGTGGAATGTTGTCCATAACAATACCAGTTTTTCCTTCTATAGAAATGCCATAAACATCGGGACTATCTTTTCCACTAAAGGTAATTTTAATTTCTTCAGGTGTTTTATCGAAAGTTGTTTTTAATTCAATAAATGGCGAATTAGGTGGAATTATTCCTTCTTTAGCTATAACATTATCTGTAAAAATTTTATAGGATACAGGAACTAGTGCATTACTTAACAAAATCCTTAACATTGAGTAACTCTTTGTTTGAGAATAAGACCCTTTGGGTTTGTTTATGGTAATCCAGGCTTCATAATTTGTGCTGTCTTCAGTAAAAATAGTAGTGTTTGGTATTGGGGAAAACCTACTCATACTAATTAAAGGACCATATTTATTGTGTTTAACGGTTGAATCTTTTAGCCCGAAACCAGGGTAGCGTTTCCAATTTTCTGAATAGGCAATATTTACGCTCATTTTTGGAGCAATATCAACCACAGGAAATAAACCAGCACCGTTTCCTCCAAACTTTTTTTGAAACTCATTTCTAACATAAGAAGTGATTCTATCAACTTCAATTTGAGAGTCGCCATAGTGCATAATGCGAACTTTCTTTTTTGTAGCATTGTCTATTGCATCAAAAAAACGATGTAAGGCTGGCTTTGATTTATCAGAAACTTGAAAGTTTTTACGAAAGTTATGCAAGGAATCTAATCGATGTTTTATTAAGGCAGAATCTATAACACTTAATTGTGCTATTTCTGTGGAATCAAAAATATTGGCAAGGTCTTTTTCTAAATTTTCTATACTATCATTCTCATTTGCTGTTCCAAAAAACTCAGCTGGAGTTGGAAATTGCAATTTATAACTACCCATTTGTATGCCTTTTTCAGGAAATAAAAACATAACAACTAGCAACAATATCATGGTTGCTAGCAAAAAAAATAGTGTGGTTTTTGGCGAAACTTTTTTTTCTATAGATGTTATTTGTTCGGTATTTTTAATTCTTGTCCTATTTTTAAGTTTGCATCAATATTATTAAATTTCATAATGTCTTCAGCCGAAATTCCTGAAAATTTCTTAGCAATTATCCATAAATTGTCTCCCGATTTAACTATATAAATTTCAGAATAAGAAGATGTTGATGGTCTTGTTTCTGTTTGTGAAGGTGTTGTTTGTTTTGGTAAACTATCTTTTTCTGCAATAGGCTCTGGTGCTGCTTCTTGTTTAAATTCGGTTCCATATATTTTCAATTGCTGACCAATATCTATTCGAGTTCCAGATAAGTTATTCCAACTTTGTAACTGGGTTACGGTTACGTTGTGTTTTTCAGCAATTAGCCCTAACACATCACCTGATTTTATATTATAAACAATAAACTCTCCTTCCTCAATTGCTGGTATTGTATCAATTTTTTCTTTAGGTTTTGGTTGATTAAGTATGGAATCTTGGTAAAAATAGATACTGTCTTTTTGTGCTAAAAATTGTGTTTTAAGTTTTGTTGTAAATTTTACAATAGTATTTTTTGGAATTGTTTTTTGAATAAGTTGGGGATTTAAAAAGAGAATGGTTTCTATATCTGCTTTTAACACATCTTCCACCGCTTTTAATTCTAATTTTTTAGTTACAAAAATAGTATCTGCATCAAAAATAGGATTTAGTTGCACCGCTTCAAAGTCATCATAATAAGACAGATATAACATAGCAACATAAGCATTAACAAAGTCATTTGTTTGAGTTGGAAGTCGTGAGTAAATTGTTTTGTAATTATTTTCTTTGGTTCTTAGTAATGCTTTTTTCACATTAACAACACCACTTGAATAAGCTGCCAGTGTCAGTTCCCAATCATTAAATAATTCGTGTAAATCTTTTAAATAACGAATTGCTGCTTGAGTAGATTTTTTAAAATCTTTACGTTCGTCTATGTTTTCATCAACCCTTAATCCATATTTAATTGCTTGTGGATAATATAAATGCCAAAAACCTTCCCCTCCTATTCCATTGGTCGAAAAGGGGTTAAATGCAGAACAAACTAAAGGAATAAGGCTTAATTCTTGAGGTAACTCATTATAAGCTAAATTAGAATCTATAATCGATTGGTAATATTTCAACAAGCTAAAAGCAGTTGGAAGTTTATACGATTTGGTAGAGAAATAGTAAGGTAAATAATGATTTTCAGCAAATTGTGTTGGAAAACTTTCATCTATCTGTTTTCCATTAAATTTAAAAGTTGAATCATTGGTGGTTATCGGAATTCCTTTGTAGTTAATGTGTTTTGGTGGTTGTTCTTTAGATAAATTTATTAGTATTTTGTTATAAGAATTTCTTGTTACATCCTCATATTCTGTTTTGTAAATACTTTCTTTTGTTTTTTGTTGAGCATTTAAAGAAATGAAAAAAAAGAGTGAAATAGAAAAGGAAAATATTGCTTGTTTGGTCATTTTATAAATTATTCACTATTTCTTATTTTTTTCTGCCACAGAGACACAAGGATCACAGAGTTTATTAATTTTTTCTTGTAGAGTCTTTTCTTATCTTAAATCTAACTACTAATTACTAATTACTAGCACCTAATTACTAACTCCTTACTTTACCTTCACAATTTTTAATCCAATGTCAGAAATGCCTTTTAATCCATCTTCTACACGCATTGCTTGCTCATAGGAAACAATATATTTTCCTTTTTTTGCAAATTTCACATTTCCTAAATAGGGTTGTTGATAATCCCACAAATCTCCCCAACCTTTTCCTTTCCACTTTCCTCTATCATCAGCCAAAATACAATTTACAGTATCTCTTGAAAAATTACCTTCTGGACCATTAATGGTTACAAACAAATACAAGTTATTGTATGGATATTCTCCTTTATTTCTAACATTAATATAAAAATTATGGGCTGTAAGTGTATCTACAGCATCAAATTCAAACGTAGCAATATTTTCTTTTTTCCAGTTTTCTTTTTCTATGTTAATATATTCATCATACACAACATTTGAGTTGCATGAAAGTAGAACTGCAACTATAAATAATGATGCTATTAACTTGGTCATTTTTATCAATTTTTATGTAGAAGGTTAATAGTTAAAAGTACCTATTTCAAATTTGTTCTCGATACGGCAATATTCCGCTATCGCTCCATATTACCTACTCGAACTGACAATACATACTAACTCTTTATTCCTACATTAATTCGTTTTTGGCGGAAAGTTTTTTCGTTTTTTCTTTCTTTTATTTCTGTTGTTGTTATTTCCTTTTTGTTTATCAAAACGTGTGAGGCTATCTTGCCCAACTACATTTTCATAATTAGGTTGTTTAACAACAATTTTCTCTTCAACAAAAGCAACTAAATCATCTGGTTTTTCATCTTTTTTATTGAGGGCAATAATTTCGTTTACTCGTTCTAATTTAAGTTCTATAAAACGAACAGTATCGCTCTTATATGAATACCATAGTGTTTTGCTAAAAATATCCATTTTTCTAAAAAAGGCTTCTCCAGCTTTAGTTTTTAAATTGATACTTGTATCTGGAAAATCTTTCAACGCATCGGTATAGCTGTCTAATTCATAATTTAAACAACATTTCAATTTACCACATTGTCCTGCTAATTTTTCTGGATTTAATGAAAGTTGTTGGTAACGAGCTGCCGAAGTTGAAACAGAACGAAAATCGGTAAGCCAAGTAGAACAACACAATTCTCGACCACAAGAGCCAATTCCTCCCAATTTACTAGCTTCTTGACGCACGCCAATTTGCTTCATTTCAATCCTCACCTTAAATTCTTCGGCTAAGCGTTTTATTAATTCTCTGAAATCTACTCTTGTTTCGGCTGTATAGTAAAAAATTGCTTTGGTATTGTCACCTTGATATTCTACATCGCTTATTTTCATCTGTAATCCAAGTGCAATAGCAATAGTTCTTGCTTTATACATGGTATCCACTTCTCGTTCTTGAGCTACTAACCATTTTTCAACATCTGATTTAGTGGCTAAACGAATAATTTTAAGGATTTCTTCTGAATCAAAAGCTACTTTATGTTTTCGCATTTGTTTTTTTACCAATTCTCCTGCAAGTGATACTGTTCCAACATCAAAACCAGGAGCTGCTTCAACAACTACAATATCACCCATGTTCAGACTTAATTTACCTGTGTTCCTATAAAATTCTTTTCTGTTGTTTTTAAAACGTATTTCGAGGCAATCAAATTCTTCTTGTCCTGTAGGTAATGCAATGTCTTTTAACCAATCGGTTACGGCTAATTTATAGTTGCTGCATGAACCACTATTACTACAACCACCTCCACTTGAAGAGCCACATCCACCTGATGAACATCCTCTTCCTGTACTACATCCACTACATCCCATAATTATATATCAATTTTGTTGAGTCTAAATTTTTAATGAACAAAGATACAATTCTTAATCATAAAAATAGTGAACGAAAATTAAAATATATTGAAAAAAAATGGAATACCTAAGAATAATTTATTTTTTATTTTCTACTAAAGCTTGTGCCTCTTTCATTGTCATTTTAACCCACTCACCTGTTTTTGGGTCTTGCACCTGAACGGAATCATCTTCTGAAACAGGAACTTCTTCTTCTTCAAGAATTCCTTCTTCATTTTCAATGAAAACCTTTGTTGTTTCAGTAGTATTATCTGTAGAAACTTTCTCTTTAGGTGTATTTTCAATAGTTTTATTGCAAGCT
>PCUH01000170.1:2344-4049 GCA_002770955.1 Flavobacteriales bacterium CG18_big_fil_WC_8_21_14_2_50_32_9 | reverse complement strand
AAAATTACTAACGTAATAAACAGTGTATATTTAGAAATTATCATGACTATTGATTTAGAGTTAGAAAGTAAATTTACTAAGAAGATTAGAAAAACTAATTAAAAAGTAAGTTTTCACTTTCTTCTCTCTAATTCTTTTAATATCAATTGTAGCTCTCTTCCAGTTTGCCCGGCAATAGAAGTATTTTCTTCGGCTCTTCTTATTAAATAAGGGGTTACATCTTTTACTGGTCCATAAGGAACGTATTTAGCTACATTAAAATTGGCTTTTGCTAAATTTATGCTAATGTGGTTGCTCATGCCCAAGAGTTGTGCGAAGTATATTCTTGAGTCATTAATAGCTAACTGATGTTGTTTCATTAAATCAATTAAATATTGAGAACTTTCTTCATTGTGCGTACCACAACAAAACGAAATACGATTAATGTTTTCTACGCAAAATTTTAGTGCTAAATTAAAATCTTTGTCCGTATCCTCTTTTGTTTTTTGGATAGGGTCTTTGTAATTCATATTGATAGCTCTCTCTCGTTCTTTTTCAACATAAGCTCCTCTAACCAATTTCATTCCTATAAAAAAGTTTTCTTTTTCTGCTATTTCCAATAAATGCTTAAAATAAGTAAGTCTATCCCAACGATAGAGTTGTACGGTATTGTAAACTATTGCTTTTTGTTTGTTGTATTTTTGCATCATTTCCAACACAAGCATATCTATTGGATCTTGAATCCATGTTTCTTCTGCATCAATAAACAAAGGCACTTCTGAATTAAAAGCAGTTTCACATAAAATGTTAACTCTATTTTTAACTTTTTCAAATTCTGCAATTTCTTTTTCCGATAATTGTTTTTTATCATTCATTTTTTGAAGTAACTCAAACCGAGCAAACCCTGTAAGTTTTATCACTGAAAAAGGAATGAAAGGATGTTGTTTTGCTTTTTGAATTGTTCTTAATGCTTCTTGTAAATTTTCCTCAAAAACTTCTTCTTGTTGTTTTCCCTCAACCGAATAATCTAAAATTGTTTTAACATTTTTATTAGCTAATTCTGAAATTGTTGTTTCACAGTCTTCTATACTTTCTCCTCCGCAAAATTGCTTAAAAATAGTTGCTTTGATAATTGGAATTGGAAAATAAAAAGGCATGAAAATTTTCAATACTGTTGGTCCAATTTTTATCAACCAACTCCACCCAATTATTTTAAAAAGCCAATAGCTTTTTTTTAAGTCTGCATTGGTTTTATCAGCAAAAGCTATTTCTGTATTATCGAAGTTCATACTATAAAAAAATTTGTGTCAAATTTACGATGCGAAATTAACTGAAATTATGATTACGATTAGCTTTTTAATTTGTTATTTGGTCGTTTTTTTCAACAAAAAAACCTCAAAAAAAACCTCCAAGTTTTTGAAACCTTGGAGGTTTAATAATTTTTTATTTCGTTATAAAACGCTAATTACTTACTTTCCAAAAACTCATTCAATTCATCAACACTCCCGCTAAAAGTAAAGGCATCTCCTACTTGATAATAGTTTTTCTTATCTGCACAATAATCATAAGCAAATTTTGCATATTCTAATTTCCCATCTTCAAAGCTAAACAAACCTATTACTTCTTTTATTTGGATAACTGACAAACAGTTGTTTTTAGTAAATGTTTTGGCAACTTTTAGTTTCGTATCTGCAAAAGATTGGTTTTCTATAGATTTTTTTCCTGC
>PCUH01000170.1:0-2321 GCA_002770955.1 Flavobacteriales bacterium CG18_big_fil_WC_8_21_14_2_50_32_9 | reverse complement strand
CTTGATAACAACCACTTGAAGTCGCTTCAACAGGGATAGCTTCATGCACTGGATTTGTTGTCATTCCATCATTATATGAACCTGCTGAACTAGATGTTACTGTTGTTGTTGTAACCGTTTGAGAAGTTGTTGATTGAACATTAGTTCCAGTGTTCATACCACCATCATTAATGTTTACATTTACATTCATACCAACTCCTCCCATATTTACACCCATAGAAACATTTTCTTGATTGCCAGTTGTTCCGCTTGTTGTAGTTGTGGTGGTTGTTTCTGTAATATTCACATTTGTAGTTGCTGCAGGAGCTGAAACTATTGTCGTTGGTGGAGTTGTTGAATACACAACCACTGATTGGGAAGGAGTTGTCGGGGCTTGTGTAATAGCTACCATTCCTGATGGACGAAGTACATATACACCTTTTTTGTTTTTCATAACTTCAAAAGAATACTCAGTATTGTTATCCATCATATAAATAGATTTTGTTATAGATGCTTGTGTTGCATCTTCAAAATTGATGGTAACTTTGTAACTTCCTTCAAATTTTAAATCCGTTACTTTCACATTTGTTTCATAATTAATGTTTTGAAGTATTCCATTCAAAACCACATGAAAACGTGTTCCATCCTGATTAAAAAATACTGCATTGCAATTTTGAGCATTCAACGTAATTGACATGGTCGATATTACTGTCGCTAAGAGTAAAAGTTTTTTCATTTTTTATAATTTAAAAGGTTTATATTTTTTTTTTCACGGTTTACAATTTAAATGCCAAGAACTAATTTTAATTCATCAAATGAATTCTCATAACTAAAATTAGGTTTCAAAAATAAGACATTATCTTGGTCATAAACAAATGGATATAAGAATTTTATCAATTCAATTTTTGTTTCATCTAAAAGAAATTCAGTCATTAAATCCTTTGTTTGTTCTATTGTAATACAAAAATCAAACGTATTTTCTTTAAAATTTTTAGCTGTTTCTATCTTTCTATCGTCTAAATTTAATTTTTGAAGTTGAATTTTTAATTCTACTATTTTTTCATTTTTCAACGGCCAAGGACAACCAATTTTTCCTTCATAATCAGGCATTTTATACTGATCTTCAAAAGGTACAGCAACTACAGAATCCATTGCCAACGAATCTTTTTCTGTTTTCAATGTATCTTTTGCCAAAACAAGAACTCCACTAAAAGGAACTATCTCATTTTTATCCCATTTTTCAAAGGAATGTTTTCCTATCACCATTTTTTTTAGTACCACTTTGGTTGGCTCTATTTCATAAAAATGAGTTACATTTTCATCCACTACATAAATGGGTTGTTTAATGATAGAAGTGTCATTTTTAAATGAAATAAGCAGCATGTAATTTTGCTCTCCTTTAATGTTGACTACAAATAGTTTTTGCGTAAACTCAGTATGCTGAACTATATTATTAATAGTTACTTTAAATTCGAGGTTCTGATTAGAAGTGAAAATTAAATTACTTTTTTGAGCCACTACAAAAAAACAAGTAGAACTGAAATAAAATAAAATTATTAGACGAAGAAGAAGCATCAATTTTTTTTAACTAAACAACTCATTAAATTTAAAAGTTTCTTTCAATTTCACCCCTCTTTCTGTATGTTGCACGGTACAACATTCATTCACAGCATCATGTTCAAAAAACAAAACATACTCTTTGTCGGCTGCTTCATTCAAAAATATTTCTTTTTCCTCTAGCGTGAGTAACGGACGAGTATCATAACCCATCACATAAGGCAGTGGAATATGTCCCACAGAAGGCAATAAATCTGCCACAAAAACTATCTTTTTTCCTTGGTAATTGATATGGGGCAACATCATAGCATCGGTGTGTCCATTGACCAATAAAACATCAAAATAATTAAACCCTTCTCTATCAATAAATTTCAACTGACCAAATTCTTGCATAGGAAGTATGTTTTCTTTCAAAAAAGAAGCTTTTTCTCGTTGATTAGGCACTGTTGCCCATTGCCAGTGTTGACTATTACTCCAATAAGTAGCATTTTTAAAAGTTGGTTCATATTTGGTTCTGTCAGCATTCCACTTTACTCCACCACCACAATGATCGAAATGCAAATGGGTAAGAAAAACATCCGTTACATCATCAGGATGAAATCCTAATTTTTTGAGGTTTCCTTCCAATGTATCATTGCCAAACAAATAATAATAACCAAAGAATTTATCGCTTTGTTTATTCCCCATACCATTGTCAATAATCATCAATCTATCACCATCTTCAATGAGCATACAACGCATACTCCAACTACACATATTATTTTCATCTGCGGGATTGGTTCTTT
>PCUH01000187.1:4111-4253 GCA_002770955.1 Flavobacteriales bacterium CG18_big_fil_WC_8_21_14_2_50_32_9 | reverse complement strand
AAGCCATTGTAGCCGTAACCAATGATTTAACCACCGACCAACGGGTGCATAAAATTTGTACTACGTTGCTATCGTTAAATTACAACGTATTGCTTGTTGGTAGGTTAAAAAAAGATAGTTTACCGCTTCAACCACAAGGTTA
>PCUH01000187.1:0-3995 GCA_002770955.1 Flavobacteriales bacterium CG18_big_fil_WC_8_21_14_2_50_32_9 | reverse complement strand
ATTTAGACACGCTACCAGCTTGTTTTCTAGCTTCAAAAATGAAGAGAAACATCTTAGTTTTTGATAGCCACGAATATTTTACCGAAGTACCAGAACTAATTCCTCGTCCGAAAATTCAAGCATTCTGGAAAAGAATAGAACGCTTTATTTTGCCCCGACTAAAAAATGTAATTACAGTATGTAATGGTATTGCTGAACTCTATCGCAAGGAATATAACATTGATGTAAAAGTGGTAAGAAATGTACCTTATTTAACGTCTTTCAATCCTCCTTCAGTAAAAAAAGAAAAAATCATACTTTATCAAGGGGCTATCAATGTAAATCGAGGCATAGAAACCATGGTAAAAGCCATGCAATATATTGATGGAGCTATTTTACAACTTATTGGAAAAGGCGACATCACTGCCTCTATTCAGCAACTTATTGAGCAACTCAACCTAAGCAATAAAGTAAAATTATTGGGAGAAATTCCTTATCAAGAATTGGAAAATTATACACAACAAGCAAGCATAGGATTAAGTTTGGAAGAAGATGTAGGATTAAACTATCGCTTGGCTTTGCCTAATAAATTGTTTGACTATATCCACGCAGAAATACCTGTTTTAGTAGCTGATTTACCCGAAATGAGTGCATTAGTAAAACAATATCAACTTGGAGAAGTTGCACAAAGTAGTGAACCAAAAGCAATAGCCAATCAACTCAATGAAATGCTGCAAAATGAACCTCAACTAAATAGTTGGAAAATAAATGCAGCAAAAGCTAAACAAGAATTGAATTGGGAAAAAGAATCGGAAATAATTAAAGAAATGTTGAATTTTAAGTTTTAAATTGGTATAACTCACCCCCAAGTTTAAATATTAATTGATAAAAAATGATACCTTTAAAAACTATAAAATGGTTTTGCGGGATGGCTTCCCCTCTTGAGAAGCCTGTCCCGATTTTTCGGCAGGGTTGGGGTGTGTTTTTAAAACTTTCTAATTTTAGTTAATGAACTTAACAAATATAAATATCATTTCTTTTAACGTGCCTTATCCGGCAAATTATGGCGGTGTGATAGATGTTTTTTACAAAATAAAACACCTTCATAAAAATGGCATTAAAGTTCATTTGCATTGTTTTGATTACGGCAGGGGCAAACAAACCGAACTAGAAAAATATTGCGAAACGGTGCATTATTACAAACGACAAACAGGTGTTTTTTCATTTTTGAGTTTAACTCCTTACATTGTAAAATCAAGAGTGGCAACAGATTTAAAAACCAATTTGCTTAAAAACGATTTTCCTATTTTATTTGAAGGTTTACATACCAGTTTTCTGCTTACTGATAATGCTTTTAAAACTCGTTTTAAAATACTTAGAGCCACTAACATTGAACATGATTATTACTCCTATTTAGCCAAAGCAGAACAACATTTTTTTAAGAAAATTTATTTTTCTATTGAAGCATGGAAAGCTAAAAAATACGAGCCTGTGGTGCAGCAAGCTAACCTTATTTTGGTAGTATCCAAAACAGATGACGTATATTTCAAACAACAATACCCTAACATTAAAACAGTTTTTATTCCTTGTTTTCATTCAGGGGAAGAAATTGATATTCAAAGAGGAAAAGGCGATTATGTATTGTATCATGGCAATTTGGGGGTTCCCGAAAATGAAGCTGCTGCTTTAGTAATTTGCAATGAAATTTTTAACACCTTAAACACTCCTTTAATCATTGCTGGATTAAATCCAACAAAAAAATTAAGCTCTACAATTAATAAGTACAAAAACATTCAGTTAGTTGAAAACCCTAGCGAGAGTAAGATGCAAGAATTAATTGCCCATGCTCAAATCAATTTACTTTACACCCATCAACCTACGGGATTAAAATTAAAACTGCTCCACTCTTTGTTTAAAGGAAGGTTTTGTTTGGCAAATTCCACCATGTTGTCTGGAACAACCTTAACGACTTTGTGCGAAATTGCTGATACGAACGAAGCATTTAAGGCTAAAATCACTACTCTTTTTGAACAAGAAATAGCTATTGAAACCGTGAAAATGGAGCGAAAAACAGCATTAGCAAATTACTTCAATGAGGAAAATTGTTTGAAGTTGATGGATGTAATTAAAAAATAGAATTACAAATCAACTTGTTTGAAATAATTTTCAAATAACAGCACTTTTTTAGCATCCTTAGGATAAAACAAAAAAGGAGCTACATCATTAGCCATTTCTTGCATATTTATATTACTACATACTTCAAGTATTGCTTCCTTTAATTTCGAAGAATTGTTAATTCCTAACTTTAAATTAAGATACTCATAGTTAGGCAACACATTTTTACCTAAAAGGAAAACAATATCATAAAAATCTCGACCTTTATTTCTTTTTCTATTAATAACTGCATAGCACTTTTGAGCAAGAAGTATATCTGTGGGTGTCGTAAAAACTGAAGTAAACACATCAAATTTATTTAAAATAATGGTTTCTGGTTCGAACTCAAAATTTTGTGGTTCGGTATCTAACTGAATTAAAATTTTCTCTTCAACATGCCCTGTCAATTTTTCATTAAATAAAATGTTAGGGAATTTTATATAGCAATGAAAAGCCCCTCTTACTACATTCTTAAATTCTACTTCATAACCTTCTTTTTTCAACTGCTTTTCTATGTAAGAAGCTATTTCTAAAAACTCATTTTCGGTTAAATTAAAATTGTCAAAATCTAAATCTTCAGAAAATCGTTGTTGATTATGCACTATTCTTAAGCATGTACCTCCTAAAAAACAAAGTTTGTTTGCAAAGGGACTATCAAAAATAATTTCTAAAATTTTATATTGTAAATATTCTCTAAGAATAAATCGTTTAAACGGTCTTAAATCATCAGGATAGTGATTTTCTATTTCTTTGATACTAAGCATGTATGTAATTTAAAAAGTTTTTTGACCTCTGATTTAATTTAGTAGAATTAAATAAATTAAGATAACTATTAAATAAAGTAATATCTATACGTTGCAATTCTTCTTTATTCCATCTTAGTAAATCAAAATCATCTATTTCATTTATTTGAGAATTGAGATACAAATAGTCCAACACCGTTTTTTCAAGACTTGCTATTTTAAAATATTGATTTTTATATGCTATTAATCGGTATCCAAAAAACAACTTTGTTTTAAAATTACGATATGAAAAATTGGCAATCGGTGTGGAAAATTCACTTGTTTTTGTTGTTGTTGCCGAAGTTAATGTATAAACCCCTTCCGGTATAATATTGTAATAACTCAATGCCGTTTCAAAAGAAAGGTAAGATGGTTGATAAATAGTGTTAGCCACTAAGTATAAAAATTCCTCATTTATAGTTGTGTCTGAAAAGCAATAAAAACTATTTCTAATTTTAATGATGTACCCTTTTTTTTGCCAGTTGACAAGGTTTTTTTTATCAAAATTTGGGAAATATTTTAGAATGTCTTTTGTTGAAAAAACCAAAAAACGATTCATTATTTCTTTAAATTGATTGTACATTTTATTTCTATTAATTACCAAAATTAGTAATTTTTAGAAATAAAAAGGAATTTTAATAGTCTTATTATCTTAACCCAGAAAATTAACTTCGTTGAACTCGCCAGCTCGGTTCATGAATTTTCTACGATATAAGTAATACCAACAAATTTAGCTATTTTCAATAGCCCAAATTTAGGTATTACTAAATCGGGATTAACCGCTTTGCTTCCCACAGCCCTTCGCACATTCATACAATTCGCTACGCTTTTGCATGAATAAAGCGGGTTAATACAACAACTGATTAGGATAAATACTCAGGTGCGTTTTTTTAATGTTATCGTATAATACTTGTTTAAATTCTTCGATGTTAATTTTCTTGACCGCAGAAATATAAACGCTAGGTACTTCACTTTCTCTGCTCATCCACATTTTCTTTAAATCTTCCAGCGAGTAATTTTCTCTGGTTTTTGGCAACAAATCATCCTCATCTTTTTTCACATAAGTAAACGCATCAATTT
>PCUH01000110.1:4148-4423 GCA_002770955.1 Flavobacteriales bacterium CG18_big_fil_WC_8_21_14_2_50_32_9 | reverse complement strand
AAAGTAAGGAAATTAAACCTAAAACAACAATCATAATGGTTTGAGCTGTCCAAATTGCCCAACCAAAAGCATAACCAGTAGTTTCTTCAACACCGTAAAGCATTAACACAGAACTTATCGCTAATGGATATGCACCAATACCACCATTAGTTGCAGCAATGCTAACTCCTCCTAAAACAAAAGCTGTGAAAACTCCGCCCATGG
Organism: Flavobacteriales bacterium CG18_big_fil_WC_8_21_14_2_50_32_9; assembly: GCA_002770955.1. Taxonomy (GTDB): domain Bacteria; phylum Bacteroidota; class Bacteroidia; order Flavobacteriales_E; family Vicingaceae; genus BRH-c54. The sequence goes on along the minus strand of PCUH01000110.1, from coordinate 4,219 downwards.
GTACGGATTGAATGTCTTTTAAACTAAAGAAGGTAATATAGAACATTAAAAAATACATCAGCCAAATAAAA
>PCUH01000110.1:0-4079 GCA_002770955.1 Flavobacteriales bacterium CG18_big_fil_WC_8_21_14_2_50_32_9 | reverse complement strand
CTTAAAAATAGTCTGATTTTAGTAAAAATTGAGCGGTTAGATTTTGTGATGATCAGGTAAAAAATAAAAATCAGGATTAAAAAAGTTACTCCAATAATCAGGAGTTTTATGGGTGAAAATTTATCTAACAACCCCAGTTCAATAAAATAGTTTTTAAGTAAATCGAACTGAATGAAAAATACGGTAGCTATACATAGAAAAAGAATGATGAGGTCAGCTACACGTTCGGCTATTACTGTTCCAACTAGCTTAGTGAAAGGAATGTTTTCATATTTACTCATCACTCCACAACGTAAAATTTCTCCGCTTCTAGGAATACCCATGTTTGCAAAATAGCCTATCATTGTTGTGAAAAAACTGTTGTAAATTTTGGGTTTATACCCTAAGTGATTTAAGGGGTATTTCCATCTCCAAGCCCTGCTTAAGTGGCTAAAAATTCCAAAAAGAACGGATAAAAGCAAAAACACATAATTGATTTCATGAAAAGATTTGTTGATATCTGAAATGTTTTCTGGAGTTAAATCTTTATAAACCATCCAGATTAAGAAAATACCCAACCCAAGAGGAATGATTACTTTAAGCGTAGAAATAATAGTCTTTTTCAAGTAAGGGTTTATTTAAGTTTATTGGTTGCTTCGTTAGGGAAAATGAGTGTAGGTTTAAAGGATTTTGCTTCTTCAAAATCCATAGAAGCATACGAAATAATAATGATAACATCTCCAACAGCTACTTTCCTTGCTGCAGGCCCATTTAAACAGATATTTCCTGAGTTTTTTATTCCTTTAATTACGTAAGTTTCTAAGCGTTCTCCATTGTTTAAATTAACAATCTGAACTTTCTCGCCTTCAATAATGTTAGCAGCATCCATCAATGTCTCATCAATGGTAATACTACCAATATAATTCAAATCGGCTTCCGTAATTTTTACACGGTGAATCTTAGATTTTAATACCTGAATATTCATATCGAGTGCAAAATTAAGGAAACTACTTTAGTTGACAACAAAAACAAAAAATTTATAGGTTAGAAATTATTTCTTTATAAAGTGTTGTTAGATTAGGTTCAGCAACAGCAGCAGCTTTGAGTATGTCTTCTATGGCTACAGAAGTCAAATTTTCTGGATCACATTCATCGGTCAATACCGAAATTGCACAACAAGGTAATTTCAGGTGGTTAGCTGCAATAACTTCAGGAACAGTACTCATTCCAACAGCATCGGCTCCTAATAAGTTGAGCATTTTGTATTCGGCTTTGGTTTCAAGGTTGGGTCCCATTACGCAAACATAAACACCAGTGTTGAGTGTTATGTTTTTTTCGGAGGCAATTTTTTGAAGCAAACCAGACAATTTTTTTGAATAAGGCTCACTCATATCGGGAAAGCGAGGACCTAAATCTTCATTGTTTTTCCCAATTAATGGGTTGGAAGGAAAAAGATTAATATGGTCGGTAATTAGCATTAACTCGCTTTTTTTAAAATTGAGATTCAACGCACCTGCAGCATTTGAAATCAACAAATACTTTATGCCTACTTGTTTCATTACTTGAATAGGGAAGCTGATTTGTTTCATATCATAACCTTCATAATAATGAAACCTTCCTTGCATTACTAACACTAATTTATTGTTTATTTTACCATAAATTAGTTTTCCATGATGTGATTCAACAGTTGAAACAGGAAAATTTGGAATTAAATCGTAACTAATTTGTTTGATGATTTCAATTTCAGTTACTAAACCACCCAGTCCAGTTCCTAAAACTATTCCAATTTCAGGAAAAATAATTCCTTGTTCTTTTATATAGTTAACAGTTTCTTTGAGTTTTTTTTCCATAATAGGCAATGAATTAAAAAAACCTAACCAAATTTATTGGTTAGGTTTTTTTAGATATAATTTGCAACAAAATTAATTAACTTTTCTTCCTTTAACAGTGCTTTGGCTTTTTCTATTATCATTAACTTTTTTCATTTTGTATTTTAAATAAGCTCCAGCACCGCCTGGCATCACATAATAAACTTTTCCTCCATAGCTTATTTTTCCTTTACCATTGTTCCACTCAGCTCCCATAAGGTTGTATCTACCTCGGTTGTTAGGGTCTCCAAAAACTAAGTATTTATTATCATCAACAGCATCAAAACTAATGGCTAGTTTGTTTCCATCTATCATTTTCACTAACACACCAGGTGTTCCTTCTTTGATAAAGATTTCATCTAATGTGGCAGAGCTAGAAATAATTAATTTTCCATCTTTATCAAATTCTTGAGCTTCATTGGTTCGCTCTCCTCGTTGAAGAATAATATCACGAGAAACAAAAAATTGTACTTTTTTCAAACTTGCTTCATCCAAGTTGTATTTAACTTTATCGTCATTTGTAAACGGAATGCTTGAGCTACAGGCATATAGAAAAGCAATTAGAGAGATAATTAATAATTTACTTAATGGTTTCATAGTTATAATTTTAGATTATTTTTTTAAAGCAAAACAGGTATCAATAATTATTCCAAAAGTAGTAATAATATTTTAATGCAAAAGTAATAGTTTTTATGTGATTAATAAGTTACAACCTCTTAAATCACTATTGTCAAACCTGCCCAACACTTCAAATTGATTGTTGTTGATGGTTTTTCCTAAATCTTGTGTAGCGATGAAAGCACATGAATCAATGTTGGCGAGGTCAATGATGTTTATTCCTCCTGTTTGTTGATTGGGTAATAAATTAAAAGGATCGTTTACATCTCTAATTATTATTTTCATCCAATTTGGTGGAGTGTATATTCCATTTCCATTGGAGTATGCTTGAGATAATAATTCAGTCATTCCATATTCGGAATGTATGGTTTTAACCCCAAATTTGTGCGTCAAAAAGGTATGTAATTCGTTCCTTGTTAGTTCCCTTCGCTTGCCTTTCATTCCACCTGTTTCCATAATAATGGTGTTTGTAAGATTAAGCGTGTGTTTTTCGGCTAACTCCAGCAATGCAAACGAAACTCCTAGTAAAAGTGTAGGTTGGTTAGTTGCTTCTAGCTGGTTTAATTGCTCCACTAATTCATCTAAATTATGCAAGTAAAACCCACTTTTAGGATGCTTGCTTGCTTTGATTAGTGCTTCAGTCATGAAAATCAATGACGAGCCTTCTCTTTCCAAATAGGAGGGGAGCAAAGCTAAAATGCATAAGTTGGATGGAGTTCCATAAAATTGTTCAAAGCATTTAGAAAAACTTTCCTTATAAAATTTAACATCTTTCACAACGTGTTTGCTTGGTGTTTCCCCTGTTGTCCCACTACTTAAAAAAACAATTTCTTCTTTAAAATTTCCTGATTTAACGGTATGTGTTTTAAAAAAAGAAATGGGTAAAAAAGGAATTTTTTCAATAGAAGTTACCTTGTTGGGATTAACATTTAAAAGGCTGCAAAAACTATTATAAACGGCATTGTTTTTAAATTGGTATTGAAAAACAGCAAGAGCCAAAGAATTGAAATCCTTTTCAAATGAGATGTTAAATATAGCATTATGATTTTTCAAAAGAAATATTTTGTAATTTTATGGTATGAATTGGAATGTAAAATTAGTTATAATCATACTACTTCTTCTTAGTTTTAGTTGTAAAAAAGAAGATCCAACACCAGTGCCTCCTGAAATAACTTTTCTTGATGGTTGGTTTTCGTCAGACCAATCTTTTGTAACAGCTCGGTTTGAGTTTTATGATGGTGATGGCGATTTAGGGCTGAAACAATTTGAAAACTTAGGAAATCAAGAATTTAATTTGTTTGTTGATTATTATGAAAAACAAAACGGAATTTGGGTGTTAAAATCTCCAATAATTACCTTTAATGTAAGTGAAAACAAATTTGATACCACTGAGTTGCATTTACGTATTCCTTTCATAGAAAATGAAGCTAAAAAACCATTAGAAGGTGAAACAGAAGTTAAACTTTTGTTCGATTTCAATGCAGATACTTTCCGATATGAATTATTTATTGTTGACAGAGCCTTGCACAAAAGCAACACCATTGTTACTTCAGATTTTATAGTGAATTAGGTTTGTCGTATTAGTTTGATCGCAGGTTATCCAATCGTAAATCT
>PCUH01000181.1 GCA_002770955.1 Flavobacteriales bacterium CG18_big_fil_WC_8_21_14_2_50_32_9 | reverse complement strand
ACTTTATAACTTATTTTTGAGCTTATGAAGAAGATACTTTTTTTGGTTTTTACTACATTTTTTTTTCATTCTGTTTTTTCTCAATTTACAGATGATTTTTCTGATGGCGATTTTACCAACAACCCTACTTGGATAGGTGATACCAACAATTACATAGTGAACGCCTCTTTTCAAATGCAATTAAATGCTCCTGCTGTTGCTGATGTAATGTATGCCGCAACTCCTTCTGGTTCTATTAATAATGCTGTTTGGGAATTTTACGTACAATTTAATTTCAACCCCTCATCTACCAATTTTGCTAAAGTATATTTGGTTTCTAATCAACCTGATTTAAAAAATGCGTTAAATGGCTATTTTGTCAAGTTAGGTAATACTGCTGATGAAGTTAGTTTATACCGTCAAACAGGCACTACTGAAACAATGATAATTGATGGTGTAAATGGTAGGTTAAATACTACTCAAGTAACCGTTTCTGTGAGAGTTACAAGAGACAATATAGGAAATTGGCAACTTTTTTCTGACACATTAGGAGGAACTAACTATTTTTCCGAGGGTAGTATTTTTGATAATACCCATGTAGCTTCAAGTTATTTTGGTGTGCTGTGTAATTATACTTCCACGCGTTCTACCTCATTTTTTTATGATAATTTTAATGTTTCAGGAACTGCATTTGTTGATAATGTTCCTCCAACTATTGATTCAGTTGTTGTGGTCAACTCCACTAATTTAGATGTGTATTTTAATGAACCTGTTGATATAACAACTTCTCAAACGCTCACCAACTATTCGGTTGATCTAGGTATAGGAAATCCTTCAACAGCAACTCGTAATATTATAGATTCTTCTTTGGTTCATTTAACTTTTGCTACTCCTTTATCCAATGGTCAAAATTATATTTTAAGTGTTACTAATGTAGAGGATACGGCATCTAATCCTATTATTCTTTTAACAGAACCTTTTACCTACTTTGTTGTTCTAAACCCTATAAAAGGTGATGTGATTATCAATGAAATTTTTGCTGACCCAACACCTCAAGTTGGATTACCTATTGAAGAATTTGTTGAATTATACAACACTACTAGCAATGTTTATAATTTGAATGGTTGGAAATTTATCAATACTACCACAATAAAAATTCTACCTAATTTTATTTTACAACCCAATAGTTATGTGATTTTATGTGATGTTAGTGATACTGCTTTATACTCTCCTTTTGGTGATGTAATAGGAATTTCTTCTTTTACTGCATTAACAAACGGAGGAGATAGTCTTTCAATATTAGACAATAACAATAACATCTTAAATGTTGTTTCTTACAGTGACACATGGTATAAAGATAATATTAAGAAAAATGGTGGGTGGACACTTGAACGTATTAATCCTTTTGCTGTTTGTGATAATTCTGATAACTGGACTGCATCAATGAATCCGATAGGAGGTACTCCAGGAACTCAAAATTCAGTTTTCGACACGACCCCAGACACCCAAGCCCCATCTATTTTAAGCGTTGAAAATATTACGGCTACGCTATTAGAAGTTAGTTTTAGTGAAACGATGGATAGCTTAAGCATAGCAAATGCAATCTATACCATTTCAGGAGGAATTACGATAACAGGAGTTGTTGTTGGATCAAACTTCAAATCTGTCATACTTACCATAAACCCCGTCTTAGATTCTTCATCAGTTTATACGCTTCAAATACAAAATGCAACAGATTGTTCAGGAAATACACTAAATCCAAATACTTATAATTTTGGTATTGGTAACAGTCCCCTTGAATTTGAGGTAGTTATTACAGAATTATTTCCTGATTATGAACCTTCGATAGGATTACCTGAGCAAGAATATTTAGAATTATTTAATAACACCAACAAAATAATTAATCTAGCAGGGTGTTTTATTTCCGATTTAAGCACAACAGCTCAAATTACAAATGGAAAAATTTTACCAGGAGAATATATAATTATATGCAGCAACAGTGTTATAAATCAATTCTCGCCATTTGGAAAAGTAATAGGTGTTTCTTCTCTTCCCTCATTAAATAACGCTACCGATAAAATGAGTTTATTAGACCCTAACTCAAAAGTAGTTCACTCGGTTACGTATTTTGACTCATGGTATAGAGATGATATAAAAAAACAAGGTGGTTGGAGTTTAGAAATGATAGACCCAAACAATCCTTGTGGTGAAGCTGATAACTGGATTGCTTCCACCAAATGGTTTGGAGGAACTCCTGGTACTCCAAACACAGCATTAGCATCAAATTTGGATGTATTTGCACCAAAATTACTTGAAGCCAATGCCACTTCTGATTCAACCGTGGTTCTTACTTTTAACGAAATACTTAATGCAACATCTGTATTAGCAGCCACCTATTCCATTACACATGGAATTTCTGTTGCTTCGGTTCAGGTTCTTGATGAAAAAACTGTGAAACTAACCCTCAGCAACAAGCTTGTTTTTCAGGTAAAATACACCGTTTCAGTTGTGGGGGCATTTGATTGTGTTGGCAATGTTATTGGAACCTCCAATACAGCAATTTTTGCTTTACCCGAGCAAGGCTTTAAAGGAGATTTAATCATCAATGAGGTTTTGTTTAATCCTTTTACAGGTGGTTCTGATTTTGTTGAAATTTATAATAACTCTACTAAATTTATTAACCTTCAAGATTGGTCTTTGGCTAATTTGTCTGGAAATACTATTGCTAATTTAAAAATAATTACTGCCAACCCCAAATTGCTTTTACCAGGCGAATTTGTTTTACTTACTAAAGATGCCAATAATATTACATTAGAATATCTCAATTCGAAAACCAACACTTTTATACAAATGGCTAGTTTGCCTACTTATAATAATGGAGATGGAACAGTTGTTTTAGTAAATAATTTGAATATGATGGTGGATAGTTTTTATTATAATGAAGACATGCACTTTCCCTTGTTAAACAGTGTAAAAGGAGTCTCTTTAGAACGTATTGATTACAACCGACCAACCAACGACAAAACCAATTGGCACTCTGCTGCTGAGGCTGTTGGCTTTGCAACTCCTGGTTTTGAAAACTCTCAATTTCAACGGGCTAATGATGATGGGGGAAACATTACTATCGACCCTAAAACATTTTCGCCAAACAACGATGGAGTAGATGATGTGCTTACTATATCTTACAATTTCCCAAATCCTGGTTTTGTTGCCAATGTTGTTATTTATGATGCCAAAGGAAGGTTGGTAAGAAATTTAATAAAAAGTGAATTATTAGGCACTACAGGCTCATTTAGTTGGGATGGTATTAATGAAAACAGAGAAAAAGCTAGAATAGGGATTTACATTGTATTTGTTGAAGTGTTTGATTTAGAAGGAAACGTAAAATCGTTTAAAGAAACTGCAGTATTAGCGGGTAGATTTGATTAGGTAGGGATAAATATAAAGAAAGGAAACGCTTATTAATCAACGAAATCAATTATAAAATCAGCGGTTAAAACAATGGTTTGTTAACATAGATGACTCAAAACAATCTCATAAAACAACTACTTTCTTCCTCAACAGAAACTGAAATAAGAGAATAGGATTAAATAAGCCAAAAAAAGACAATGGATCTTAGACGAAATTTAGACGAACTATTAAGTGTTACTTTTAGTTGGCAACAACTTCAATTATAAAACTTAACCATGACAACTATCGAAGCTTATTACTTTACATTGGAAAAAGTAAACGAAATTAAAGAAAGTGGTGTTTCTACTGCCATAAATTCTGTAACATCTAAAAATGACACAGCATTAGTCGAAAAATTTAATACCCCAAACAGTATTCCTCCAAAATATTGGGTAAATGTATCTTTTGAAATTGAAAGTGATGAGCAAGCTTTAAAAATTCATGAATCTGCCAATTATTTAGGTCTTTGTGGAATAAGATTTGACATGGGAGGGACTGAAAACCATAGAGATTGGGAACTGGATTGGTCTTTTTTCTACCAAAAAGGAGAAGAAAATGCTGAATGGAAAGCAGCTAGAAATAAAGTAGAAAAAATGATTAGAAATATTTAACCCAGAAAATTAACTTCGTTGAATTCGCAAGCTCGGTTCATGAATTTTCTACGATATAAGTAATACCAACAAATTTAGTTATTTTCAATAACCCAAATTTGGGTATTACTATTCCGATAATTATCGGAAGGGATTAACCGCTTTGT
>PCUH01000120.1:1158-3653 GCA_002770955.1 Flavobacteriales bacterium CG18_big_fil_WC_8_21_14_2_50_32_9 | reverse complement strand
GTTTCCAATTTTAATTTGAGTTTTAAGGAAATTTCAAAGGTATAAAAATTTAAGAAAACAAATTAATCGGTTATATTTGTGTAAATTAAACCACCTCTCATGAAAAAATTCAAACTAATTTCTAGCGCCATTATTACTATTTTATTTCTAAGTTGTAGTCAAGCCTATGAAAAGGGAGATATGGAAGAATCTGCACAAATGGAAAGCGAAAGTGACGATAATAAATTTATTTCATCTTCAGCAGCAGTTGAAAACAATAAAGATAGTACTAGAAAATTCATTAGAACAGCTGAACTCAAATTTAAAGTAAAAAATGTTCTTGCATCAACTTATTCTATTGAAAACATAACAAATAGACAAGAAGGATTTGTTACTTACACTAATTTAATAAGTAACATTAATAACGTAACAACAACTGCTATTAGTGTTGATTCTTCTCTCGAAACCACTTATTTTACTGTTAAAAATGATATTATTCTAAGAGTACCTAATACAAAACTCGATACCACTTTAAAAGAAATTTCAAAAAACATAGATTTTTTAGATTATAGAATTATTAAAGCCGAAGATGTTGCTCTTCAAATTCTCTCCAACAGTTTAACACAACAACGCTCCGAAAAAAACGAAAATCGACTAATCAATGCCATAGATAATAGAGGAAAAAAATTAGGTGAAACAACTATCGCTGAAGAAGTTTTGTTAAGCAAACAAGAACAAGCTGATAGAGCAAAAATCTCCAACCTTTCATTAGCTAATCAAATAAATTTTAGCACCATTAATTTATCTATATATCAAAGGCAAAGTATTAAACGAGAGCTTATTTCAAATAGTAAAAACATAGAAGCTTTTGAACCAAGTTTTGGAAGTAAAGTAGTTGAATCTTCAAAATTGGGATGGAAAGTTTTGGAAGCACTAATTCTTTTTCTAATAAAAATATGGGGGTTGTTTTTATTTGCGATTATAGTGTTTTTTATTTACAAAATGTATAAACATAAATTAAAAAAATAATTTTAGAAGAATTGATTTAATCCCTTTGTATCCAAATAAAAAAATCGTAAATTCGCAGCAAGAAAGCAAAAGAGTTGGAATATCCATCATGGGTTAAGTTGGCGTTGGCAAGAGCATTTATTCACTTCAAGCTTTATTGAACAAGCAAGTATTTTATTGATTTATAAATTAAAACCTAACGTATCATGGCATTCGACATTGAAATGATTAAGGCAGTATATGAGAAGTTTCCTTCTAGAATTGCTGCTGCAAGAAAAGTAGTAGGCAGACCGCTTACTTTATCAGAAAAAATATTATACACTCATCTTTGGGATGGGGAAGCAACAACTGCCTTTGCAAGAGGAAAATCTTATGTAGATTTTGCTCCTGACAGAGTAGCCATGCAAGATGCAACGGCTCAAATGGCTTTGTTGCAATTTATGCAAGCCGGAAAAAGTAAAGTAGCTGTTCCTTCAACTGCTCATGCCGATCACCTTATTCAGGCAAGAGTTGGAGCAACTAAAGATTTACAAGAATCATTAAATAAAAACAACGAAGTATTTAACTTTTTAAGTTCTGTATGTAACAAATACGGAATTGGTTTCTGGAAACCAGGAGCAGGAATTATTCATCAAGTAGTATTAGAAAACTATGCTTTTCCTGGTGGAATGATGATAGGAACAGATTCTCACACTGTAAATGCAGGTGGTTTAGGAATGGTTGCTATTGGAGTTGGTGGTGCTGATGCAGTTGATGTAATGGCTGGAATGGCTTGGGAATTGAAATTTCCTAAATTAATTGGAGTTAAATTAACAGGAAAATTAAACGGATGGACGTCTGCAAAAGATGTTATCCTTAAAGTAGCAGGAATTCTTACCGTTAAAGGTGGAACAGGAGCTATTGTTGAATATTTTGGCGAAGGTGCTAAATCACTTTCTGCAACAGGTAAAGGAACAATTTGTAACATGGGAGCTGAAATAGGAGCAACCACTTCTACTTTCGGTTATGATGATGCTATGAGAAGATATTTAAGAGCTACCGATAGAGCTGATGTTGTTGAATTGGCAGATAAAGTTGCTGAACATTTAACTGGTGATGATGAAGTTTATGCAAATCCTGAACAATATTTTGACCAAGTCATAGAGATTGATTTATCCACTTTATCTCCTCATGTAAATGGTCCTTTTACACCAGATTTAGCTACTCCTATTGCTGAAATGAGAGAAAAAGCAACTAAAAACGATTGGCCATTAAAAGTAGATTGGGGCTTAATTGGTTCTTGTACAAATTCTTCTTACGAAGATTTGGCTAGAGCAGCTTCCATTGCTAAGCAAGCTGTTGAAAAAGGTCTTATAACAAAATCTGAATTTGGTATTAACCCAGGTTCTGAGCAAGTAAGATATACTGCTGAAAGAGACGGATTATTAAAACCCTTTGAAGATTTGAACGCCACCATTTTTACTAACGCTTGCGGTCCATGTATCGGTCAATGGGACAGAGCTGGTGCT
>PCUH01000120.1:0-1152 GCA_002770955.1 Flavobacteriales bacterium CG18_big_fil_WC_8_21_14_2_50_32_9 | reverse complement strand
CAAGAAAAAAACACCATCATTCACTCTTTTAACAGAAATTTCTCTAAAAGAGCTGATGGAAACCCAAATACACACGCTTTTGTAACTTCACCAGAAATGGTTGCTGCAATTGCAATCTCTGGAGATTTAGGATTTAATCCGATTACAGACACATTAACTAACAACAAAGGGGAACAAGTTAAATTAGATCCTCCAACTGGTGATGAATTGCCAAGCAAAGGTTTTGATGTGGAAGATAACGGTTATCAAGCTCCTGCTGCTGACGGAAGTGGCATTGAGATTTCTGTAAAACCTGATTCTCAACGATTACAATTGTTAGAGCCTTTTATACCATGGAATGGACAAAACATTACTGGAGCGAAGTTATTAATTAAGGCTAAAGGTAAATGTACCACCGACCATATTTCTATGGCTGGTCCTTGGTTAAGATATAGAGGTCATTTAGATAATATTTCAAACAATATGTTAATTGGAGCTGTAAATGCTTTTGGTGAAAAAACCAATGAAGTAGTGAATCAATTAACTGGTACCAAAGGAGAAGTTCCTGCAACAGCAAGAGCTTACAAAGCTGCTGGAGTACCAAGTGTTGTTGTGGGAGACCATAACTACGGAGAAGGTTCTTCTAGAGAACATGCGGCAATGGAGCCAAGACATTTAGGTGTTGTGGCGGTTATTGTTAAATCTTTTGCTCGTATCCACGAAACTAACCTTAAAAAACAAGGTATGTTGGGGTTAACTTTTGATAATGAAGCAGATTACGATAAAGTTAGAGAAGATGACACGTTTAACTTTATTGACTTAGCTTCTTTTGCTCCTGACAAACAATTAACTTTAGAGTTAGCTCATGCAGACGGAACTAAAGAACAAGTTAAATTGAACCATACCTATAATGCTCAACAAATAGATTGGTTTGTTGCAGGTTCAGCTTTGAATTTAATTAAAATGCAAACGGTTTCTTAATAGTATTTTAGTTCTACATTAACAAGGGAGATAACATCGTTGCTCCCTTGTTTTATTTAACAAATTATGCAAATAGATTTAAGAAGTGATACGGTAACTAAGCCTACTCCAGGGATGTTGGAAGCCATGATGAATGCCAAAGTAGGTGATGATGTTTTTGGTGAAGATGAAACCATTAACCAATTAGAAAGT
>PCUH01000169.1 GCA_002770955.1 Flavobacteriales bacterium CG18_big_fil_WC_8_21_14_2_50_32_9 | reverse complement strand
TATCGGGATACCAACCACAATGCTTTATCCATTGACCACAAAAATTGGTAAGCCGATTAAAACTATACGCATCTTTCTCGCAGTGCGTTTTGATATTTTTTATTTCTTGTAAAAGAGTTTCAGAAAGAGCTTCATCTGCGTCTAAAGAAAGTACATAATCAAATTGAGCTTGAGCAAGTGCATAGTTTTTTTGCTCTATATGTCCTTTAAATGGATGTTGTAGAAACTTTACATTGTATTGACTACAAATTTTTTCGGTATCATCTGTTGAAAAAGAATCAACTACAATAATTTCATCAGCAACAGGAAGAACAGAATCCAAACAACGGGCAATGTTTCGTTGTTCATTATAGGTAATTATAACAACAGAAAGTTGCATAGAAAAATAGTAAAAATGAATATTATTCCTTAATCAGAAAATCATCCTTTTTAATGGTTAATGCATCAAAGGTAGCAAATTGAATATATACAAATAACTCCTTGTTTACATATCCATACATTCTATCTACATCATATTCAAAAGGAGTTCCATCAACTGGATTTAAAGTTGTTCTGAAATTTGGCATGTGATAAGCCACAATTTCTTTAGTGCTTCCAAAAACATCTTCTACTTTAATTTTAAAAAAGGGTGTTGAAGCAACAACAGAGTCTATTTTTTCTTTTGTAGATTCAATGTCCATCATTTCGTAATAGATTTTTTCATAACGACTGAGGTATTCTTCTAATCGTTCTTTAGGAAATCCTTTTAATTTTTTTCTGGAACCATCTAGCAACTCTATTTCGGCATTGTTTCTTTCAATAAAAAAAGACTGTTTTTCATCTTCAAAATAGGTTACTTCCAATTTATTAATATCTTTTGCAGCAAAATTGAAAATAACTGGATCTCTCCATTCATCATTGTTAGTAAAAAAACGTGATGTTAAAAACCCTCTAAATCCAGGAATGTGCATAATATATGGAACTGTTGATTTTACTCCTTCTGTTTCTAGTAACATATATGTCCCTGTTTGATCCATAGTTGAACCACCTAAATAATATATTTTTGAAGGTTTCTCAGTTCCTTGATATATCTCAACTTTTGTGGCTCCAGTTGCTATTTTTCTAACTACTGTTTCAAAAGAAGCTTTGGGAACTGGAGATTTCACAGCAATTCTGCTAAATGTTTTCATTAACAAGCGAATGTTGTCGGGGCGAGCATTGTATTTTTCATTAACTAACCACCCATTTTTTCCTCTCACAAGTGTAATATTTCCTCCTTGAGCATCAGCAATAAAAACTTTGTCGATGGAATTGGTGTCTTTAATTGCAAAATCGAATTTAGCTCCTTTCACATGGGTTAATGTGGTTGAACTTTGGTCAAAGTAGAAGTAAGCAGCTATTAAAACAGCTAACAATAATATAAGTAGTACTAATTTGTTGTTTTTCATTTGGTATATTTTTTCTTTCTATCTAAATAATGAGCAAATCCAAAAATTATAATTAATCCAACAGGTAAAACGGTATTAATTAATTGCCATTTGAATCGTTCTGCTTTTAAAACAGTTTGATCCATCATTCTAATTTTAAATTTTTTAGCTCGCACACTCATTAATCCATTTTCGTCACATAAATAGTTGACAACATTCAATAAAAAATCTGCATTTCCATATTGTTGTTTGGTGTATCTATCTATTCCCAATGCCATAAATTCATTTGTTTTTTTATTTACAGCATTTTTAGCAATATCACCATCAGCAATTACCACCATACTATTCAAAACAGATTTTTCTTTAAAAGCAATTTCGTTGGAAGCCGATATTTGTGGAGGCACTCTGTTTTTAAAGACCGATTCAAATGTACCTTCCAACAACACAGCTGCAATTTGATGTCCTTTATTAAACTGCTTTTGATCAGGTTCATATCGCAATATACTCAAGCTAATCCGTGTTGGTGCACTAGAAATTTTGGTGTATTGTGAGGATTTTAATAATCCCGTTTTGTGAATGTCTTTTTTATTTATAGTATCAATGGTGCTTGTAAACTCGCCTTTTACCATATTCAAATTATTAACAATAGGATGCGAATTTGCTGGGGTTAAGAGCGGAAAAAAGTACCAAGGAAATAATTCTGTTTTTGGTTGGTTCCCAATGTTTCCTGTAACAACAGGCACTGGTGCTGATTGCAAATCCTGTATTAAGTTTGTATTTATTCGAACTCCATAAGTAAAAAGTTGGTCGTCTAAATTCAAATCTAACGGAATAGCCATCGTTACATCACTGTTTTGAAGGCTATCCATACTTGCAAAAACAGGATCTATTAACCAAATTACTTTTCCTCCATACATAATGTATTGATCAATAATAAATTTATCTTTTTCTGAAAACCGTTCTGTTGGTTTTGCAATAACAATGGCGTTATATTTTGGTTTTACTGCAAAAGATTTTGTTGTATCAATTATTGTTCGTTCGGTAAGGCTGTGCAACTCCTCATTTAATGCTAATCGGTCTATAGTGTAAAACTCTGCTAACGAAGTGCTTATAGAAGCGACTTCGTGTTTACTTAATTCTCCATGTCCTTCAATAAAAGCAATTTTAGGTTTTTCTTCTGTGGTTAAATTATAAATAGCATTAGCAATTTCATATTCCAACCCTTCAATGGAATTGTTTACCATAGTTTCAGCACTTCCTCCAATTGTACTTTTCAATAATTGGACAGGAATTTCTTTTCCTTTGTAAAAGAAAATTGCTCCTGGCCATATTAGTTTATTAGAATAGCCATCTGTAGTTTTTTCTGATAAATCTGTTGGTCGCAAACCTTGTTTAAAAAGCTGTTGGTAAATTTCATTGGTAATTTTTTCATCGCCACTTTCGGCTGGATTTATAAACTCATAATCTAAGTTATCGTTTGCATAAGCCCTAAACTCATCCAACATTTCTTGTGTTTCGTCACGTAATTTTTTATAAGATGCAGGAAAATCACCTTCCAAATATACTTTCACATAAACAATATCATCTAAATTACGTGCTAAGTCTTTACTCGCTTTGGCTAGAGAATATCTTTTTTCTGTGGTTAAATCAAACCGTTCAAAAGCAAATGAAGCAATAAAATTTAGTAAAATAAGCAGTAACAAACCTATTAATAGTGTTGTTAAATCTTTGTTTCTATTGGAGTGATTTTTTACCATTTTCTACTTCCCAACACGGTTTTGGTTAATAATAAAAACAAGAAAATAACACTTAGAAAATAGACTACATCTCTTGTGTCAATTACACCTCTACTCATGGAACGATAATGTTCATTAATTCCAAGTTTCAATAAAAAAGCATCTACAGAACCAAATAATTCCATCGCACTTAGTGAGTCAAACCCTGCATAAGCAAAAAAACAAAGAAACACTCCCACAATGAATGAGATGATTTGATTATTGGTGATAGAACTAGCAAATAATCCTATTGCAACAAACACACTTCCCAAAAACAACAAACCAAAATATGAACCCCAAGTACCACCAGAATCAATATTTCCAACAGGATTTCCTAAATTATATACAGAATAATAATATACCAATGTAGGGAGTAATGAGAAAAAAACCAGTGAAAACCCTGCTAAATATTTAGCAAAAACAATTTGAAAATCAGTGATGGGTTTTGTAAGCAACAACTCTATTGTTCCTGTTCTACTTTCTTCTGAAAGCAATCGCATGGTAATGGCAGGAATTAAAAACATAAATACCCAAGGAGCAATATAAAATAAGGAACCTATGGTAGAGAATCCTCCATCCAGCACATTGGTATCGCCAGGAAAAACCCACATAAACAACCCAATAGTAGTTAGGAAAACTGCAATTACAATGTACCCAACCAAAGAACCTAAAAAACTTTTTATTTCTTTATTGATAAGGGTTAGCATGGAATAATCGATTTAGTTTTAATACAAAAAACCAAAAGTACTATTTTTTAGCTGACATAAAATGTAAAAATTGTTAATCGTTAATTTAATCATAATTGCTTAGAGATGTATTGATTTTAAATTGCTTAAAAACAAATTTAGAACTAAAAAAAAGTTTCAAGAAAAGTTTTAACAGAAAGTTAGTAGGAATCTATACAAAAATCGTAAGTTTGCAGTCCGAAAGAAGAAAAAACATTTTTTAAGATATATTGCGGGGTAGAGCAGTTGGTAGCTCGTCGGGCTCATAACCCGGAGGTCGTCCGTTCGAGTCGGGCCCCCGCTACTAGAAACCTCAGAGAAATCTGAGGTTTTTTTTTTACTGACTAAAGTCAGTTGTTACAAAATGTACTGAGCCTACGGCTCTTTTTTTTACATAGAGCCGTAGGCTCGGTACATTTTGTTGAGCTCGAATTTATTCCAGCAGCACATTAATTCCTAATTCATTTTCATATAAATAAAAAAGATAGAAAGCATTTTTTAGAAGAAATGTATAAAATATAATTGCCAATAAAGTGCGGTGTGGTATATTTTTAATCAGGTTTTTTTTCATAAATCTATTTCAGAGCAAGGTAGTATGTTTTTGAAA
>PCUH01000046.1:3621-8110 GCA_002770955.1 Flavobacteriales bacterium CG18_big_fil_WC_8_21_14_2_50_32_9 | reverse complement strand
ACGTTATAAAAAAAAGTATATTTATGAGATGAATTATAAAAATCACATCACTACCGTGTCCGACCACTGGCGAAAACCCTTCCCCGCTGCCTAAAGCGTCCCACTTGTGGCAAATAAAACTTAGAAATATAGTAGTGTAAAAAAAAATGTAATGAAAAAGGTTTGCTAAATTTACGCTTGATTTAAAAATAATAGGGAGGCCAATACAGCCTAAATTCCCAATAAGTCCAAAATGGTAAGACTAAGATTTTTTTTCATATACTTAATGGCTATTTTATTTGGCTGCAATGAAAACGCTTCAAATATTTTACCTGAAGGTAATTTAAAATATCTTGAAAAATATCATTGTTGGCCATATGATGTGAATGTTTATTCTATTGATGAAGTAAAGATTGACTCATTGTTTTATAGCTATCCTCTCAGAAGTTATTTTGGAGAAAATCCTAAATACAAAATAACAACTTGGACAAAGTACGATGAAATTGACACTACTGTATGGTACGGAATGAATAAGACTCTTGAACAATGTAATGAAAATATTGAATTGTATAATCAATTATTAAAAGGAAATGATATTTATTACACAGGTATTTATCAAAATTTTAAAGTTATAAGTGGAGAAAAAAAGAAAAGCTATGAGAAAATACTATTTTTAGATTTGGCTAACAATAAACTACATGTATTCAAGGATATTAATAAAGTATATTAACCTTCAAGCACTCAACCACTCGCTCGGCTGTGCCGAGTGAATAAAATTAGAGTTTGCTTTTAGCAAATTTCCTTCTGTCCGTAATTTTGTTTAACCTCTCGGATATTTTCCACCCAACCCAACATTGTATTTGGTGGACACTTTATAGCCTATCTTAAAAAAAGATGTAGAATCTTAGTTGGTGTTTAAAAATAGATTTGCTTTCAATGATTAAAATTTTATACCTTTGCTATACATATTTAAAAATCAAATCAATGAAACTCATTAGAATTCTTGCCTTTTTAATTCCCATTTTGTGCTTTACTAATTTTCATTCATACGCTCAAACAACAAACAATCAAGAAGTTAAAACCACCATTTATTATTATAGTTTTTCGGGTGAATTATCATCATCAACACTTAGTGAAATAGAAACGGAAGCAAAGCAACTTACTAATGTTGATGAAGTTAAGGTTAAATACAAAGAAGAAAATAAACTTGGTCAACTTATCGTGATTGTTAAAGAAAAAAGCAGAAGTTCTGAAGGAGATGTTCTGTTTCAACCCACTGATTTAAAAAAACTTTTATCAAAAAACAACCTTAGTCCTAATGAATTAAACCTTGAAATATTAAAAAATTAGTTGATATTATCCATAATGACTAATCAACTTAAATGTAAATCAAGCTATTTATTAAAAAAATCATTTTATTTAAATCACATTCAACCTATTTAGTATGAGAATATTACTTTCACTTATTTTACTTATCAGTTTTGGAATTGGTTATAGCCAATCCGACAACTGTTCTTCAGCTACGCTTATTTCTGTTACGGCAAACTGTTCGAGCCCTACAAATGGATCAACAACAGGAGCTACACTTTCAATTTCTGGTTGTGTTGGTAATGCCGATGATGATGTTTGGTATCAATTTGTTGCAACAGCCACCTCCCATCAAATAACTGTTGTTCCTAGTGCTTCAATGGATCCTGTGGTACAATTATTTTCAGGAATTTGTTCTTCATTAGCAACAATATCATGCATGGATGCAACTTTTACTGGTCAAAATGAGGTAATTAACGCTACAGGATTAACCATAGGAAACACCTATCGACTAAGAGTTTACCACTATGGAGTTGGTTCTGGTTCAGGTAATTTTACCATTTGCGTAACCAACCCTCCTCCAGCACCAAGCAATAATAATTGTGCGGGAGCAACAAATCTATTAATTAATACTACTTGTATCAATACTGCTGCTACTTCTGTTGGGGCTACTCAATCTATGCCCGGATGTGCTGGGAATGCTGATGATGATGTTTGGTTTAGTTTCACTGCTGTTAACACTACCGCAACGATAACCGTTAACCCATCTTCATTTATGGATCCTGTGTTACAACTTTTCACTGGTACTTGTGGTTTATTAAATTCTATTCAATGTGAAGACGCAGGATTTATGAATGGAAACGAAGTAATTAATGCCATTGGATTAAACCCAGGTACAACTTACTATATTCGTGTATATGATTATTATGGTGGTGGAGGTTATCCTTTTGACATTTGTATAACAGGACCAGCATCGTCAACCATTCCAACAAACGATGAGCCTTGCAACGCAATTGCACTACCTACTGTTACTTCCAATTGTAACTTCTTACAATTTTCTACAGTTGGAGCGACAGCTTCAATGGGAGCTCCAACCCCATCTGCTTGTGTTGGAGGCTCAGCTCCTCAACAAGGAGGTTTTGGTGCTGGAAGTGCTGATGTTTGGTTTAGTGTTGTTGCTCCGGCAAATGGTCAACTAGCAATTACTATGCAACCAAATTTTGGAATTAATGATGGAGTTATGGCGTTGTATAGCGGTACTTGTGGAGCTTTAACCCAAATTGCTTGTTCGGATGACAATAATTATCCTGGAACAACAAACGATTTTAAACCTTATATTTCACAAACTGGATTAACTCCTGGAGCAACGTATTACATTCGTTATTGGGGTTTTGGAACAACCACAGGAAATTTTGGTTTTTGTGTTTCCTCTCCAACCAATGATTTTTGTGCCACTGCATTATATATTTGTGATTTGAATGGATATAGTGGTTCAACAAGTGCGGCATACACACCCGACAGACCTTGTAATATGAGAGGAAATGCCGAACAAAACAATCCACCAACCTATACTTATACGCCAGGGACAAACACAGGAGGTATTTTTGGTCAAGGCGGTTCTTGGGGAACGGGTTCTCCAGCTTTTGACGTGAGAATTGATAACAACTCTTGGATAAAATTTACTGCAGGCAACACAACAGCGGTTCTAAATGTAGCTATTAGTGATTGTTGGATAGGAAATTACCCTTCAGGAGGAATTCAAATGCAAATTTTTTCTGCAACAAATTGTTGTGCGTTCACGCCTGTTTCAAATTTTGAAGAAGGTTCTTCTAATTTTACCATAACAGCAAATAGTTTAACAATTGGAAACGATTATTATCTGATGATTGATGGTTATGCTGGTGATATTTGTAGCTATACCATTACAGCCAACTCAGGGATTCAATTCCCTGATATTGTTGCTCCTAGACCTTCAATCTGTTTTGGTGATACTACAACTTTATTTGGTCCTGCTTTAGCTTCTTCCTATTTGTGGCAGCCAGGAGGAGAAACTACACAAAACATTACGGTTCAACCATCAACAACAACAACTTACACATTAACTGTTGAAGGTGTTTGTGGAAATAAACAAACGCTAACTAAAACAATTACTGTAAATCCTCTTCCAACAATTTTGATTAACAACGGAAATCCAGTTGCTGTTTGTAATGGTTCAACAGCAACGCTAACTGCAACAGGAGGAAGTACTTACCTTTGGAGTACGAGCAGTACAGCTAATCCAATAAATGTTAGTCCTGTTGTTCCAACCACTTATTCAGTAATTGGAACAGATGTGAATGGTTGTGTTGGTTCTGATACCGTTCTTGTTCAAATTGTTACAAATCCAACTGCTAATATTACAGCAAATTCTAATACTATTTGCAACGGACAAAACTTAACTTTACAAGCAACAGGCGGAGGCACTTACACATGGAATGATAATTCTACTTTTGATTCACTCGTTGTTAATCCAACAACAAGCACGAATTATTATGTAATTGTTGATGTTGGAGGATGTGTTGATACGGCAAATTTCCCTGTTACAGTAAATCCGTTACCTTCTCCCACTATAACTGGAGGAACAACAGTTTGTTCAAATGATTCAATCACTTTAACTGCTGCTGGAGGAGTTTCATATACTTGGAATACAGGAGCAACTTCTGCAAGTATTACTGTAACACCTATTTCTAATCCAACTTCATACACGGTTGTTGTTACCGATGCAAATGGTTGTGTGGATTCAACCTCAACGGCTATCAATTTGTTAACGCCTCCAACCATTCAAATAAATGGAGGAAACACAGTAAGTGTTTGTAATGGATCTTCTGTTACGCTAACCGCAACAGGTGGAAATAGTTATGTATGGAATACAAGTGCCACTTCAAGTTCAATTTCTGTAAGTCCAACAATTCCAACTACTTATTCTGTAATTGGCACAGGAGCAAACGGTTGCATTGACTCAGCTAATGTTACCGTGCAAGTAACAACCCAACCAACAGCTAACATTTCAGCACTAAAAGATACCATTTGTTTTGGAGAAACTTTAGTGTTAAATGCAACAGGAGGAGGAACTTATCTATGGAATGATAATTCTACCTTTGATTCGTTGGTTGTTAGTCCCACTTTAAACACTACCTATTCGGTTATTGTTGATTTGGGAGGT
>PCUH01000046.1:0-3596 GCA_002770955.1 Flavobacteriales bacterium CG18_big_fil_WC_8_21_14_2_50_32_9 | reverse complement strand
ACGCTTACTTTAACAGCCTCAGGAGGAGGTGCTTATTCATGGAGTACGGGTGCTGTTTCTACAAGTATTTCAGTTAGTCCAACTGCAAATCCAACAACATATTCAGTTATTGTTACTGATGCAAATGGTTGTGTAGATTCAACCTCAACATCAATAACCGTTAATCCACTTCCTATTATAACTATTACAGGAAATGACACGATATGCAATGGAGCTACAGCTTCTTTAACTGCTTCAGGAGCATCAAGTTATTTCTGGAGTTCAGGTCAAACAGTTGCAGTGGTAACAGTTAATCCAACAAACACTACAACCTATACTGTTGTTGGAACAAGTACTGATGGTTGTGTTGACTCCACTCAATTTACAGTTTCAGTAACACCTCTGCCAACTGCAACAATTTCAGGGAATAATTCAGTTTGTGACGGTGCTACTATTGATTTAACAGCATCAGGAGGAACCTCTTATTTATGGACTACAACCGAAACAACTGCCACAATTTCAGTTTCACCAACAGATACAACAACATTTATAGTAATTGTTACTGCTAGCGGTTGTTCTGACACTGCTTCAACAACTATTAATTGGATTCCATTGCCTTCAATCTCTGCCTACAGTGACACGGCTATCATGCTTGGACAATCGGCTTCTATTTATGCACAAGGAACAGCTCCTTTCACTTGGAGTCCAATTGAAGGCTTATCGTGTTCAACTTGTGCAAGTCTAACCGCTACACCAAGTACAACAACAACTTATTGTGTAGAAACAACCGAAAACAACTGTATAAATTCTGCTTGTGTTACCATTTTTATAGACGAAACCTGTGGGGAAGTATTCGTTCCAAATGCATTTTCGCCCAACAACGATGGAAACAACGATTGTTTGAGCGTGTATAGCAATTGTTTAGAGAAAATTCTATTTAGAGTTTACTCTCGTTGGGGAGCTTTGATTTATGAAACAGAAGATATTGAAGCTTGTTGGGATGGAGAATACAATGGCTCAACATTAAATTCTGGCGTTTATGTTTATACTGTTAAAGCAAAACTTATAAATGGCGAAGAAATTGAATTAAAAGGAGATGTTACGTTGTTTAAATAAGAAAATTAAGTAATTAGTAGTTAGGTGTTAGTAGTTAGTTATGCACAAGCTTAAAAAAACAACAACAATGAAAAATATTATGATAATGAAAAAAATAATAGTTCTAATAATCATATTAACTGTTTGCGATGCTTTTTCCCAAGATATTCACTTATCGCAAACATTAATGACACCTTTATTAATAAATCCAGCAAATGCAGGTAGTGAATACACAATGCGTGGAATATTAAATTATAGAAGCCAATGGGGAAGTGTGACCAATCCATTTAATACAATGATGGCAAGCTACGATATGCAGTTTAAACCAAAAAAAGAATCGAAAGTTGGCTATTTTGCTGGGGGTTTATATGCATTTATGGATGAGGCTGGTGAATCTAGCACAAAAACAACACAAATTAATTTGAGCGGAGCTTATCATGTTCGGATTTCTCCAAAAAACACCTTAGGCTTAGGAATTCAGGGCGGCTATTTTCAACGCTCCTCTAACATTTCTAATTTAAAATGGGGCAGCCAATTTGATGGTTTTCAATACAACTCTACATTTGAATCTAACGAAGCCAATGGAGCAAATAAATTATCTTTTGGAACAACAGATTTTACTTCGGGATTGGTTTGGACGTATAGAAACGATGAAAAATATTTATCAGGAAAAAAATTATTAATTAATGCAGGTTTATCTATGCACCATCTTACAAAACCCAAAGTTGAATTTCAAAATGTTTTTCCAGATCAATTACATTATCGATGGATAGGTCATGCTAATGCCATTATTGGTATAAGTCCTAAAGTTACTCTATTACCTTATGTTTTTTACTCCCGACAAGGAGCTATCAATGAAATTATGTTTGGTTCTAATGTACTTTACAATCTAAATGAAGCATCTAAATACACTGAAAATGTGAAAGGAATGGCAGTAGGTGGCGGCTTATTTTATAGATGGAATGACGCTGTTGTTGCGTTAATTATGATGGAATATGCTAATTATACATTTAGTTTTAGTTATGACATCAATACCTCATCACTGAATGATGCTTCTGGCAAACAAGGAGCTTATGAAATAGCCATTCGTTATGTTTATCCGAATCCTTTTGGAGGTGTGAAAAGTAAGGCAAGGTTTAATTAGAGTTTATCCATAATTTCCGATATCTTTGTTATTCTTGTTTTGACAAGGGGGGTCATGACCCTTTGTTGGATATTACAGACAGAAACTAGTTAAAACTCGCTATAGAAGTAATTCCTCCTTTTACTGTTTCATTTAATTTTACATTCAATTTTACATCCAACGGCAATAATAAATCAACACGAGAACCAAATTTGATAAATCCACATTCTTCCGTTTGACTCACTTGTTTTCCTGTTTCGTGATAAAAAACAATTCTGCGAGCCAATGCTCCAGCTATTTGCCTAAACAATACTTTTTTTCCATTACTATTCTCTACAACAGCGGTAGTTCTTTCATTTTCTGTAGAAGATTTTGGATGCCAAGCTACTAAATATTTCCCTGGATGATATTTGTAATACGTAAGAATCCCTCCAATTGGGTAGCGATTGATATGGACATTCACAGGCGACATAAATACAGATACTTGTAGTCGTTTTTCATTGAAATACTCCGTTTCCATTACTTCTTCTATTACCACCACTTTACCATCAGCAGGAGAAATAATATCTCCTTCTTTGGTTATAAAATTTCTAGAGGGGCTTCTAAAAAATTGAAGTATCACTACAATTAGAAAAGCAGTAACTAGATAGCCGAGTACTTTTATTACGATATAATCATTGAAGAAAAAATAAATTAATCCATTTAATACCACTGAAAATAATAAAACGATAATTAGTGAGGGGTAGCCTTGTCGGTGAAATTTCATAATGGTATAAATGATAAATAATTGTTTTTATTAATAAAATTGTTTGAAAAATTAAAACTTCGCTTTTTTAGATCCTGAAAATTGTTTAGCCGCTTTTGAAAGTGGTTTTTTCTTACTATCAGTAGTTGATGATGATTTCATAATAAATCCAGCTTTTTCTGCATTATCATCTATTTCCTTTTGTTTAGCAGCCTCTTCGGTTTCAGCTTTTAAGCGTTCCTCTTCCATTGCTTTCAGTTGAGCATCACGTTTTTCTTGTTCTTCTTGCATTTTTTTATTCAACGCTTCTAACTCAGCTTGTTTCGCTTGTTGTTCCTCTTTTGCTTTTTTCGCATCTAACTCTGCTAACTCTTTTAACTTACGTTCTTCCTCTTCTCTTTTCTTGGCAGCTTCCGCTTCAGCCTTTGATTTGGCTTCCAATTCTGACTGTTTTTTAGCTTCTGCTTCTGCTATTTCTTTTAATTTCTTCTCATCTTCCTGACGTTTTGCTGCTACTTCAACTTCGGCTTTTGATTTAGCTTCTAGTTCAGCCTGTTTTTTAGCTTCTTGCTCTGCTAATTCTTTTAACTTACGTTCTTCTTCCTCTCGCTTTTTGGCAGCTTCTGCTTCCGCTTTTGATTTAGCTTCTAGCTC
>PCUH01000304.1:4186-4328 GCA_002770955.1 Flavobacteriales bacterium CG18_big_fil_WC_8_21_14_2_50_32_9 | reverse complement strand
TTGATTTTCTGATATTAAATAGCTTTTTCCATTGAATGAAAATGCTTGTGTGGAAAGAGGAACAGCAGCACAACTTATTTCCCAATAAGGATGATAATTGCCAGCATATTCAAATTTGTTAGGCATTATTTCGCTAAAATGA
>PCUH01000304.1:3931-4089 GCA_002770955.1 Flavobacteriales bacterium CG18_big_fil_WC_8_21_14_2_50_32_9 | reverse complement strand
CTAACACCAATTGATTGTCTTTTAACCTCAGCGGAGTAGTAATGCCTATTTTAAACATACGTTCTTCCTCTTGTGTACATGGAAAAACATATACCGTAATAGTATTTCCTTCTTGCCAATGCATAATAGAAGGATCTCTTCTTTCAACACCAACAATG
>PCUH01000304.1:177-3822 GCA_002770955.1 Flavobacteriales bacterium CG18_big_fil_WC_8_21_14_2_50_32_9 | reverse complement strand
AGGTATAAAGTGCTTCTTCTTGCTTGGTCCATTTACGGTTAGAATTGTTTTTAATTCGGATGATTTTTTCGGTGTAAGCTAAACGATAATCTGGAAATACTTGAATATTGGATAATACGGTAGATGTTGAAAGGCTCTCTCCCGACCACAGTTTTCTTTTGGTAGCGTGCCGCAAATCAAATTTCGATTCTAAAATTTTTAATTTGTCTTCACGGTTCAGACTAAGTGTTCCCAATAGCTCAGCTCCAAGAACTACCAAAGGGTCGTGTTCTTTTAATTCATCTAAAGAATTTTGATTACCCATTATTCCCCAGTTATCACTAAAAAGGTGGGTTTCATAAATTAAATCTCCTTTTAAAATACGTTCGGTAAAGAAATCATCACCTAATTCCTGACTTAACAGCACCCAATTGGGTAATTTATTGTCAGGTCTGGTAATGATAGTAGCATGGGTTTTATCTATCAATTTTTTGGTGCTGTTCCACTGAAAAATATACACAACAACTATTAAAAGAGGCAAAGCCACTCCCAAATAAAAAGCTATTTTAGTATCTTTTCCATTTTTGAAAAATTGTACTAAAAGTGTGATTAACAATATTAATGGAGTTCCTAAATGTAAGGACAGTCCAAAAAATACTGCTCCAAGAAACATGATAGGTAAAAAAGGCAATAAGTAAATAGTGAAATACAATGCCATAACTGTTCCTAATCCAACTCCAAAAAACACCAGATGTTTTAGTAATTTAGGAAGTGCATCCAAAAAACAAGTGGCTAACAAAGCAAGGTGCATCACAATAAGGTAAACATTTACCCAAGCGGAAAATTTATGAAAAATAGGAAAAGGAATGTTGATAGTGAAGCAGCTGATGGCAAATAAGATTAACGCACAAGCAAACCGTTTATAACTATAGTGAGAGAATTTGAATTTATGTTTGAAAAAATAGATGAACACACTAAAAATAAAATAAGCGGCAGCAATCACATAATTGATGTAATACACGCCTTCGTTTTCTCGAAAAGTGTTGCCAGCATTTTGATTTTTAAAATAGAGAAATAAATAAATTCCAAAAGAAATAGGAATTAAGATGAGCCCGATTAAAAATATCGGGTCTTTTTTTGGGGTGGTTTTTTTTGTTTCCATAGTAAGTAGATTTAATAATTAATAATTAGTTTCTGTATATAAAGTTTTGAGGCTGAACTATAATGTTCGAGTTCGAGGCTTTCGCAGTTTTGAAAATCAGGAGTTTACTTTTTGGTAAATGACTGCTTTTTAAAACAAGAATAACGATGAAATTGGACATTATAGACAGGCTTTATTAATTGAAATGATTTGATTGGTGTATTGATGTATGAGCAACAGAGGAATGAGCCCAAAAGCTCCGAAGCAACAATCTATGAGTTGCCAAAACAAAGGGATTCCTCTGTAATTACCTGCTATAAAAGCAACAGGGAAAACCAGCAGACAAGCAATTATCCCCACTTTTGTTACCCAAATATTTTGAACAGGATGAATATAAACACCTATAAAAAACAAGCTGATGATGATATGAGAGAAAGCCAACCAATCTGTACCATAAGCTAAGAAAGGATAATTTTGGTGAACATCGTTTAAAGCCATGTTGACTTGATTGATCCATTGAGCGATTAACCCTGAAGAAGTTGCGGTGTTAATATATTCCGCTAGAAAATGAAGCTCGGTTTTCAGCGGAAAAGCTGTAATTCCGCTCAATACTAATAAGAGGATAAAAAGCAGCGTGATTCTTTTTATCTTTTTTTCGAGTAATTTTATTTTTGGTGTGTCCATGCTTATTTTCGGTTTTTATAATAATTAATTGCCTTTTGTGTTGATAAATTCATTGAAAGCCAACTCAATTTTTCTTGAGTTTCTAAAAAAGTATTCAACTTATCTTCATAGCGATATGTTGGTTCTGTATAAAATGGATTTTCTTGATTGAGCAGGTGTTTATTTTCTTCAATTAATGGTAGTGTTTTGTCTGATAAAGTCAATAAAAATAAAACATCCATTTTTTCACTTGAAATAGTATTGATGTTGTATTTAGCAATTATAATATCCCAATTGAAAGAGCTTAATAGAATTAGAACACTGATAATATTCAAAGAATTAACTTTAAGCAGATAAAAAGCAGATTTTAGTTGAGTAATTTTAATGTAAAGTGTAATAAGACCAACAATTGTAGCGATTAAAAAGAAGATAACTCCAATTCTTTTATATGCTAATCCGTAGTAATCTATATAATGGTAGTTTCTTATTCCAACCGAAATAACTAGAATAATATTTTGAGCTATCCATAAAATTGACAGTTGCTTTAAAAGTTTATTTTTAGGAAGGAAATTGATGTTTTTTCTAAAGAAATAAAGAATTATTCCCATTGAAAGTAAAACACTTATAATAAGTAAATAAGTGCCTTCATGAACAAACTGAGATAAATTAAAATTCCCATTATATTTAAAGTTAAACCAAATCCAGTTTACATCAGTTGCATTTACAATCAGAAGCAAAACATTAACAGAACAAACCAGTAAAATAGCTGAACGATATTCGTTTTTCAGCCTTAATGATAAGGTCTGTATAACATTATTTGGTAATTGATTTTTTGATTTTCTTTTTCTACTAATAAAGTCACTTAATTTTTGTTCCTTATGAATAAATTTCAGAATGTTTTCATGATAAATAAATGCAGCAATTACAATTGCCCCTAATACTATAAACAATAATCTAAGCCAAGAAATAGTTGAAAATAATTTTTTAATTAGCAACCAAAATTTGAGGGTTAATTCATTGAAAATAGGATTGGCGAACTTAAAAATGATAATAAATAGGGAAAGAAACAAAAGAGGTATAATTACAATCTTCAAAACGTAGAATATTTTATTCAATGACTTCTGTTGATTATCAATAGAATTTTTGGGATTGAAAACTTTTTTAAGAGGTAAGTTGAAAAAGTTAATTATTGCGGTAAATCCAGCAAAAAATATTGCTTTTAGTTTAGGTTGGTGTATGTATCCAATACAAATTAGTAGTAAAATGCTATTGGTAATTTTTGCGATAGTTGAACCATAAAGAAAAACAAAGGTGGCGGTTAAAATACATAATATTGAGAATGCTATTACATATTTTGATTTGAAGGAATTAGGATAAATAATATAAGCAGATAAGAGAATAAATACATTAAAAATTAATAGATTTAAGCCTAGTTGTTCTTGCCAGAATAGCCAGTTAAAAAGAAGTGTTCCTATTAAAAAGAACGTGAGTTGAATTTTTTTTGTGTTCATGGTTTTTAGTTTTAAAAGTACTTTGAATTTCAAAGTTTGTTTATAAAAAAAATTAATTAATTTCTATCCAATAATTTTTCTAAAGCAGTTAAGTGATCTTGAAAAGCTTTTTTTCCCGAAGGAGTTGCTGTAAAAGATGTTTTTGGTTTTTTACCTACAAATTCTTTAATCACTTTTATGTATTCGTTTTTTTCTAACCCGGCAATATGGCTGGCTAAATTTCCATCGGTTACGTTTAATAATTCTTTCAATGAATTAAAATCTATTTCATCGTTTACCATTAGCACAGACATTATTCCCAAACGCACCCTGCTCTCGAATATTTTATTTAACCCCTCTATCATTTTATTT
>PCUH01000304.1:0-159 GCA_002770955.1 Flavobacteriales bacterium CG18_big_fil_WC_8_21_14_2_50_32_9 | reverse complement strand
AAGTCAAGAGTTTGAGTCAGAATGTTCGAGTTCGAGGTTTCGATAATCTGAAAATCAGGAGTCCCGATAGCTATCGGGATGACTAATTTTTGAAACAAGAATAACGAAGAAATCGGACATTCTGGACAAACTCTAATTAGTGTTTTGAGGTTTATTATT
>PCUH01000050.1:27725-27902 GCA_002770955.1 Flavobacteriales bacterium CG18_big_fil_WC_8_21_14_2_50_32_9 | reverse complement strand
AAATGATGCGTTTTTACTCTTACATATTCTCTTTTTTAGTGCTGCAAAGTAGTTTGATTTCCATCTCTTTTTCGCAACATTCCGATTGTAATTCCATGTTGGGGCTTACGGATACTATTTATGAAGCTAACAATATCAAAGGTTATGGCAAAACCATGGAATTTTCAAACAATAATT
>PCUH01000050.1:20192-27709 GCA_002770955.1 Flavobacteriales bacterium CG18_big_fil_WC_8_21_14_2_50_32_9 | reverse complement strand
CTTTGAAGAAGAAAAAAATTCCATTTGGTATTTAATTACAGTTCCAACAAGTGGAGCATTTACATTCGATATAACTACTAAAGACCAAGGAAATGATTGGGATTTTTTGTTGTATGAATACAAGAAAATGTTTTGTAAACGCATTGAAGCGAATAAAATGGAACCTATCAGAAGTAACTTATCCAGAAGTTCCATAACTGGGTTGTCGGAAGAAGCTATGCACCCTTTTGTAGGAGCTGGAATTAATAGTAATTACAGTAAATATTTACAAGTAAAAGCAGGAGAACAATACGTTTTAGTGGTAAATAATGCTAAAAAATCAGGAGGAAATCATACGTTATTATTACATTTCGATAAACCTGTTAATTCACCAATAATTGAGCAGGAAAATCCAACAATAGAACCCGAACAACTTTCTTTTAGTGTTTCTTTGAAAGAAATAAAAACCAATAAAACATTAGTTGGAAACATTATTATTGATGGACTTAGAACAAAACCAATAAAAAAATCACAAATCACTTCCTATCAAGTAGATGTGCCAAAAAGAAAATATAAACTGACTGTAAGTGCAAATGCCAAAGGATATTTATTACAATCGCTAGAAGTAACAATTCCAAACACAAGAACGAATATGGAGTTAGATATTTTATTAGAACCAATACAAGTTGGGCAGAAAATAAATCTCAGAAACATACAATTTCATGGAAATGTTGCCAAATTTTTACCTCAAGCTTCTTCTGATTTATTAGCATTATTGGAATTTATGCAATTGAATACGAATGTAAGTATAGAAATAGAAGGACACGTTAATGGCCCAAGGCAGAAAAATTCCAGCGATTATCAAGAACTATCGGAAGAAAGAGCACTGGCAGTGAAAAGTTATTTGATAGAAAAAGGGATAGATACCAAAAGAATAAAATCTAAAGGATATGGAAATACAAAAATGTTATTTCCTGACCCGAAATCAGAAACAGAAATGACAGCAAATAGAAGAGTTGAAATAAAAATTTTATAACGCATGAGTTTAATTTTAGGGATAGAAACAGCAACAAAAATTTGCTCAATTGCATTGACAAAAGGAGAACAGTTGTTGGCGGTAGAAGAAATAGGAGGAGCGTTTAGCCATGCCGAAAACACAACCGTTTTCATAGAAAAAGTAATACAGCAATCGGGTAAAAAACTGGCAGAGATAGATGCCGTAGCCATTAGCAAAGGACCAGGTTCCTATACTGGACTTCGCATTGGAGTTTCAACAGCCAAAGGATTGTGTTTTGCACTCAACAAACCATTAATTGCTGTTGATACCTTGCAGGCAATGGCATTACGTATGGCAAAACAAAGCACTGATAAAAATTTGCTTTTTTGCCCGATGATAGATGCCCGAAGAATGGAAGTTTATACGGCAATTTATAATGCTAAAAATGAATTAATAGCACCCATTTCTGCCAAAATAATTGATGAAAATTCTTTTAGCAAATTTCTGGTTAACCAAAAAATAATTTTCTTTGGAGATGGTGCTGCCAAGTGCAAAACAGCATTAGAACAATATGAAAATGCTTTGTTTGATGAGACTGTTCTCCCTTCAGCTTTAGAAATTAATGAATTAGCAGCTATAAAATTAGCCAATAAACAGTTCGAAGATGTCGCTTATTTTGAGCCTTTTTATTTGAAAGACTTTATTGGTACCGTTTCAAAAAAATTAATTTGAAAGATGCTTGTTAACCAAACAATAAGTGCTTAAAATTGTAAGCTATTAAAAAATTGAAAATGATTCGTGAAAAACTTGATAACGCCATAAGAGAAGTACCTGATTTTCCTAAGCCGGGTATCTTGTTTAAAGACATTACACCTATTTTCTTAGACCAACAACTTTGTAGCGAAATTGTTGATGAATTGGCAAAACAAACCAAAAATTTGCATTTAGATGCTATCATAGGAATTGAGAGTAGAGGTTTCTTTTTTGGAATTTTATTGGCGAATAAACTTCAAATCCCATTTATACCCATACGAAAAAAAGGAAAACTACCTTACAAAACTGTTTCTTATGAATATGAGTTGGAATATGGATTTGCAGAAGTAGAAATGCACCAAGAAGTGATTCAAAAAGGTTGGAATGTGTTAATTCATGATGATTTATTGGCGACAGGAGGAACAGCAGCAGCAGCAGCAGAATTGGTGGTTATGCAAGAAGCTAACGTAGTAGGATTTTCTTTTGTTGTGGAACTTAAATTTTTAAATGGAACAGAAAAATTAGAAAAATACACTAAAAATAGATTTAACCTAATCTCGTATTAGAAAAAAATAACGAATAACAATAGAATTATGAATTTTGAATATACCGAAAATCAGCGAATGATTGCTGACATGATTAAAAATTTTGCTGAGAAAGAAATCCGTCCAAATATCATGAAATGGGATGAAACGCAAGAATTTCCTGTAGAAGTATTTAAAAAATTAGGCGAACTTGGACTGATGGGAGCTGTTGTACCGCAAGAATATGGTGGTTCAGGAATGACGTATAACGAATATGTGGTGGTGGTTTCTGAAATTTCAAAAGTGTGTGGTTCTATCGGGCTTTCTGTTGCAGCACATAATTCGCTTTGTACCAACCATATTTATATGTTTGGAAATGAAGAACAACGAAAAAAATGGTTGCCTAAACTGGCAACAGCTGAATGGATTGGAGCTTGGGGTCTTACAGAACACAATACAGGTTCTGATGCAGGCGGAATGAGTACAACTGCCAAACAAGATGGCGATTATTGGGTGCTAAATGGAGCTAAAAACTTCATTACACATGCTATTTCGGGAAATGTAGCTGTAGTTATTGCCCGAACAGGCGAAAAAGGTACTTCCAGAAACATGACTGCTTTTGTTATTGAAAAAGGAACTCCCGGTTTTTCTTCAGGAAAAAAAGAAAATAAATTAGGAATGAGGGCTTCCGAAACTGCCGAATTAATTTTTGCGGATTGCAGGGTGCATAAAAACAATGTGTTGGGAAATGTTGGAGAAGGCTTTATTCAGGCAATGCAAATTTTAGATGGAGGAAGAATTTCTATCGCTTCATTGGGGTTAGGAATTGCAAAAGGAGCTTATGAGGCTGCCTTAGCTTATTCTAAAGAAAGAGAACAATTTAATCAACCCATCTCTCAGTTTCAGGCTATTGCTTTTAAATTAGCAGATATGGCAACTGAAATAGATGCTGCTGAATTATTGATTTATGAAGCCGCTTATTTAAAAGATGCCCATAAAGATGTTACAAAGGTTTCTGCAATGGCAAAGTACTATTCATCGGAAGTTGCGGTGAGAGTCTCCACCGATGCTGTACAAATTTTTGGAGGTTATGGTTATACCAAAGACTTCCCTGTAGAGAAGTTTTATAGAGATTCAAAACTTTGCACGATAGGTGAAGGAACCTCAGAAATACAAAAATTAGTTATTTCGAGAGAAATATTAAAATAAATTATTTGCAAATATTAAATTTATAAGTAAGTTTGCACCCCTTTAATAAATTAAAAAACACTAAGGAATGATAATTATACCAATAAAAGATGGCGAGAACATCGAAAGAGCGTTGAAAAGATACAAGAAAAAGTTTGAAAGAACTGGTGCTATCAAAGAACTAAGAAGAAGAAAAGAATTTGAAAAACCTTCTATTACCAACAGACAGCAAAAAATTAAAGCTGTTTATGTTGAAAAACTTAGAAAAGCAGAAGAGTAATTTTTTTAAATCCTTTTTAAAAATATAATTTAGCCTACGTTTGAAAAAAACATAGGCTATTTTTGTTTCTTATGTATTATGGCATCAAAATTTGTAGATAAAATACTTCAAATCAGCATTGTTAGTAAAACATTGCTTTGGTCAAAACGGATAGTTTTGCCAGGTTTTGATGGAATTCCACTTTTTGATGTAGTTTCTTTCTTATTAAAAGGATTACAAGAAAGCTCATTAACCACAAGAGCGTCTTCGTTGGCTTTTCGGTTTTTTTTAGCTCTTTTTCCAGCAATAATTTTCCTATTATCTCTGCTTCCATACATTCCTTTAGATGAGTTTTACTCCAATTTATTAATTATTTTAGATGAGTTTTTGCCTGACGAAGCTTTTAAAATGGCGGTGAGTACGCTTGATGATTTGTTAAATAAAAAGCACGACACACTGTTATCATTAGGTTTTATATTCGCTATTTATTTTGCAAGCGATGGAGTTAATGCAATGATTTTAGAATTTAATCATTCTTATCATTCCATTAAAAAAGAAGTTGGTTTTTTTAAGCAACGAGCTATTTCTTTTTTATTATTGGGAATATTAACTTTATTGATGGTTGTAGCTATTTTTTTTATGGTTTTTTATAAAGTAATCATCAATTATTTAATTTCAAATGATTGGGTTTCTTCCGACATTTCTTTGGGAACATTAGCTGTAATTAAAATGCTTGCACTATTAATTGTATTCTTTACAGGAATTTCATCTATTTATTATTTTGGAAATTTACAAGGTGGAAAATTTAAGTTTATATCTGCTGGATCTACTTTAGCCACAGGGTTAATGATTCTTCTTTCAGCAGGATTTGCTTACTATGTAAATAATTTTGCCACTTATAATAAAGTATATGGTTCTATTGGAACATTAATTGTAGTTTTATTGTGGTTATATTTTAATTCCTTAGTTTTGTTGATTGGTTATGAGTTAAATGCAAGTATTGCTCATGCCAAAGATGAAAAAAATAAACGTGATGATGAGTTGCAATTAAAACTCAGAGGAGAAGAGGTAAACTAAGATTTACGATTTACAAATTACGATTAATTAAAACAATAAATATCTACTTATGAAAAAAATAACATTAATTATTTTAACGATAATGTCAGTTCAACTGGCTGAGGCACAAATGACAATTAGTGGGGTTACTCTTCCAAAAAAAGTTATGGTTGGAGAAACAACTCTAGAACTCAATGGTGGTGGAGTGCGTTCAAAATATTGGATGGATATGTATGTGGCAGGCTTGTATTTGAAAACAAAATCTAAAGAGGCAAAAAAAATTATTAATGAAAACGAATATACTTCTATTAAAATTCAAATTGTTTCATCTCTTATCACGAGTGAAAAAATGATTGCAGCAGTAAAAGAAGGTTTCGATAATTCTACACACAAAAATACAGCAGCAATTCAAAAAGAAATAGATGAATTTATTGCAGCTTTCAAAGATGAAATTAAAAAAGGAGATATATTCGATATTTTTTATGTGCCAAGTAAATCTATCACTATGGTATTGAAAAATGGAAAAGTAAAAGCCAAAATTGAAGGTTTTGAATTCAAAAAAGCATTGTTAGGTATTTGGTTGTCAGATAATCCTGCTGATAAAAAATTGAAGGAAGGTTTGTTGGGAGGTGCTTAACAAAAAAAATTATTTTTTTCTTATTTTTCCTTTGCCTGAATTTGTACTTACAGTTACGGTTGGAGTTCCATAATAATCAATATTCCCGATTGAAGTGAGTTCTATTAAAAGTGTTTCGGTAGCTGTAAGAATAATATCACCTGTTCCCGCATTATTGGTATGTACTTTTTTTCCTATTAATTCATCACAATAAATCCACCCAATTCCACCTGAATATAAATAAATATTTTCGGCTTTTCCTGTCAATTTAAAATCAGTTGGGCCTGTATGAAGGAATATGTCTAGTTTGGCTACATCTAACTGTAAATTCACACTTCCAGTGCCGTTTTTAGTATCAAAAGTAAGTTCAGAAAGCGTTAATACACCTGATGAAGAAATGTTTCCATGTCCAGTATAATCAATGCTTTTGATATTTGGAAGTGCTAAATAAACAGTAATTTCATTTTTGTAGCTTCTTAAAAAATTACATTTATTATCGTTTTTTAGTTCAAGTGTATTCCCTTTCTGACGGGCTCTAACATAAGGCAATAAATTACTTCCAGCTTCAATGCGAAGCGAAGCAAAGGAGTCCTGAGTAAGCACCAAATCAATGTTGTCTTTGAGTACAATGTGGTTTATTTCGGAAGTAATAGGTCTAGTTTCAGAAACTAATTTACCAGCATTTTTTATACAACTCGAATCCTTTCCACATGAAAATAGAAGCATAAGCAATAAAGAAAATGTTATGTTGAAAAGTTTCATTTAGAAGGAGAATTAAATTTATATCCAATGCCAAATTCAATAAAATCGGCAACAGCCCAATGTGTTTTTAATCCTAAATTAAAAAACAGATTTTTATTGATGTAATATCTCGATGTAATTCTGTGATAAATAAAACCGTCTCCATCATAAGCTGTTCGTAAATAACCACCCATTTGAATGAGATAGGATACTTTTCCCACATCAAGTGAATAAAAAACAGACAATCCTGCTCTAGCATTATCTGAATTTGAAGTTGTTTTATTTTCTTCGTCCGAAATCAATTGTTCTAACGATGAATTATAAAACAAATCAGCCGAAAAACCATAAGAAGATTTATTACTAAACGCTTTTTGAAAACTAAATGAAGTTGTATAGACCATGTATTTAGGACCTTCAACAGGGGGTATTTCTTTAATTCCCACATTCACCAACACAATCTTACTCCAATTTTTCTCTCTTTTTGGTATTTCGTTTTGAATTAAATCTTTTTTTAAACCGAAATTATATGCAAGTCCTGCGTTTAGAGAAAATACATTGATTCCTAAATTTGGACGCGTGAAAGAGCCATTTGAAAAATGAACCAACGAAATTCCAGCAGAAGTTGAAATGTTTTCATTGAGTTTAATTCTCCACAACGAGTTCAAATTGATTAATACATTATATGTAGAACCAATCACCGTATTTTTAAAATTAGTTTCTCTATCGAATGGTTTTTCAATATAGCCCAACCCATATCCAAATCTTATGTTCCATTCTATTTTTTTATTGGAAATTGGAAATTGAATGTACGGAAAAACACCATACGAATTGCCAAGTTTTTCTTTATTTCCCAATTGTAGTATCATTGCTGAAATTCCAATTTTTGGATAGTTATAGGCCTGTTGCCATTGCTTTTTACCTAATGTGTTTTTATAAAATGAAAATTCATAAATCAACGAATGACCTTCAACAACTGCGTTTACCAAAGGACGATGAGGTAGGATTGAACCAAAATGTATTGTTTGTTCAACACCAAATTGCGGAACAGTTTGTTGAGAAAATGAAACAAAATAATGGAGGAAAACTCCTAAAAATAGTGGATATTTGAAAATTACTTTAAACACCAAACAAATTTAGAAGATAAAACCGAAATACAATTTAAGATGCAAGAAAAATTAAAAGCCTTTGAACGATTGTTAACCATTATGGACGAATTGAGAGCAAAATGTCCGTGGGATAAAAAACAAACCATGCAAAGCCTTCGCCACCTGACGATTGAAGAAACTTATGAGCTTACCGATGCCATTTTTGATAATGATATGGAAGAAATTAAAAAAGAGTTGGGCGATTTAATGTTGCACCTTGTTTTTTATGCAAAAATTGGCTCAGAAACCAATGCTTTTG
>PCUH01000050.1:19907-20158 GCA_002770955.1 Flavobacteriales bacterium CG18_big_fil_WC_8_21_14_2_50_32_9 | reverse complement strand
GTTAATTTATCGTCATCCACATATTTATGGTGATGTGAAAGTGAAAGATGAGGAAGAAGTAAAATCCAATTGGGAAAAATTGAAATTGAAAGAAGGAAAAACTTCTGTGTTGGAAGGTGTTCCTAAATCACTTCCGGCATTAATAAAATGTATAAGAATACAGGATAAAGCTAGAGGAGTAGGTTTTGATTGGGACAACAAAGAACAAGTTTGGGAGAAAGTGATTGAAGAAATGGATGAGTTGCAAGAAG
>PCUH01000050.1:19465-19698 GCA_002770955.1 Flavobacteriales bacterium CG18_big_fil_WC_8_21_14_2_50_32_9 | reverse complement strand
ATTGGAACGCGTCTAAGAAGTTTTATGAGTAGTAATAACACTAAAATAGTTTTAAAAAAGGATTTTACTTAATTTATTAAGCAGTTTAATAGATAAAGCAGGTAAAATCTGCGAATCAAATCAGTGAAAATATATGTAATCTGTGGCAAGAGAACTCTATACACTATTTTTTATGCCACAGATTACGCATATTTACGCAGATTTCTTTACACTGATAAATAAATTAAATTAAA
>PCUH01000050.1:0-19456 GCA_002770955.1 Flavobacteriales bacterium CG18_big_fil_WC_8_21_14_2_50_32_9 | reverse complement strand
ATATTTGTTAGGTGTATCATGAGAAAAATATCGCTAAGCTTTCTGTTAAAATATCAAGGCTTGGGGTAAAATAAAAAATTATGAAAAAATTAGCAAGTGATGGTAAAATAAATGAAGACGGTATAATTTCCAGTAATGAAACAATTACTGAGAAAGAAGGGTACGAAGCAATGTTGTATATGCTTAAAGCGTATTGGGAAGCTACAGGGTCTAATGATTTAACTGATATTTTGAGTGGTGGTGGATATTGGGGCGAAGTAGATAAACCAACTGATACCGCCTATTGGGAATATTGGTTAGAAGCAGTAGAAAAGGTTAAAAAAGAAGACCCACCACTTTAAATGGTGTGCCTCGGTACTATTTCGTGGTAGCTTCTAGCTTTAACACCGCTAGAAGACATGGATGTTTATTGGAACGCGTCTAAGAAGTTTTATGAGTAGTAATTTATAACGAAATTTGATGTTTAGTTTTAAAAGTAAAATATTTTTATATGTTAGATTATATACTAATGCTGTATTAATTCGGGATGTAGTCAATAAAAAAGAATTAAAAAGAGAGGCTATTAAACCTTTTTCAAACAACAGGCTTTTATTTGCTGATTTTATAAATGGTGAAGAGTTCTTAATAGCAACTATAAAAGAATTATTTGAAGGAAAACCAAATTCAACATTTAATATATTAATTCAACCAATGGAGAAAATTGAAGGGGGGTTGTCTTCGGTTGAAAATAGAGCTTTAATGGATGTTGCTGAATATATAGGAGGAAGAAACATTGTTATTTATGATAAAACCAATCTTTTAAGTGACAATATGGTTTTAGAAATGGTTAAAAATTCCTAATCAAACCTTTATTCACTTCAACACATAACTAATATTTCCATTGTTCTTTTTAAAAAAATCATCAAAAGTGTTGGGAACGATAGTGGTTTCGTTGTTCGCATGGGTAATTTTTAATTCTCCCAAATTAAAACTTCTTCCATTAATAAAATATTGGTCGTATTTTTCATAATTATCGTTATGCAACTCACCAATAATGAGTACTGTTTTTGGAGGTAGTTCAATATGAACAGCGGCTATGTTGGTATCTAAATCTTTTGTTGTTAATTTAGCATACCAATCAATGTGTTGCTTCTTTTTTAAAGGATACATTGAGGGAAGATTTGAAAAAATGCCAAATGTTTTTTTAGGAGGTTCTATGGTGTAACGAATGGTAATGGTTTCATCGCTCTCATTCACTATCATAAAATGATTAGTCCATGAGCAACCCAACACAGAGAAAGCAATAATTAGTAGTACTATTGATGATTTTATCTTCATGGAATTTGATTTTGAAATTAAAAAACACAACAAAGTAAAGGTAAACAAAATAGTATAGATAACAAACTCTAAATATATTTTTATGAAACAAGTTGTATAATTAAAACTAATTTGTAAATTTGCAGCCCCGAAATATTTTGGGGTATAACAATAGTAATAACATTTAAAAAAAATTAAAGAATGCCTACAAAAATTAGATTACAACGATTTGGTAAAAAAAGTTATGCTTTTTTTCATGTAGTTGTAGCAGACTCAAGAGCCCCACGAGATGGGAAATTTATTGAACGTATAGGTACTTACAATCCTAACACTAATCCAGCAACTATTGATGTAGATTTCGATAGAGCCTTGTATTGGGTAAAAACTGGTGCACAACCAACAGATACCTGCAAAGCGTTGTTATCATACAAAGGAGTGTTGCACAAAGATCACTTAGACAGAGGTGTAATAAAAGGAGCGTTAACACAAGAACAAGCTGACAAAAAATTTGAAGCTTGGAAGAAAGAAAAAGAAGGTAAAATTGAAGGTAAAAAAGAAGGACTTTCTAAATCTAAAGAAGATCAACAAAAAGCAGCCTTAAAAGCAGAAAAAGAAGCTAATGAGAAAAAAGCAGCAGCAATTGCAGCTAAAATGACTCCTCCAGTAGAAGAAGCTCCAGTAGAAGAAGTTCCTGCAACTGAAGAAGCTCCTGTAACAGAAGCTAAGGCAGAAGAAACTCCTGCAACTGAAGAAGCTCCAG
The DNA here is from genome assembly GCA_002770955.1 of Flavobacteriales bacterium CG18_big_fil_WC_8_21_14_2_50_32_9. GTDB lineage: Bacteria > Bacteroidota > Bacteroidia > Flavobacteriales_E > Vicingaceae > BRH-c54. The sequence continues at coordinate 17,400 of PCUH01000050.1, read as the reverse complement.
CAACTGAAGCTAAAGCAGAAGAAACTCCAGCTGCCGAAGTAACCGAAGACAAAAAAGAAGATTAAAATATAATGAATATAGAGGCGTGCTACTACTTAGGTTACACTTCTAAGATTCATGGGAAAGAAGGAAGTTTAGTTGTTAAACTTGATGTTGACAACCCCACTTTCTACAAAAAATTGGAATCAGTTTTTATTCAATTAAATAAATTGGATAACGAATTGGTTCCTTTTTTTATTACCTCTACTCAACTATCAAACAACGATTCTCTGATTCTGAAAATAGAAGATATCAACGATGTGGAACAAGCAAAAGCTATGGTTGGAAAAGAAGTTTTTCTTCCACTCGATATGCTTCCACCTCTAAAAGGAAATAAATTTTATTTTCACGAAGTAATCAGCTTTGAAGTTGAAGATAAAACCAAAGGAATAATAGGAAAAATTAATCAAGTTTTAGATTATCCACAACAAGCCATTCTTGAAATAGTTGATGATTTACAAAACGAAATTCTTATTCCAATTACAGACCATATTATTTTAGATGTAAATCGAAAAGACAAAAAAATTTTTATTGATGCTCCCGAAGGATTGATAGATTTGTATTTAACTAACAACTAGTTTATGTATGAATTAACTCTAAGTACTCTAGGCATTCTCTAAGTACTTCTAAATACTCTCTAACTCCCAATGTCTGCACCATTTCATTTTAAACAATTCACAATTGAACAAGAGTATTGTGCAATGAAAGTAGGCACAGATGGGGTGCTGCTCGGTGCTTGGACAACAATAAAATCAGGAAATGCATTAGATATAGGCTGTGGTTCTGGATTAATTGCGTTGATGGTAGCTCAGCGTTCTCAAAACCTAATAATTGAAGCCATTGATGTTGAAAAAAATGCTTGTTTTCAGGCGGAAATCAATATTGGTAAAAGTAAATGGAGTAATCGCATTGCCGTTCATCATACTTCACTTCAATTGTTTAGTCCTTATAAAACTTTCGATTTAATTATTTCAAACCCACCTTTTTTTGTAAATTCATATCAACCTCCACAAAACGAAAGAGCAATTGCAAGACATAATGAACAACTTTCTTTTGATGATTTACTAATTCACGTAATTAGGCTGCTGAAACCAGAAGGAATTTTCTCATTAATTTTACCTGTGAATGAGGTAGTTGATTTTACTCGCAACGCTTTTTCACAAGGATTATTTTTAAACAGAAGATGTGAAGTAAAACCTAATTTAACAAAAGCTACCAAGCGAATTTTATTGGAATTTTCAAAAACTAAACCTAATACAGTCATTGAGGAAAGTTTAACTATAGAAACCGAAAAAAGACATCACTACACAGCGGATTATAAAAAACTTACAGGTAATTTTTATTTGAAATAATAGAGAAATTTAAAATTAACTAAAGGAGATAAAAACTAATTATTTTATATGATTTTTTTGAAGAATAAAAAAAAGTTTTTAGGTTTTGCAGAATCAAATAAATTCATAACTTTGTCGCCTTTCCCTAATAGGAAAACAAGTGAAACAATTAAGTGGATATAATATTAATTTTGCGAGCCTCAAACAAGGAATACACTTGTATGAGTATAAAATTGATAATACGTTCTTTCAACTTTTTGAGTGTAATGAGTTCACTAGTGCTGATTTCAAAGTGAAATTAACATTTGAAAAACAATCAACAATGTTATTGCTTGATTTTAAAATTAAAGGTTATATAGAAGTTCCTTGTGATAGATGTTTAGATGAAGTGAAACTTAAAATAAAAGGAGAAGAAAATCTCATTGTTAAATTTGGAGATGAAGATTATGACGATACAGATGATTTGGTAGTCATATCTGAAAATGAACATCAAATAAATATAGCAAAATATATCTATGAATACATTCAAATAAATGTACCTCAAAAAAGAGCTCACAAGAAAAAAGAATGTAATCAAGAAGTGATAGAAAAATTAAAAAAAGTAGAAGTAAAAGATAATAAAATACAAAATATAGATCCTCGATGGTCTAAGTTAACACAATTAAAAACAGAAAACTAAAATAAAATGGCACATCCTAAAAGAAAAACCTCGAAAACGAGAAGAGACAAAAGAAGAACACACTACAAAGCAGTTGCTCCAACAGTAGTAAATTGTTCAAACTGTGGTTCTCCAATACTTTATCATAGAGTATGCGGAGAATGTGGTTATTATAGAGGTAAATTAGCTGTTGAGAAACAGGTAGCAATCTAAAAACAAATCAAAAACTTACTATAAATTTCCTTGAAATATAGTAGGTTTTTTTATTTTTCATCTCTCTTTTATAGAGAAAGCGAAAACCTTAAAATACGATGAGTAAAATTACTGCCGCAATTACAGCTGTTAATGGATACGTTCCTGATTACGTTTTAACGAATAAGGAATTGGAAACCATGATAGATACTACAGATGAATGGATAACATCAAGAACTGGAGTAGAAGAACGAAGAATACTTAAAGGAGAAGGAAAAGGAGCTTCAGAAATGGCTGTTCATGCTGTGAGAGGATTGTGTGAAAAAAGAGGGATTTCTCCAAAAGAAATAGATTTACTTATTTGTTGTACAGTTACAGCTGATCATATCTTTCCAGCAACAGCCAACATCATAACCGATAAGGTTGGGGCTACAAATGCATTTGGATTTGATTTGAATGCAGCTTGTTCCGGTTTTATTTTTGGATTGGTAACAGGTGCTAAATATGTGGAATCAGGCACACATAAAAAAGTGGTTGTGGTTGGCGTAGATAAAATGTCTGCATTAGTAGATTATGAGGATAGGTCAACTTGTATAATTTTTGGTGATGGTGGCGGAGCAGTGTTGCTCGAACCAAACGAAGAAGGGTTTGGTGTGAAAGATTCTATTTTAAAAAGTGATGGATCTGGATTTCAATATCTACATCAAAAAGCTGGAGGTTCAGTATATCCACCTACTTTGGAAACAGTGAAAAATAAAGAACACCATATCCATCAAGAAGGACAAGCTGTATTTAAATTTGCAGTTGTTAATATGGCTGATGTTTCTGCTGAAATAATGGAAAGAAATCATTTAACAAGCGATGACGTTGCTTGGCTAGTTCCTCATCAAGCAAACAAACGAATAATTGATGCCACAGCTCGAAGAATGGGGTTGAGTGATGAAAAAGTGATGCTAAATATCCAAAAATACGGAAACACAACTTCAGGAACAATTCCTTTGTGTTTGTGGGAATGGGAAAACAAATTAAAAAAAGGAGATAACTTAATTTTATCTGCATTTGGAGGAGGGTTTACTTGGGGAGCAATATGGGTGAAATGGGCTTATAATTCTTAAACTTAAATAATAAAACACACAAAATCTATATATTATGAAAGCATCAGAAATTCAAGATTTAATAAGATTTGTTTCAAAATCAGGAGTAAGTGAAGTTGAAATTGAAGACAAAGATTTTAAAATTACCATTAAAACACCTCCTTACAAAAGAGGAGCACCTATAGTAGAGTTTCAACAAACTGCTCCAACACACCAACAACCACAGCAAGTAGCAGTAGCAAATCCTGTTGTTCAGCAACAATCCCAAGTTGCAACACCAGCAATTGCTCCTGCAAAAGCAGAAGAAACAAACAACTATATAGAAATAAAATCTCCAATGATAGGTACTTTTTATAGAAAACCTTCTCCAGATAAACCTTGTTTTATCAACATAGGTGATGATGTTAAAAATGAAACTGTTGTTTGTGTAATTGAAGCAATGAAATTATTTAACGAAATTGAGGCTGAAATGTCTGGTAAAATTGTTAAAGTGCTTGTTGATGACGGTTCTCCTGTAGAGTATGATCAACCTTTGTTTTTAGTAGAACCAGCTTAATTTTTTTTTAAATTATTATTTCTATCTACTAATTACTTACACCTAACAACTTATTTATGTTTAAAAAAATATTAATTGCGAATAGAGGTGAAATAGCCTTACGTGTTATTAGAACATGTAAGGAAATGGGGATAAGCACTGTAGCTGTTTATTCAACAGCCGATAAAGATAGTTTACATGTGCGTTTTGCAGATGAAGCTGTATGCATAGGACCTCCTCAAAGTGCTCTTTCGTATCTAAATATTCCCAATATAATTGCAGCTGCAGAAATAACCAACGCAGATGCTATTCATCCAGGATATGGATTTTTGTCAGAAAATGCTAAGTTTTCAAAAATTTGCCAAGAAAATGGAATTAAATTTATAGGAGCATCGCCAGAAATGATTGATGCCATGGGTGATAAATCTTCGGCTAAAGACACAATGATTAAAGCTGGAGTTCCTGTAGTTCCTGGTTCAAAAGGATTGTTGAAAGATTTGGAAGATGCGAAAACGGTTGCTAAAAAAATTAAATACCCTGTAATGATGAAAGCCACAGCTGGTGGTGGAGGAAAAGGAATGCGTGTGATATGGAAGGAAAGTGAAGTTGAAGCAGCATGGGATTCCGCAAGAAAAGAAGCTGCTGCGGCTTTTGGTAATGATGGGATGTATATGGAAAAATTCATTGAAGAACCTCATCATATAGAAATTCAAATAGCTGGTGATGGTACTAGTGCTTGTCATTTATCCGAAAGAGATTGCTCAATTCAACGAAGACATCAAAAATTAGTTGAAGAAACTCCTTCACCTTTTATGACAAAAGAACTCAGAAAAAAAATGGGTGAAGCAGCAATAAAAGCAGCTTTAGCGGTTAATTACGAAGGAGTAGGTACAGTTGAATTTTTAGTGGATAAAAACAGAGATTTTTATTTTATGGAAATGAATACTCGTATTCAAGTAGAACACACCATCACTGAGGAGGTTATTAATTTTGATTTAGTAAAAGAGCAAATTAAATTGGCTGCTGGAGATAAAATTTCAGGTAAAAATTATGAGCCAGTATTACACGCTATTCAATGCAGAATAAATGCTGAAGACCCTTTTAACGATTTCAGACCAAGCCCAGGAACAATAAAAACGTATCATGCACCTGGTGGTCATGGAATTAGAATAGATACACACGTATATGCAAGTTATGTAATTCCTCCGTATTATGACTCTATGATTGCAAAATTGATAACCATTGCTCAAACAAGAGAAGAGGCTATTTTAAAAATGCAACGAGCTTTAGATGAGTATATTATTGAAGGAGTTAAAACCACTATTCCTTTTCATCAACAACTAATGCAAGATGAAAAATTCAAAAAAGGAAATTTCACAACCAATTTCATGGAAACATTCAAATTAAAAGATATTTAACATTTTTTTTATTGATAAATTTATATCTAACTATAATAATATTATATTTGTTCAAAATAATTTCCAAAATATAAACTACTATGAATAAACAAACCTATAAAGTTCTCGTCCCGCATGATTTTACTGCTGTTGCTGATTGTGCTATTAGTCATGCTGCTCAAGTAGCAAAATCTTATGGTGGAGATGTTTATTTACTTCATGTTGTTTCAAAACAAAAAGAAATTGAAGCAGCAAGAGAAAAATTAACAGAAATAGCATCTAAATCAGAAAAAAAATTTGGAGTCAACATTAATGTTATCGTTAGAATTGGTAGCATTTTTGAAGATATAGGTGATGTTGCTTCCGAAATTTCAGCAGGATATATCGTAATGGGAACACACGGAGCTAGAGGAATGCAAAAAATATTAGGTAGCCATGCTATTAAAGTAATATCTCACTCTAAAGTCCCTTTTATTATTGTTCAGGAAAAAGAACCATCTGAAACGGATACTTATGATGATATTGTTGTTCCTATTGATCATTCAGATGTTACTAAACAAAAATTAGCTATCGCTGCAAACATTGCAAAACATTTTAAAAGTACGGTTCATTTATTTGCCGATTCTGAATCAGATGAATTCTTGAAAAAGAAATTAGACCAAGAACTTCGATTCGCAAAAAAATATTTTGATGAGAAAGGATTGACTTATGAAATTCAAAGAGCTGAAGAAGATGGAGGAAACTTTAAGAAACAATTGGTTCGTTTTTCTGCAAAAATAGATGCTGATTTAATTGTTATTGTTAATACACAAGAAGGAGCTTTATTGCCTGATTTCTTTGGAAGTGATGAGCAAGAAGTAATTGCTAATGAAGCAGAAATACCTGTGTTGATTACAAATCCTACACATCAATTTATTTCAAGTAGCGTTTTTGGAACTTAAAAATTAATGAATAAATAAAAATAAAAAAACCACTTTGGATAATCAAAGTGGTTTTTTTTATTTTCTAAACCATTTTACATCTGCATAAAAAGTTCCGAAAGGAATTAACGAAGAAATAAATACCCAAAAAGTCTTGCTAAGTTTCCATTTCAGTTCAATATGCACAAATAAAAGCAATACTACAAAAAGTACAAACAAAACTCCGTGAGCCATTCCAACTGTTTTCACTGCTTGCGGTTGATTGTAAAAATATTTTAGAGGCATAGCAATGCATAATAAAACAAGATAAGAAATACCTTCTAAAAATGCAATGATGCGTAAAGCTGTAATTAACTTCATATTTTATTCATTTATAACTTTCTTGCTATCATTAATCCATCTCTAATTGGTAAAAGAAGTGGTTGCACACGTTTATCTTTCATTACCATTTTAGAATATTCAACCAATGCTTTTGTGTCGTCATCCCTATTTTCTTCAGGGGTTATCACTTTCCCACTCCAAAGCACATTATCTGCAATAATATAACCTCCTTGCCTAACCTTATCAAATACTAAATTATAGTAATTAGAATAATTTGTTTTATCGGCATCAATAAAAACAATATCAAATTTTTGATTAAGGGAAGGTATAATATCCAACGCATTGCCTGTATAGCAATGAATTACTGCTGATAAATTTGCTTTAGCTATATATTTTTTAACCAAAGAGGTTAATTCTTCATTAATATCTATGGTATGAATACTCCCTCTTTTTTGCAGCCCTTCTGCCAAACATAGTGCTGAATAACCTGTATAAGTGCCGATTTCTAAAATGTTTTCAGGTTGAATCATGTGAGAAAACATACTTAAAACTCTTCCTTGAAAATGCCCAGACAACATTCTGGGATTTAATACTTTTTCCCATGTTTCATGGTTTAGTTCATTTAAAAGTTGAGGTTCTTTTTCAGAATTATTTTCAACATATTGATTAATAGCTTCTGGTAAAAAATCCATAATAAAAATCGTATTTAATTGGTAGGTTTAAAGAGTAAAGTGCTTAATTGCTTTTCATTAAAAATCTCATTAGCCACATCCAATAATTCATTTTCAGTAATGGCTTCAATTTTTTTGTAAACTTCATCTAATGATTCTATATAATTATATTGTAACAAACTTTTACCTTGTCCAAGCATCACATTACAGTTGTTTTCTTCAGATAATGTAGTTTGTCCAATTAATTGTCGCTTGGCATTTTTCAATTGCAAATGGGATAATTTTTTTGATTTTAAGTTTTTTAATTCCTTTTTAACCAAATCTATAGTTTTATAAATATGTTTATTATCCGTTCCTAAATAGATTGAAAAAAGCCCTGTGTCAGAATAAAAATTGTAAGAAGATTCAATGTTGTATGTCAAACCATATTTCTCTCTTATTCCCATATTAAGTTTGCTATTCATGGCAGGACCACCTAAAATATTATTAAGTAAAATGAAAGTATTTTTTTTAGGATGGTACGCATCATAAGCAATATTCCCAATAGTACAATGAGCTTGATGTGTATCTTTTGTTAATATAATTTCTGCAGGAGAATAACCAGTAAATTTTTTTCGTTTTGAATTTGTGATTTTAGAAGGAATATTGCTTAAGTATTTTTGGGTAATTCGTTTAATTTTTTCAGTTGAAAAATTACCAACAATGCTAAATACAATTTCGTTTGTGCCATAATTTTTATTAAAAAAAGAAAGTAAATCATTTCGATTTAATTTAGAAACACTTTTAACAGTACCTAAAATATTGTAAGATAATGGATGTTTTTTAAAAACTTGGCTTTCAAAATCATCATAAATTTGTTCGTAAGGAGTGTCTTGATAGGAACATATTTCATCAATTACAACTTCTTTCTCTTTAATAAGTTCTTTGTCGGGAAAAGTTGAATTGAAAACAATATCAGTTAGAAGTTCAACAGCTCTTTCTAAGTAAATCGAAGTAAAGGATGCATACACATTCGTGTTTTCTTTGGTTGTAAATGCATTTATTTCTCCACCTACATTGTCAATTCTGTTTAAGATATGGTGTGTTTTTCGTTTAGAAGTACCTTTAAAAATTGCATGTTCAATAAAGTGAACAATTCCGTTTTCTTTTAAATGTTCATCTCTAGAACCAGTGTTGATAATAAATCCACAATGAGCAACATGGCTTAAAGAAGGCGTGTAAACAACCCTAATTCCATTTCTTAATTCAACAATTTGTTCCTTCATAATTTGTTGTAAAATTACAACCATTTAAGTGTAATTTTTAAGTGTTAACAAAATACTTTTTATTGTTAATAAGTACGTTAATAACTGAAACAAATGTCAATAACTTAATGTTCTAATATAGTATATTTTAGCAAATGATAAATGATAATTTTTTGAACTCATGATTATTTTAAAAAAAATAGGTTATATAATTTTATTTTTTTCATTCATTCAATCTGCTTTTGCACAAGAAAAGCTGTCCTCCAAAGAAGAAAAACAAATTATTGAAAAAGCTGAGCTTTATTTTGAAGAAGGCGATTTTCAAAACATACCACAAGCAACAGAGCTTTTCGAGAAATTGGAAGCCAATAAACCTACTGACCCATATTTTAAATTGATGGTAGGTATTTGTTATACTTATTTTAAAGATAAAAAAGCAATTTCAATAACTAAATTAAAAGAAGTTAAGGAGATGAATCCTGAATTTAATTTAGTGAATAGTTATTTAGCAAGAGCTTATGCAGTAAATCATCAATTTGATAAAGCAATAGATTCGTATCGAATTTATTTGCAAGCGGATGATTTAGACCCTAAAGATAGAAGTATTGCAGAACAAAATATATTTTATTGTGAAAATGCTAAAATTTTCACAAACGATAGTCTCAAAATTACCATTAATGATATAGGTAGTCCAATCAATACAATTTATTCTGAATATGTGCCTGTGATAACACCTGATGAATCAATGTTGATTTATACGTACAGAGGAAACAGAAGCAAAGGCGGTTTACAAGGTCCAACAGGAAAACCAGATAAATATGGTCAGTATTATGAAGATATTATGATTTCTTATAAACTTGGAGATAATTGGTTAGAACCAGAAAGTATTGGCGAAAACATCAACACCTCTGGTCATGATGCGGCAGTTGCTCTTTCAGTAGATGGACAGCAATTATTTGTTTATAAGCAATCGCAAAAAGATAATGGAGACATTTATGTGTCAAAATTAGTTGGCGATATTTGGTCAAAACCAGAGAAATTAAAAGGGCTAGTTAATACAGAGGCATGGGAAGGAAGTGTTTCTTTGACAAGTGATGGAAAAATTCTTTATTTTTCAAGTAACAGAGCAGGTGGATTTGGAGGAAGAGATTTGTATTCAGCTTCACTTATGCCTGATGGATCGTGGGGAGATATAAAAAATTTAGGAGCAACTATCAACACAAAGCATGATGAAGATGCCCCATTCATACATCCAGATAGGAAGACAATGTATTTCAGCTCCAAAGGGCATACAAGCATGGGTGGGTATGATATTTTTTATACCTATTTGTCAGAATCAGGTTGGGATACGCCAGAAAGTGTAGGGCATCCAATAAACACGATTGATGATGATAGATTTTATGTGTTGTCAGCGGATGCAAAAACAGGATATTATTCCTCCGCAGGAAGAAGTAAAAATGCTGCACATAATATTTATACAGTTACTCCTGGTCATTTAGGAAAAAGACCTATTTTAGCATTAGTTGTTGGTATAACTGAAGCAGATGGAAAACCTGTGGAAGCTGACATAACAGTAACAAACGATAAAACTGGCGAGTTAGAAGGTAAATTTAAATCTAATTCAACATCAGGAAAATATATGTTAGCTCTAACTCCTGGTAATAGATATAAAATTGCAATAGAAGTTGAAGGTTATGATACCAAAATTGATTATTTAGATATAGAGTCTTTAGAAACTTATGTGCAGGTTGAGCATGATTTTAAATTATATTCAAAAGAGAATATAGAAGGAATTTCTGTTGCTGATACTTTAGATAAATTACAAGGAAAAATAGATACTCAAATAGAAAAATATAAATTTGAAAGTACTGATGATGGTTATAGAGAAAAAATGTACAATAAAGTTATAAAAGAAAAAGGAGACATACAAACAGACGGAGTTTCTTTTTATATAGAACCTAATAACATTGAAAACATAAAAGAAATTGATGGAGTTGCCGAAAAATCAACAACGAAACAAGGAACTGAAAACATTATTTTAGGTCCTTTCAAAACATTGTTAGAAGCAGAAATTTTTAGACAAAAATTAATACAGCACGACCCAACAATTTCAGAATTCAACATAAAAATTGATAATAATGGAGAGGAAAATACCATTAAACAATATTATAAAGAAGATTTGTCAAGAGTTAATTATGAACAACAAATTTCTATGCATGAAGAAGTTACCAAAACAGATTCAATAAATAACTTTAAAAGAAAAATTGAATTAGAAAATAAAGCAAAAAACTTAGCCGAAAATGGAGAGGTTATTTTAGATGATACAACTTTAGTTGATGCTGCAGAAAAAACGATTACAGGATTAACATTTAAGGTTGAAATTGGAGCAGTTGAAAATAAAGAAGATTTTAAATTAAGTTACCTAGAAAAATATGGAAAAATTACTGCAAAAACATATCCCGATGGGTTAACAAGATATACCTTTGGCCCGTTTAATACACTTGAAGAAGCCGAAAACTTCAGAAAAATGCTGGCAGAAAAAGAAAAAGCATCAGAAGAAGCTTTTGTAACTGTTTTTGTTTTTGGTCAACGAAAAACACTCGAAGAATATCAAAATGATCCTTGTGCTAATGATTTTTTCATAGACTTTTCAGAATTTATAGGTAAAGATTTGAATGATACTTCTGTGTATAATAAATTGATTAGAACAGGAGGAAATTCTTGTGCAAATGGACTTGAATTTAAAGTTCAAATTGCAGCCTACCGTTTTCCTAAAAATTATAAATGGAACCATTTAAAACAATATGGAGAACCAAAAATTGTTGATTATCCTGATGGAATTACTCGTTTTACACAAGGTAGCTTTAATACACTAAGCGAAGCCGAAAGTTTAAGAAAAAAAATAATCAAATCAGGACAAAAAGATGCTTGGATAACTCCATTTTACAATGGTAAAAGAATGTTATTAGAAGAACTTATAAAGGTTAATTTTTACGGAAGAAGTGTGAATTAATCCTTTTAATGAAGCAAGAAAAAGGCCACCTTCGGGTGGCTTTTTTTTATTACTTTTGTTTTAACTCGCTTTTTTCATGCAAAAGCGAAGGGAATTATATGAATGTGCAAAGGGCAGTGGGATGCAAAGCGGTTAATCCTTTCCGATAATTATCGGAATAGTAATACCCAAATTTGGGCAAATGAAAATAAATAAATTTGTTGGTATTACTTATATCATAGAAAATTTATGAATTTTCTGGGTTAAATAAATGTAAATTATTAATTTCGGAACAAATTTTGAGTATTTAAATTAAATTAAAACAATTTATCATGAAAAAATTATATAGTATTTTACCATTATTAGTAATGTCTTTTTTTGTACTAGCACAAGAAAATTTAGTCCCAAATTCCACTTTTCAGGAGCTAGAAAAAAAAGTAAAAGAAGAAGGTCAAATTGAATTAGCAAAGCCATGGATTTCTCCAACACTAGCAAAAGCTGACTTATATACTAAAAGCACCAAAAATGGATTAGTAACAACTCCTGAAAATGCTTACGGAGAAGAAAAACCAATGGCTGGTGATAACTATGCCGGTTTCTTAGCATACAGTTATAAAAACAAAGAACCAAGGAGTTATTTACAGGTACAGCTATCTCAACAACTTGAAGCGGGAAAAACATATTGCATTACTTTTCATGTAAGCTTAGCAGATTTATCCAAATTCGCTACTAATTATATAGGTGCTGCAATTACCAAAAATGCAATTTCTGCAAACAATACAGATGTGTTAAAAGTAGAAAGTCAAATTGTAAGTAAAAAACTTACAACTTATGAACAACAATATTATTGGACACCTATTTGTGGAGTTTATAAAGCAAGTGGTGGAGAAGAATTTTTAACAATTGGGAATTTTACTCCTGATGAAAAACTTCAATTAGGAAAAGTTAAAAGACCAAGAGGGTTTACAAATCCCCAATTACCTGATGCTTATTATTTTGTTGACAATGTTTCTGTAATAGAAACTTCAACACCAAATGAGTGTGATTGTGATAGCGACCCAGCTATGAAAAATGCAGAAGTGGTCAATAGAAATTTCAGTAGTGATAAAAACCCTGCTGCTAATAAAATTGAAATAATAGGCTCAGATGGAAGCCCGTCAGGTGTTAAAGATGCTGAGGGGGAAGTCAAAGCTCTTACAGATTTAAATGACATAACTATAATTTTTGTAGCAAAATCTTATTCTATAGATGGTAATGTTAAAAAAATTGATGAAATAATAGCTTATTTAAAAGCTAATCCCAATGCAAAAATTTCATTAATAGGTCATATAGATAAGTCTGAAAAAGAAATCGATAAATTAGATGGAAAAAGAGTTGGGGCTGTTTATAAATATATTGTTTCAAAAGGCATAAAAGCAGATAGATTGAATAGAGAGGTGAAGTCGGATGAAGAACCAGTTGATGTTAAAGATCCTATGAAAAATATGCGTGTTGAAATTATTGAAGAAGTTGGGTTGGATTAATTCGTTAAGTTTTAAGAAAGTTTAATGCTGTTAATTAATAATTGACAGCATTTTTTTATGCCATTTTTTAATCATAACATAAAAAAAGTATTAATTTAAAATTTAACCTAATAATTTTATGGGGTGTTGTTAATAATTTTATATAAATTATATAATTACCCTTAAAATAAATTATACATTTGCCAAAAAAATACTAAAAAATAAATTATGTTACGTTTTAATGCTTTAAATGATGTTCTAAAAAGAACACCTAAACAAATAGATTATCCATCGGATAAAATTTCTGAATTCTATGCAACAAATGTTTTTACACAAGAAAAAATGCGTGAATTTTTGCCAAAAGAAGCATACCAAAGTGTTATGGCATCTATTAATGATGGAAAAAGAATTGATAGAAGTATTGCCAATCAAGTAGCATCATCAATGAAAGATTGGGCTATGACAAAAAAAGTAACCCATTATACCCATTGGTTTCAACCGCTAACAGGAGCGACAGCTGAAAAACATGATTCTTTTTTTACACCAATTAGCGGAGGAAGAGCTATTGAACGCTTTGATGGAGATAATCTTATTCAACAAGAACCAGATGCATCAAGTTTTCCAAATGGAGGAATACGTAATACATTTGAAGCAAGAGGTTATACCGCATGGGATCCCACTTCGCCAGCATTTATAATTGGTCAAACACTTTGTGTTCCTACTGTTTTTATTGCTTATACTGGAGAAGCACTTGATTATAAAATGCCCTTACTTAAAACGCTAAATGCTATTGACAAAGCGGCAACTAGTGTTTGTCAATATTTTGATAAAGAAATTTCAAAAGTAAATGCAAATTTAGGTTGGGAACAAGAATATTTTTTAATTGATAAATCTTTGTATAATGCCAGACCAGACATAATAATGACTGGTAGAGCATTAGTTGGTCATAATCCTGCAAAAGGACAGCAATTAGATGATCATTATTTTGGGTCTATTAGTGAGCGAGTTGTGGCATTTATGAAAGATTTTGAAATTGAATCGCATAAGTTGGGAATTCCAGTTACAACAAGACACAATGAAGTTGCTCCTAACCAGTTTGAATGTGCTCCCATGTTTGAAGAAACAAACTTGGCAAATGACCATAATTTATTGATGATGGATTTGATGGAGAAAATAGCTCGCAAACATGATTTTAGAGTTCTTTTTCACGAAAAACCATTCAAGTCAGTTAATGGATCAGGAAAGCACAACAATTGGTCATTAAGTACAAACACAGGAGTAAATCTTTTGTCGCCAGGCAAAAACCCAAAAACTAATTTACGATTCCTTACCTTTTTTATTAATACAATAAAAGCCATAAATGATAATGCTGATATTTTAAGAGCAAGCATAGCCACCGCAGGTAACGACCACAGGTTAGGGGCAAATGAAGCACCACCAGCAATAATGTCAGTTTTTATTGGCTCTCAATTATCTCAAATGCTCGATAATTTGGAAGAGAATGTGAAAGCGGGCAAAATGACACCCGAAGACAAAACAGAACTCAAAATGAGTATAGGTAAATTGCCGCAAATATTGTTAGATAACACGGATAGAAACAGAACTTCACCTTTTGCATTTACAGGAAACAAATTTGAATTTCGTGCAGTAGGTTCATCAGCAAACTGTGCAAGTGCAATGATAGCATTAAATGCTATAGTCGCAAAACAATTAAATGAGTTTAAAATAGTGGTTGATGATGCTATTGAAAAAGGAGTTAAAAAAGATGAAGCGATTTTAAAAGAACTACAAAAACTAATAAAATCTTCAAAAAAAATAAGATTTGAAGGTAATGGCTATGGCGATGCTTGGGTAAAAGAAGCTGAAAAAAGAGGTCTTTCAAATCTAAAAGACACCCCAAGGGCTATTAAAACAATGGTCGATAAAAAAACAAAAAAACTTTTTGCTGACCTAGAGGTTTTTACTGAAGTTGAATTAGATGCACGCTATGAAATAGAATTAGAAAATTATATTTTAAAACTCCAAATAGAATCAAGAGCTCTTGGCGATATTGCAAGAAATCATATATTACCTACTGCTTTTAAATACCAAAATGTTTTATTAGAAAATATTAAAGGAATGAAAGAAGTTTTCGGTAGTGAAAGTAAAACATTAGCAAAACCTCAAGAGGAAATATTAAGAGCATTATCATTACATACATCTATCATTAAGCAAAAGTTAGATGAAATGCTAGAAGAAAGAAAGTTAGCAAACAAAATAGATGACCCAGAAAAAAAAGCATTAGCCTATTGTGATAAAATAAAACCTTATTTTGATGAAATAAAATATAATGCTGATAAACTAGAACTGTTGATTGATGATGCTTATTGGCCTTTACCGAAATTAAGAGAGATTTTATTTACTAAATAGAAGTAATCATTAGTAAATAAATTAAAGATTTGTTAGGAAATAAAAAAAATATCCTATTTTTGTCTAACTTATTTTGATTTATGTCGAATAAATAGTTATTTTAGCCAAAATTCTAAAAAGAATAAAATTATTAAAAATATGAGAAAAATATTAACTACTTTACTTATGATTACTGTAATAGGCTTTTCTGCTAACGCACAAAAAGACTATAAAAACGAAGCAGATGTTGCCTTTAGTGGGTATAAATACTACCAAGCAATAGAAATGTATAAAAAAGCTTATACTAAAGAAAGTAAAAACGAAAGAAAATCTGAGATCCTATTTCAAATAGGAGAATGTTATCGACTAAAAAATGATGGAAAACAAGCTGCTGTTTGGTACGAAAAAGCAATAAAAGCAAAACATGATAACCCATTGGCTTATTTATATATTGCAAATGTTTATAAATCAGAAGGTAGGTATGAAGATGCAATAGTTGAATATGGTAAATATAAAGCTGCTGCACCTGGTGATAAAAGAGCTGATGTAGGTATTAAATCTTGCGAAAGTGCAAAAAAATGGTTGGAAGAGCCTACAAGAATCATTGTAACACCAATGCCTCAAATTAATTCTGAAGATTATGATTTTTCTCCTGTGTTTGCCGATAAAAAAGGTGAAGAATTATATTTTACATCTACAAGACAAGGATCTGCTGGAGCTTCAATTTCAGATGTTACAGGAATGAATTTTTCTGATATTTATGCTACAAAAAGAGATAAAAAGGGAAAATGGAGCGAGCCAACTCCTTTAAATGAAACTATTAATTCACCTGCAGAAGAAGGAGCTTCGGTTTTAAATGAGAAAAAAAATCAAATTTATTTTACACGCTGTGGTGTTGAGAAAAACGGTATTATGGGATGTAGTATTTTTACTGCAAAAAAATCTGGTCAAAATTGGGGGGATGCAGAATTAATTCCAATTGCATCAGATACTTTTGCTATTGGTCATCCTGCAATTACAAATGATGAATCTACATTAATATTTGCTTCTGATATGCCAGGCGGACAGGGAGGCAAAGATTTGTGGTACATTACTTATGATAAAAAAGCAAAAACATGGTCTGAGCCAGTTAATTTAGGATCAGAAATCAATACTTCTGGAGATGAAATGTTTCCTTATATTAGATTTAATGGAGAGTTATATTTTGCATCAAACGGTCATCCAGGAATGGGTGGTTTAGATTTGTTTAAAGCAGAAAGCAAAGGCGTAAATCAATGGGCAAAAGTTGAAAACTTAAAATCACCAATGAATTCTTCAGCTCATGATTTTGGAATTGTTTTTGAAGAGGATAAGGATAGAGGTTTTTTCACTACTAGCCGAGAAGGTGGTAAAGGTGGAGATGATATTTGGGAATTTTATCTTCCTCCAATGTTATATGCAATTAATGGAATCGTAAAAGATTTAGAAACTTCTGAACCGTTAGCAAATGCAACCATTAAATTAATTGGAACGGATGGAAGTAGTGCTGAAGTTACTTCTGACGCTTCTGGTAACTTTACTTTTGCAGAAAATGGAAGTGCTCGTTACATTAACCCTAACACATCTTATTCATTAGTTGTAACAAAAAAAGATTATTTGATTGCAAAAGGTAAAGAAACTACCGTTGGTCTTAAAGCTTCAAAAACTTTTAATCACGAATATAACCTTCAACCAGTTATAAATACAGTTATAAAATTACCTTTAATAGAATATGAATTTGCAAAATGGGATTTGTTGCCTAACTCAAAAGATTCGTTAAATTTCTTATATAACGTAATGGTAGAAAATCCAACCATTGTAATTCAATTACGTTCTCATACGGATTTTAGAGGTAGTAATAAAAACAATATGACACTTTCACAAAAAAGAGCTCAATCTTGTGTGGATTATTTAGTGAAAGAAAAAGGGGTTGATCCTGAAAGAATTGTTGCTAAAGGTATGGGTGAAGAAGAACCTTTGAAAATGCCTGATGGAACATTGTTGAATGAAAAATATATTAATTCATTAAAAGACAAACCTTCTATTGAAGAAGCACATCAACGAAATAGAAGGACTGATTTTAAAGTGTTAAGCACGG
>PCUH01000192.1:4677-4819 GCA_002770955.1 Flavobacteriales bacterium CG18_big_fil_WC_8_21_14_2_50_32_9 | reverse complement strand
TCAATAGTAAGCTAACTAAGATGATGCACGGAATAAAATAATTATGTTTAATTTTGAGTTAAATAAAGTGGTATCACTTTTGTAACGAGTTTCTAGAATTATAAAAAACCATATCATGAAAAAAATATTCAATAAAACAACC
>PCUH01000192.1:4340-4617 GCA_002770955.1 Flavobacteriales bacterium CG18_big_fil_WC_8_21_14_2_50_32_9 | reverse complement strand
AAGAACAACCTGCCTACAAAGCCTCCATGGATGGTTGGGAAGTGGATGTAAACAAAGCCTACGAAATTTCAAAAAA
The DNA here is from genome assembly GCA_002770955.1 of Flavobacteriales bacterium CG18_big_fil_WC_8_21_14_2_50_32_9. Lineage (GTDB taxonomy): Bacteria > Bacteroidota > Bacteroidia > Flavobacteriales_E > Vicingaceae > BRH-c54. Next base: position 4,541 of record PCUH01000192.1, on the reverse strand, counting down.
AACAGGAAAACCAATTTTAGCTAACTTTACAGGAAGTGATTGGTGTGGATGGTGCATTAAACTAAAAAATGAAGTTTTTATTAAAGATGAGTTTAAAACTTGGGCAAAAGATAATGTGGTTCTATTAGAATTAGATTTTCCAAGAAGGTTTCAATTGCCAGAAGAAATTAAACAACAAAATTACGGTTTACAACAAGCATT
>PCUH01000192.1:3986-4313 GCA_002770955.1 Flavobacteriales bacterium CG18_big_fil_WC_8_21_14_2_50_32_9 | reverse complement strand
GGTGTTTAATTTAACCAAATCTGATGAAGGTCAATACAGTATTGAAGCGATGGGAAAAACGGGTTATGTTGCGGGTGGTCCATCTAAATTTCAAGAAGGGGTAGATGCCATGATTAAACAGCACAGTGAAAAAAAATAATTGATACATTATTAATAAGATAAAAAAAGCAGCTAAATTTTTTAGCTGCTTTTTTTGTGTCAGAATAAAACCTAACAGGTTTCTGAAACCTGCTAGGTTTAGTCGTTATTTAAGCAAATCTTTTTGCTACTTCATCCCAATTAATAACATTAAAAAATGCGTTAATGTAATCAGGTCTTCTGTTTTGA
>PCUH01000192.1:0-3955 GCA_002770955.1 Flavobacteriales bacterium CG18_big_fil_WC_8_21_14_2_50_32_9 | reverse complement strand
CCAATGCTAAAATTGGAGTTCCTTCACAAGCAACACCTGGCATTAAAGGATTGTCTTGATTTGGAGTGGAACAAATTTCCAATTTACCCTCTTTTTTACAAAGCCAAGCCCATCCAGAACCAAATCGGGTTGCAGCAGCTTTAGCAAAAGCATCTTTAAAACCTTCGTAAGAACCAAAAGCAGTGTTAATAGCATCAGCTAAAGCACCTGTTGGTTGTCCGCCACCATTAGGCGACATTACTTTCCAGAATAAATCATGGTTAAAATATCCACCACCATTATTTCTAACCGCCATGTTGTTCATGTCTAGGTTTTTTAGGATATCTTCAATAGATTTTCCTGCCAAATCAGTACCTTCAATAGCAGCGTTTAAATTGTTCGTATAACCAGCATGGTGTTTTCCATGGTGTATTTCCATTGTTCTAGCATCAATATGTGGTGCTAACGCATCATAAGCGTAAGATAATTTAGGTAATTCAAAAGCCATAATAAGTTGTTTTTAAGTGTTAATAATTTAGTTTGAGGATCGAGAATAACGAATAAATCGGACATTCTGACTCAAACTCTAGTTCGCTGACAAGTATTCAGCAATTCCCTCGTGAGTTGCTTTTAACCCTTGTTTTTCTTTGCTCCAATTAGCAGGACAAGCTTCTCCATTTTCTTCGTTAAATTGTAGTGCATCAACCATTCTGATAGCTTCATCAACATTTCTTCCTAATGGTAAATCATTTACTAATTGATGTCTTACAGTTCCTTCTTTATCAATTAAAAACAATCCTCTATAAGCAATTAATTCACCTGTAGCAATCATTTCGCCTTCTTCATTCCAATCAAAATCTCCTGCTAACACATCGTAATTCATTGAAATAGTTTTGTTGGTATCTGCTACTAAAGGGTATTTAACACCTTGAATTCCTCCTGCGTTTTTTGGCATTTGTAGCCAACCCCAGTGAGATTGTTCCGTATCTGTTGATACAGCAATTACTTCTACATTTCTACTTTTAAACTCTTCTAGTTTTTCTTGAAAAGCAAATAATTCTGTTGGACAAACAAAAGTGAAATCTTTTGGATAAAAGAATAGCACTACATATTTTCCTTTAAATTGTTCTAATGTGAAATCTTTCACAATTTCTCCTCCATTTATAACAGCTTGTGCTGAGAATCCAGGAGCTTTTTTTCCGACTAATACGCCCATTTTTTTTAATTTTTATTAGTTAAACATTGATTACATTTTCCTTTTACATGAACTTGGGTTTCTTTTATTTCAAAACCTTTTAATTTGTTCATGGCTACATCTTTAAAATCATATTTGATGTCGAATATTGCTCCGCATGAGGTACATTTAAAATGCCCATGGCTTTCAACAGCAGCATCATACCTTACTTCATTATCTTCAATAGTTAGGGTTGAGGTAATACCTTTATCAATAAATAATTTTAAGGTATTATAAACAGTTGATTTGGATAAAGTTGGAATTTCTCCTACCAAATTTTTATAAATAACATCTACCGTAGGGTGGTTCATTTTTTCATATAAATACTCATAAATCTTAATCCTTTGATAAGAAGGTTTTATGTCATGTGTAGATAAATGTTGAGCAATATTCATTTGTTATGAATTTATTTTTGTAATGATTACAAATTTAGAATTATTATTGTTATAAAAAAAATCACGAGCAATTATTTTGTTAAGATTTGTTAAGATGCAATTTCAATTAAACAAGAATTAAAATGAATTTGAATTTATACGGCAAATGCCGTATTGTCTTATTTTAAAAGGACCGCTACTTTTGCCTCCTAAACTTTAAATTAAACCGATGAAAAAATTAGTACTATTAGGCACCTTTATATTAACCTATTTATTAGGAAATGCACAAATTGTTAATCATCCACAGTCATTTGATGGGTATGGATGGAGTGAAAAAAACGGAAGCAATATCATTTTATCTGCTGGGAAATACTCGGAATCATATATTATAAATTATGATTTATCAAATGGAGTTTATACTTATCTAAATGATAGTATGAGTTTAAGATTAAGTAATATTAATATGATTGGTAATGTAGGAGTTGCAATTGCAGGAATTAATAATGTGTATTATACAAATAATAATTGGCAAAGTTTTGCACAAAGCACAACGCAGTTAGATAAAATTATAAGAACTAACTCTGGGTTTTTAGGCAAAGCATCAACTTCTTCATCAACAGCAAATTATTACCATTCTACAAATGGAAATACCTGGACATTAGTTCTAAATGCTTTAAAAGGAGACATAGTAGAAAAAGATGGGAAAACATGGATAGCATCAAGGCCTAATAATTATCATGTGAGTTATGATGGAGGTTTAACTTTTACTAATAAAACACCTTTCGGACCTCCTAGTACTAACTTAAGTGAATTTATTCCTTTTGATACTTTAAATGCAATTGGAATTGCTGGTGCTAATCTTTGGTATTACACTACTGATGGAGGAGATAATTGGACTACTTTTCCTGGCTTTTCTAATGCTTCATTTATTTATGCTTCCAACTTAGATACTATCTATACCAATTTTTCTTCAACGGGCTTAAACATGAGTATAGATACTGGTAATACATGGCAACCAGCGTCTATTCCGTTGCCAGAAAATATTGCTTCAAGAATGTATGAAGTAGGAAATTATTTGGTTAGTCAAATTGGTTGGAACGGACAAAATGCAACATTTTTTTCTCAAGGAATAGGTATGCCCTGGACTCAATTACAAAAAAGAGTAGTGTCTGAGGATTATAATGATGTTTGTTTTAAAGGTAATAAAGGGTTAATTGTAGGGGATAATGGGGTGTGCAGTTATTCTCATGATAAAGGAAAAACGTACAATATTGTTTCTACAACTTTAGGAACTGAAGATTTAAAAGCGTGTGAAGTTTTTAATGATACCTTAATGTTGGTAGGAGACAGAAAAAGTAACATTTGGGTATCTAAAGACGCTGGATTAACTTGGAATAAAAACTATTCTAATTCACTAAATTACATAGCTAAAAAATTCAGAGCTTCAGCTGATTTAACTACAATAGTATTGTTTAGAAATGGACAAAATGTACTATCAACAAATCAAGGTTTAACATGGAATGTACTTGGTAGTCTTGGGGGAACTTTTGATGGTACAGTAACTCCATTAGGAAAAGTTTTAATAGTTTCTGGAGCGAATATTTTAGAAATGAATAAATCAAACGGAAGCACTACGCTTATTAAAACATTTGTTGAACCTAATGTTCAAGGAAATGTGATAGAAATGATTGATGATAATAATGGGTATGTAATTGCGATAAATACAACAGATACCACTACAGTTATTTTTAGAACAACTGATGGTTGGACAACATATACAAAAACAGGCACCTTAAATTCTGTATTAACAGTAGAACCGAACCCTCTGGTTCCAAGTTTCCCTTATGCTATGAATTTAGCATTACATGTTATTGCTCCAGATACACTTTATATCAATAGATTTAATACTTCTAATGCATCAGTAAGCAGTAATGTGGTGTATAAAAGTTTTAATGGGGGAGTTTCGTGGATAACAGATTCTATTGTTCCTTATAAACAAGGAGGTTCTATCGATAGGCTTCAGGGAATGCACTATTTTTCGGATGAAACATATGTTTCTGTTTGGGAAGATGGTAGAATAGTTCAAAATACAGGGAACATTATTATTACGGGTATTGAATCAAACGAAAAGATGTTAGAACAACACAATGTAAATGTTTTTCCCAATCCAACAGTGGACATTGTTCATCTTAATGCAGACCTAGAAATACAAGAAGTTTATTTATTGGATATTAGCGGAAAAGTGATTGTATCAGAACTAGTAAATAGTAAGATACATCAGTTAAATATGTCGGAATTAACAGCAGGTTTATACTTTTTAAGAATAAAAACTGATAAAGCAATAACAACTAAAAAAATAATGAAGCAG
>PCUH01000041.1:3796-4527 GCA_002770955.1 Flavobacteriales bacterium CG18_big_fil_WC_8_21_14_2_50_32_9 | reverse complement strand
GATATTAGTTGTTCATAAAACTTCTAATAGTCAAAAAGTTAATAAGGAATATCGTAACTAAAAAATGCTTCTTTTAAGGATAAAATAACCTTGATTGAGGCATTTTTTGTTTTTTGTAATACCAGAAATAATTTTCATATTTGTATTTCGTAGGAATAAATTTCGATTTGTTCCTGAATTTATATCCACCATGAAAAAAAGAAAATCAAATAGATTAAAAGGATATGATTATTCCAAGGATAATTTATATTTTGTCACAAATTGTGTGAAAAATAATTTGTGTTGTTTGGGTTGTGTGATTCCCGTAGGGACAGGTCGCGACCTGTCCGTACATCATCATCCCGAAAATCATCATCCCGAAATCCAATATAAAGTTGAATTAAATCAATATGGAAAAATTGTTGATGAAAGAATCAATTGGTTAATTAGTCAATATGAATATGTCGATATTCATAATTATGTTGTAATGCCCAATCATTTGCATTTAATTTTAGAAATCGATAGTCAAAAAGTGAAGGAGCAAGATGTAAAAATAAAATCCATTTCTAGCCTAATGGGTGCCATGAAAACAACGTCATCTAATAAAATTCATGAAGCTGGTTTTACAGATTTTGCATGGCATCGTTCATTTCATGACCATATAATTAGAAGCGAAAAATCATATATCAATATTTTTAATTACATTTCAAATAATCCTAATAATTGGTGTAAAGATAAATTTCACAAAGGAG
>PCUH01000041.1:0-3717 GCA_002770955.1 Flavobacteriales bacterium CG18_big_fil_WC_8_21_14_2_50_32_9 | reverse complement strand
TTGTTTGTCGGTAATTCTCAAAATACTCACTTTGCCAAAAGGCGGTAATATGCGTTGAATTCTTTTTTCGTGTGTGTCAGCTGCTTCGCCACTTGCACAATGCCTCATATAAACAGAATATTGCATCATGGTAAACCCATTTTTCAATAAATTTTTCCTAAAAACAGAAGCATTTTTTCTATCCTTTTTAGTTTCGGTAGGCAAATCAAAAAAAACAAATAACCACATAATTCTGTAAGCATTTAGTTCCATAATTTCGGATAAATTAGTTTGCGAGTTGAACCCGAAAAACATTGTTGCAGCGAGCTTGTAGTAGTAGTTAATGCAACCATCAAGGGACTGACTTTATCATCAAAATATACCGTTTCGGTAAGCACACTTAACAGTTCGGATTTAATGGCTGTTGTAAGTTCTTTATCCGAATATTTTCCCATAATAGATATAACCTTAGCATCAACCAAAGGACGATAGGGTTCCATAATATCGTCAGCCAGACAAAACGCATTGTATTTATTTTTATGGTGAATACCTAAAGTGTTTAGCATGCCACTGCCCGATAAGGCACGAGCAACAGCAGCTCTCAGCACGATATAGCCATAATTTAAAAATAAGTTAGGAAAATCCCCAAAGCGTTCACGTTTAAAATCAAAATCAAATATATTTCTCCAATAATAAGCAGCAGCAACAGCTTCTCGATTATCGGTATCGCCACTTAAAACATTGGCGGCTAAATAATCTAAAGGATGTTGCGTTTTGTTGATTTTGTCCAATAAATGAGCTTGATTAGTGATTTTTGCTTTGATGGTTTGTTGCCATAACTGTTTTTTCAATGGTTCACTGGCTTCAATTTGAGTTTTAAAAATTTCGTGTTGGATGTGATGTGCATTTAAGTTAAGCAACATCGAATTAGGCATGTGTTTAGCATCGCAAAAAATTACAGCAACATTGTTTTCCGATAGCTTATTAAGAGCAGGTATTGATAAGTAGCTTTCTTGATGTTCGATAACTACAAAACCAATATCTTCAATAGGAACAGAAGTTTCTCTTAATTCAGTTTTAATAACCAACTGCTCATCTTTTGTGGTAAGCGAGCATTTGTTCCCAAAAAATAAAGTACGTTTTATCATAATAAAAAGATTTGTAAATCAATTTATTACGTTTTAAACGAAACAAAGTTTTATTCTGATTTATTTTTTGGAGGCATAGGACCTCTTAAATGAATAATTAATCCATTTAAAAAATTACGAAGAAATTGGTCGCCACATTCCATATATTTTGGATGTTCTTCATTTCTATATAAAGCACCTAATTCGCTTTTAGTAATTTTAAAATCTACCAAAGCACAAATAGAAACAATATCGTCATCTCTAAGTTTTAGAGCTACTCTAAGTTTTTTTAAAATGTCGTTATTAGATAATCCCATGGTGCGAAATTAGTTTTTTTTTGCGGAAAAAAAACTTAATTTCGCCTTCATTTTTTGCTGTTAATGTTGTTGTAATAATAAATTATAGAATAAGTAAAATAAATTTTAATAATTCTTGTCAATAAACAAAAAAAGTATATTTTTGCAATCTGAAATAAATTTAAAACTAAGAAAAAATGAAAAGAACATTTCAACCATCTAGAAGAAAAAGAAGAAACAAACATGGTTTTATGAGTAGAATGGAATCTGCTAATGGTAGAGCTGTTTTAGCAAGAAGAAGAGCTAAAGGTAGAAAAAAATTATCTGTTTCTGACGAACCAAGACACAAAAAATAAGTGATATTTTTTAAAATATATAGAAAAAGGGATGCAATTTGTATCCCTTTTTTTTGAGTAAAAAAATTCGTTTTGTTGAAAAGTATCCCTTTAATCAATCATCATTTTAACCTACTTTCGCAAGACCAAATAATAATCATTTTTTTTTAAAAACAACATAGAAAATGCCAAAAGACAACTCCATCAAACACATTTTAATTATAGGAAGTGGTCCTATTGTAATTGGTCAGGCCTGTGAATTTGATTATGCAGGATCTCAAGCAGCTCGTTCATTGCGTGACGAAGGAATAGAAGTAACATTAATAAACTCCAACCCAGCAACCATAATGACAGATAAAGTGGTGGCGGATAATATTTATTTAAAACCACTAACAACAGAATCTATTCAAGAGATTCTGGAAAAACATGATATAGATGCAGTTCTTCCAACTATGGGCGGACAAACGGCATTGAATTTATGTATTGAATGTAATGAAGTTGGTTTGTGGGAAAAACACAATGTGCGAATGATAGGCGTTGATATTGCAGCCATAGAAATTACAGAAAACAGAGAATCGTTTCGTTTGTTGATGGAAAAAATAGGCATTCCAATGGCACCTCAAACCACAGCAAAATCGTTTTTAGAAGGCAAAGAAGTGGCACAAGAATATGGTTACCCGCTATGCATTAGAGCTTCTTACACCTTGGGGGGAGCAGGAGCAGCGGTAGTTTACAATGAAAAAGAATTTGATGAATTATTGAATCAAGGTTTGCATATTTCTCCTATACATGAAGTAATGATAGACAAAGCTCTGATGGGATGGAAAGAGTTTGAGTTAGAATTGTTGAGAGATAAAAATGACAATGTAGTGATTATTTGTTCCATAGAAAATTTTGACCCTATGGGAATTCACACAGGAGATTCAATAACTGTTGCTCCTGCAATGACTTTATCTGATACCACTTATCAGAAAATGCGAGATATGGCAATAAAAATGATGCGTTCTATTGGTGATTTTGCAGGAGGTTGCAATGTTCAATTTGCTGTTAGTCCCGATGAAAAAGAAGATATCATTGCCATAGAAATTAATCCAAGGGTTTCACGTTCATCGGCATTAGCTTCAAAAGCAACAGGCTATCCAATTGCAAAAATAGCTTCTAAATTAGCAATTGGATATAACTTAACAGAATTAGAAAATCAAATAACTAAATCAACGTCAGCTTATTTTGAACCTGCATTGGATTATGTTATTGTTAAAATTCCTCGTTGGAATTTCGATAAATTTAAAGGTGCAGACCGAACATTGGGTTTGCAAATGAAATCGGTTGGAGAAGTGATGGGCATTGGTAGGTCGTTTCAAGAAGCCTTGCAAAAAGCTTGTCAGAGTTTAGAAATTAACAGAAATGGATTGGGAGCAGATGGAAAAGAACTAACCAATCAAGATATCATTTTAAAAAGTCTCGAGTTTCCTAGTTGGGATAGGTTGTTTCATATTTATGATGCAATTAAAATGGGAATTCCTTTTAAAACTATTTCAGAAAAAACAAAAATTGACCTTTGGTTTCTAAAACAAATTGAAGATTTTGTGAAACTCGAAAAAAGAGTTGAAGCCTATAAAATTGATACTATCCCCAAAGATTTATTATATGAAGCGAAGCAAAAAGGTTATGCAGATAGGCAAGTAGCTCATTTATTAAGATGTTTAGAAAGTGAGGTTTACACAAAAAGAACAGAAATGAACATCAATAGAGTATATAAATTGGTGGATACTTGTGCAGCTGAATTTCCTGCTCAAACACCTTATTATTACTCTACTTTTGAAGATGAAAATGAGTCAGTAGTTACCGATAAAAAGAAAATTGTAGTATTAGGTTCTGGTCCAAATAGAATTGGACAAGGAATTGAGTTTGATTACAGTTGTGTGCATGGTGTGTTGGCAGCCAAAGAAATGGGCTACGAAACCATTATGATTAATTGCA
>PCUH01000196.1:4330-4482 GCA_002770955.1 Flavobacteriales bacterium CG18_big_fil_WC_8_21_14_2_50_32_9 | reverse complement strand
AGTTTGTACAGCCGCATCAGATACGGTAACAATTACTTTTAATGAAGATGACCCATCATTTACTTACTCATCTGGAACTTATTGTGTTACGGGAACAAATCCTGTTGCTACCATTACTGGTGGATCTACAGGAACTTTTTCAGCAACACCAG
>PCUH01000196.1:0-4306 GCA_002770955.1 Flavobacteriales bacterium CG18_big_fil_WC_8_21_14_2_50_32_9 | reverse complement strand
CTACAGGAGAAATTAATTTGGGAGCAAGTGCGTTGGGAACATATACGGTAACCTTTACAACCAATGGAAGTTGCCCTGCAACGGCATCAGTAAGTATAACTATCACTAATGGTTTTGATGCTACTTTTTCTTATACCACTCCAGTTTGTCAGGGTGGAGTAAATGAATTTCCTTCATTTACACCAGGAGCTAGTGCAGGGGTATTTAGTGCTTCACCTGTTGGGTTAGTATTTGTGAATATAGCCACAGGAGAAATTGATGTAGCAGCATCTACTCCGGGAACATATACCGTTACTAATTTTATAGCGGCATCAGGAGGTTGTGCTTCAGCTACTCATTCTACAACTTTTACAATTGATATGCCTGCCACAGTTAATGCTGGTGCAGATATGAGTATTTGTTCTGGAGATAATGCACCACTTTCAGGTGCTATTGGAGGAAGTGCAACATCGGGAACTTGGAGTGGAGGTTTAGGAACATTTTCTCCAAATAATTCCACACCAACAGCAACTTATACTCCAGACCTTTCTGAAACTACCGTAACATTAATTTTAACTTCAGATGATCCTTCAGGACCTTGTTCTGCTATTAGTGATACAGTTGTAATTACTATTAATCCTATACCTTTAGCTCCAACAGCAAGTAACGATACTATATGTGAGGGAACTTCCACCACTTTACTAGCAACTGCTCCTGGAGGAACTTATGAATGGTATAGTGCTTCAAGTGGAGGTACGCTACTAATTACAGGAGCAAGTTATACAACACCTGTCTTAACTGCTACTACTACCTACTATGTACAAACTACTGTTAATGGATGTACAAGTTCTACAAGAACACCAGTAACAGTAACAGTTACACCTTTGGATGATCCTTCTTTTAGCTATTCTTCTGGAACATACTGTGTGAGTGGAGGTAATGCCATACCTACGATTACAGGTGGTTCAACAGGCTGGTTTAGTGCAACTCCATCAGGACTCGTTTTTGCTGATTCTTTAACAGGTGAAATAGATGTTGCATTAACAACATTGGGAACATATACCGTTACTTTTACAACGGATGGAGTATGTCCTGATAGTGCAACATTTACTATTACCATAACCAATGCACCTGACGCAACTTTTTCTTACAATGACCCTTTCTGTACATCAGGAAGTAATCCATTACCAATATTCCCACCTGGTTCAAGTGCGGGTACATTTTCTTCTTCTCCAGCAGGGTTAGTTTTTGTAAATACAAGTACTGGTCAAATTAATCTTTCTGCTAGCACTCCAGGCTTTTTTGCTATTACTAATGATATTGCTGCTGGTGGAGGTTGTGCAGCTGCAACATATACAGACACTATTGAAATTGTACCAGCTCCTTTTGCTGATGCAGGTTTAGATACTTCAGTTTGTGCTAATAATGCCCAAGTTGACTTGTCAGGTAGTGTAACTAATGCTGGTGGTATGGTTTGGACAACTTCTGGAGATGGCATATTTACTCCTGATACGATAAGTGCAAATGTTACTTATGATGCAGGAGCTAATGATGTTGCCAATGGTACTGTAACTATTTATTTAACTACTACTCAGAATGGCTTTTGTAGTGCTGCTGTAGATTCTATCATTCTTACCATAACTCCAGCACCAGTAGTAGATGCTGGTTTGGATATTTTAATTTGTAATGGTACTTTAACAGCATCATTAAATGGTTCTGTTATTGGTGGTGCTTCTACTGGAGCATGGACTACCTTAGGAACAGGAACATTTGCTCCAGATAACTTAACACTTAATGCATCTTATACATTTAGTCAATCAGATTCAATAGCAGGTAGTGTAATATTAGTGCTTGAAAGTACCAATAATGGAGGATGTTTAGCTGTTTACGACACGCTTGAGATAATCCTTTCTTCTCCAGCAACAGTTTTTGCAGGTAATGATACCACTATTTGTGCAAACAATGGGTTCATCCAACTTAACGGACAAGTGTTTGGAGGCACAGGAGCAGGAGTATGGTCAAGTTCTGGAAATGGTATATTTACTCCATCAGCCAATGATTTGAATGCAAGTTATCAGATAGATTCGTTAGATATTGTTAATGGTTCTGTTGTGCTGATTTTAGATGCAGTTAATTCTTGTGTTCCAGCTTCTGATACTATTATTATTACTATTGATCCTGCACCAATTGCAGATGCTGGAAATAATATTACCATTTGTGAAGGAGAAACAGCATCATTAAATGGGTCTGTTACTTTTGCAGGAGGTGGAGAGTGGATAACAAGTGGCACAGGAATATTTGTTCCCGACAATGTTACATTAAATGCTCAATATGTGCCATCCGCTGGAGATATAGCTAACGGAACAGTTACATTGGTATTAGCATCAACCAACAATGGATTGTGTGATGCGGTTACCGATACCATCATACTAACAATTAGTCCACTTCCTATTACTGATTTTACACCTCAGGGAGGTCAGTTTAATATTAATCAGGTAATTGATTTTATGAACCAAAGTCAAAATGCAACAACCTATTTTTGGGATTTTGGAATCAATGGAGATACTTCAGTACTTGAAAATCCAAGTTATAGTTATGGAGCAAATGGACTGTTTACGGTTACTCTGATAGCGACTAATGCAGCAGGATGTGTTGATACGATAACGTATGACTTTGAAATTATAGGGGATGATGTAAAACCAGTAGTTGTTCCTACAGCATTCACTCCTAATGGTGATGGAATAAATGATGTGTTTAGTATCTTAGGAGGACCTTTTAAATCGTATCAATTAACGGTTTACAATGAGTGGGGACAAGAAATATTTATGTCAGATGACCAGGCAGATGGTTGGAATGGTTCTTTCAAAGGAAGTAGCCAGCCCTCAGGGTCTTATGTGTATGTGTTTACAGGTGTAACCATAGCAGATGAAACTATTACATTGCAGGGCGAAATAGCCATAATTAGATAAGGAAAAGCCTCCCCAACCCCTCCGAAGGAGGGGCTACGTAGAGGAGTGAAAAAGACTGGAAGATGGAAACAATTAACAAATAACCATTAACTTATAACAGATGAAAAACATAACTAAAATCTTAATCATAGCTGTAATGCTAATCTTGAACTTCAAACTTCAAACCTCAAACTTATACGCTCAAGATTTTCATGTGTCGCAGTTTGATGTGTTAACATTGTATTATAATCCGGCATTAACAGCTGTGTATGATAAAAATGATGAAGCAGATTATAAAGCTTTTTTAACCCATCGTTCGCAATGGAACTCCTTAGGTATAAAACCTTTTAAAACCTACTCGTTAGGATTTGATATGAGGCATAATCGATTTGGAATGGGAGCTTTACTGTTAAATAACCGTTCTGGAATGGGAGGATTTAATTCATTTAATTTTTTACTTTCAGGTTCTTATTTTATTATTGAAGACGCACAATCTCCTCATACACTTACAGCAGGATTGCAAATGGGGTTATTAAATAAATCGGTAAATCCTGATAGTTATCTTTTCGAAAGCCAGTTAAATTCGGTTACAAATACATTAGATGAAAACATGTCTAGCGGAGAGGCATATAATAGTAACAGTAAACTTAATTTCGATGCAAATATTGGAATATTTTACAGATACAATGAGGAGGGAGAATGGTATCAACCTTTTATAGGGTTTTCAATTTATCATATTACTCGCCCTAATGAGTCAATTACCTCTACCTCAAGTAATCTTCCTATGCGGTTCAATCTTAATTTTGGATCGAAATTTATTGTGAGTGAAAAGGTTACTTTAACACCTAATATCTTGTATATGTATCAAGCAAAAGCAACGGAATTCAATATGGGTTTCTTAGGTACTTATAAAATTAAAGATGAGAATGATATTATTTATGGCTTGGCTTACCGTTGGGACGATGCTTTTATTATGAATTTAGGATTTAGAAAAGATAATATTACTTTTAGAATGAGCTATGATGCTACAACTTCTTCGCTATCAAATTATAACAGTGGTAGAGGTGCTTACGAATTTTCGATAATAGTTACAGGTAAAAAAGGAGTAAACCCTTTTCAAAATGTGGCTCGATTTAACTAGCCTCCAATAGCAATCATAGTTCTGTTGTTGGAATTTTTTTCTATATCAAAAAAATCTTTATCAGAAGCCATGCCGCCTCGTGTTTTAAATTTATGAAAAACTCCTTCTAAAATGAAAGGTTGAAGGTCTTTTCCTTCTCTTAAAGGAGCTAATAAATTAGTTTCGGTGGATGAAAATAAGCAGTTTTTTATTCGTCCGTTGGCAGTTAGCCTAATTCTGTTGCAGCTATCACAAAATG
>PCUH01000053.1:4222-4391 GCA_002770955.1 Flavobacteriales bacterium CG18_big_fil_WC_8_21_14_2_50_32_9 | reverse complement strand
GCTATTAACCAAAATTCTAATTAAAAATTTTCGAAAATATTTATTTTTTTTAAAGATTAAGTAGAGAAAAAACTTTATGATTGGAATTACATTAGTTGAGAAACTAAATTATATAATGATGAAGCAAAATTTATTTATTTTTTGTTCAGTGCTGCTTTTAATTAGTATT
>PCUH01000053.1:228-4176 GCA_002770955.1 Flavobacteriales bacterium CG18_big_fil_WC_8_21_14_2_50_32_9 | reverse complement strand
AACAAACTACAACTGTTTCTATAACTTATACCAATCATGCTAAAAAAATTATAGATAGTAAATGTACAAATTGTCATTCAGCAACAGGTACTCAGTTGATTCAATCTCCTTTTTTGACGGATTATAATTTAGTAAATTCGCAAGTGAATAGGATACAAGTTAGAGCACTTAATCTTATGAATATGCCCCAATCAAATTCAGTTAATGGCCCTTTAACTCAGACAGAAAAAGATACGCTTCAGTTATGGATTAATCAAGGGGCAATTGAATAATAAAAACTCCACAAATGATAAAAAAAATAATATTATTTATCGCGTTTATACACACCATAAATGCTTATACCCAAATTTATAAAGCCACTGATGGAGAAATTTCATTTTTTTCTGAAGCTCCTGTAGAAAATATTAGTGCTGTAAACAAAGATGTGAAAGCACTTATTAACGCTAAAAATGCTGAGGTTGCTTTTATAGTTACCAATGTAGGGTTTAAATTTGAAAAACCTTTAATGGAAGAGCATTTCAACGAAAACTATATGGAAAGCCATAAGTATAAAGTTTCTGTCTTTAAGGGAAAAATAATAAATGAAATAGATTTTACCAAAGATGGTACTTATGAAGTTACTGCTAAAGGAACATTAGATATACACGGAGTAACCGTTGAAAGAGAAATAAAAGGAACATTAACCATTAGCAATGGAAAAATTAATTTAACTACAGCGTTTGATGTCCTTTTAAAGGATCATAAAATAAAAATCCCTAAAATAGTAGTTAAAAATATTGCAGAATTTGTAAAAGTTATTTTAAATATTAATTTTGAACAAAAATAAAATTATGATAAAATCCATTTTCCTTTCTTTTGTATTATTGTGTTCGTTGATTTCTTTTGCTCAGGATGATTTACTAAATATGTTGGAAGAAGAAGTGAAAGAAGAAACTACTTCAGAAAAAGTAACAGCCACTTTTAAAGGAACAAAACTTATCAATGCTAACACAATAGAAACTACAAAAAAAAAAACATTAGCATTTAACATTACACATCGTTTTGGAGATATGCAAATAGGAGAACCTATAGGATATCATACCTATTATGGGTTAGATAATGCTTCTAATATTCGTTTTGGTTTTGAGTATGGATTAACAGATAAAATCAGTATAGGTTTTGGTAGAAGCAAAATACAAGAACATTATGATTGGAATTTAAAATATCGATTTTTAGAACAAAAAGCTGGAGGAATGCCTATTTCTGCTGCTTATTACACCAACATTGCAATTACAGCAGTAGCAAAAATTAAAGATGATGCGTTCGTAAATCGACTATCGTATGTACACCAACTTATTATTGCAAGTAAACTCAATAATTCTATTTCGCTCGAAATATTGCCTACATTAGTTCACAGAAACTTAGTAGATCAAAGAAATATTCATCCCACGAATGGTTCTGTAGATAAAAATGATTTGTTTGCCTTAGGCTTAGCTGGTAGATTTAAAGTTACAAAAAGAATGGCTTTTGTGGTTGATTATTTTTATACTTTTTCTGAATTTAGAGATAGCAGAAACAATTTTTATGATGCGTTGGGTTTGGGAATAGAAATAGAAACAGGAGGACATGTTTTTATGATTAATGTTACCAATTCTGCAGGAATAATTGAGAATGATTTTTTGCCTTACACCAATTCTGCTTGGGATAAAGGAGAATATAAATTAGGATTCAACATTTCACGTGTGTTTAGTTTTTAAGTTATACCAATTGTAATTATAAAACAATTTAAACTGTTTTATAATTTTACAATGGTTAATGCCGATTAGACTATATTATTTATCCAATCGGTATTAACTTTGTGTCCAAAGTTTTCTTTTTAAATGACTAAAGACCCCTACGAAGCACTCCGATACAAAGAATTTAATCTATTCTTACTTTTGCGTTTTGCCCTAGTTTTTGCCTGGACTATGCAATTTGTAGTCATTGAATGGCAAGTCTATTCTTTAACAAAAGACCCACTGGCTCTTGGAATTATTGGACTAATGGAAGTAATACCCGCTATTTCTTTCGCACTATTTGCTGGTCATATTGTAGATCAAAAAGAAAAACGGAAACTTTTGATGCTCTGCATTTCAGGTTTTATGCTAATTAGTTTTGGTTTGTTTATTATCACTTTACCGAAAGTAATTGAAGATTATTCTACCCAACATATTGTTTGGGCAACCTACGGATTGGTATTTTTTGGAGGCATTGTGCGTTCGTTTATCGGTCCAACCATATTTTCTTTGTTTTCTTTGCTTATTCCAAAAAAAGCGTATGCTAACGCAGCTACTTGGAGCAGTTCGGTATGGCAAATGGCATCTGTATTGGGTCCAGCATCGGCAGGATTTGCCATTGTTTGGTTTGGTGTACATGGTTCTATGTTTATTATTTTCGGTTTTGCTACGTTATCGATGTTGTTTTTGTCTTTAATAAAAGTAAAACCCATTTTAAACCCAAAAATTGGAGAACCTATTTTTGAGAGTTTGAAAGAAGGTTTAAAGTTTGTTTTTAACACTAGAGTAATATTAGGAGCAATTACCCTAGATATGGTGGCTGTGCTTTTTGGCGGTGCCATTGCTCTTTTGCCCATTTTTGCTCAAGATATTTTACATGTTGGTTCGCAAGGATTTGGTGTGCTGCGAGCTTCTCCAGCAATTGGTTCTTTTATTACGTTGATTGCAGTGGCATATTTTCCATTAACAAAAAATGCAGGAATAAAATTACTTGTAGCTATTGCTGGTTTTGGTTGCTGCATCATTGTTTTTGGATTATCTACTTGGTTTTGGTTGTCTGTGTTAGCCTTGTTTATAAGTGGTGTTTTTGATGGCATTTCTGTGGTGATTAGGCAAACCATCTTACAGTTAAAAACGCCCGATAATATGCGAGGCAGAGTTTCATCAGTAAATTCCATTTTTGTAGGCTCTTCTAACGAGCTTGGAGCTTTTGAAAGTGGTGTTGCAGCTAAATTAATGGGGACAGTTGCTTCAGTTGTTTTTGGTGGAAGCATGACGTTGTTGGTGGTGCTTTATACAAGCATCAAATTTCCAAAATTGAGAAAACTCGATTTAGAAAAGGATTTAGCGGACAACATAGATGGGTAATCTTTTGGCTTTTAAAATTTCTTACATTTATCACATGAAAAAGTTTTTGTACATACTAATTCTTTGTAGCTTGTTTTTTTCTTGTAATAACAACAAAACGCTTACTGATGTTTTGAATAAGAGTGAATTTACAAATTCAGAAAAACAAGATATTATTAAGATGGTGGAGTTTTTTGAGTCTAAAATTGTTAGTTCGGAGGCTAATTTTAAAAAAGATTATGAAGCCTTTGTTAAATCAGTTTATCAAAATGGATATGAAGTAATATTGAATATAATTGATATTAATAAACAAAGAAATTTAATAAAATCGATAAGCGATTCTACTTTTAACGAAATATGGTATAAATCAAAATCTAGAGCCTATATATCTTATTCGGGGGTTAAGTTTGAAGAGCCTATTCCTTACGAATCATTATCAGTAAATACCCAAGGTAAATATGTTAGATTTCTTCAAAATCTATCCAAAAACAATAATAAAATAGAACACTATACAAATGCTGTGCTTAATTCAGGAGATTTCCCTTTATTTCAATATGCGTTTAACTTAATGTTTGACTCTTATGGAAATGCTTCTGGAGATATAAGTAATGGAGAGTTGCGAATAATTTTTGCATTAGAATTGTTAACCATAAATGAAAATACTAATCGGCATATTTCTCTTGGAGAATAATTTATTTCCAAAATACAAATATATTTCATATTTTTGTTATGTATTTTAATACTAACAATATGACAACATTCACCAGCACACTTCCTGATAGTCTTTTGCAGTTGCTTGATAAAAAAGCAAAAGAATTGGCTATGCCCAAGAACAAGATAATAGAAA
>PCUH01000053.1:0-191 GCA_002770955.1 Flavobacteriales bacterium CG18_big_fil_WC_8_21_14_2_50_32_9 | reverse complement strand
AGATTATATCAGATCATTTAAGAAAATGGCTAAAGATGAAAATGTGCTTATTATTGCAGAAGAAGGTATGGAAGAGTATTTAACTCAAATTAATGATGAGGATTAATCATAGTTATGTTGCAAGGTGAAATTTGGTATGCTAATTTAAGTCCCACAAAAGGAAGTGAACAAGCTGGGTATAGACCAGTTCT
>PCUH01000267.1:458-4785 GCA_002770955.1 Flavobacteriales bacterium CG18_big_fil_WC_8_21_14_2_50_32_9 | reverse complement strand
AGGCTTGGTAAACTATGTTTTTGAAAACAAAGATGATTTGAACACTGAAGTAGAAGCTTGGATAGCAAAAAACATAGTTCCAAAAAGTGCTTCTTCTTTAAAATATGGAGTAAAAGCCGCCAGAGCTAAGTTTAACCACATTTTAGGTAATTTTTTACCTCAATTGGAATACATGTATGTTAAACAACTCATGGAAACCAAAGATGCCAACGAAGGCATCAACGCATTTTTAGAAAAAAGACCACCCGTTTGGGAAAATTATTAGTTGTAAAATTTCTCGTATTTTAGCAAAAAATATAAAGTAACTATGTGTGCTGTTGCAGATAGTCGCTTGTTAACCATAATCTAAAATATTAAGAATGGAAGGCTTACAAAAATATAATCAACGTTTATTAGCAGCTATTGGTACACTTATCGTTTTAGGTTTGCTAATAATTATTATCATTGGACTTTTTGAATTTATTAGCGACCAAGTAAGAAGAAAAAGCTATCCTAAAAACCATGAAGGAATTGTAATAGACCAAAATCAAGTTATCGACACTAATTCATTTTCATTTTCACAAGAAATAAGTATTCTTACTCCATATCAATTGGATTCAACCAAACCTGTATTTATTGTTCCTATCGGACAAAAAGACCAAACTACAAAAAGAATCCAGCTTATAAAAGCTGGAATGGGATTTAGTTCTTATGAATCTATTAATGACTATTACTATTCAAGTTTTAGTGGTTTATACAACAATTTTGTTCTAATTGATTACAAACGTAATATTCGCATCCCAATATTTAAATCAAAAATTGCTTTAACAGAATGGGCGTATATGAAAATTGACACAACCCAATTAATTCTTTTCAAAGGAACAGACAAAGATATAAATGGTGATGGCAGATTAAATGATGAAGATTTCCAGAGTCTTTTTGTTTTTAATATTGCAACTTTGGAAACTAAAGAGTTAAGTTTTAAAAATCAAACCGTTAGAGAATTCGAACCCTTAAACAAGACCAGTAAAATTTATGTTCGCACAGGAAAAGATATTAATAATGACAATGTATTTAAAAATTACCAAGAACCAACTGATTTATATTTTTATGATGTTTCTACAGGAGAGAGTGAAACATTAGTGCCTGAAGATGTAAAAAGAGCTATTCAAAATATATTGAATAAATAACTATAGCTACATGGTGAAATAAAATATGCGAGTGCTTGCTGTGTTGGTTATAAAAACTTTTTTTTGTTTAGCCTCTCCTGTCCATTGTTTAAAGCGAAGGCATGAATGGGGTAGGATCAAAATTCTTCCCTTGCCAAATGTTCTTTTCTGCCATTCGTTTTTCAATTTTGGCTACAATTTCGAAATTTTTCAATCCATTCCATTTTGGGGCAATAAGTAAGTGGGGTGGCGATTCGCTAATAAAACGTTCAATAATAATATCGGGTCGGAGCAAAACAACAAAATCGCAAATAAATTCAATATAATCATCCAATTCAAAAAGATTAAACAAACTTGGTTCTGTTTTGAGTTGCTGAGCCATCATGGTATGTTTTACTACTTGCAATTGATGTATTTTAAGGGTGTTGATAGGCAATTTTGAAATTTCAACAGCATGGTTGAGCATTTCTTCTCTACTCTCACCTGGTAAGCCAATAATTAAATGAGCTCCCAAATGCAAGCCTTTGTTTTTGGTTAATTCGTAAGCTGCAATGGTTTCTTCAAAGGTATGGCAACGGTTAATAAAATCGAGTGTTCGGTTGATGGTGCTTTCTACACCAAACTCCAAAGCAATGTAATGTTTGGTTGCCAAATCGGATAAAAAAGTTATCAATTCGGCATTGATACAATCGGGTCGAGTGCCAATAACCAAACCAATAATTTTTGGGTGATTAATGGCTTCTAAATACAATTCTTTAACCAACTCAATATCAGCATACGTATTGGTATAAGCCTGAAAATAAGCTAAATATTGCCCAGTTTGATATTTCTTAGAAAAGAAACCAATGCCCTCATCCAATTGTTGGGTAATGCTTTTACTTGGTTTGCAATAATAAGGATTAAACGTGTTATTGTTGCAGTAGGTACAACCACCAACTCCTTTTGTTCCATCTCTGTTTGGGCAGGTAAAACCAGTATCTAACGAAATTTTTTGTACACGTTCGCCAAATTTATTTTTGATAAACGTAGAGTAATCGTTGTAAGGTTTGGAAGATATGATAGATTTCACGGTTGTTGAATAAGCTTATATTTTCTTAACAAACTCCGATTTTAGAGCCATAGCACCAAAACCATCAACTTTGCAATCGATGTTGTGGTCTCCTTCAACCAATCGAATGTTTTTTACTTTTGTTCCTACTTTTATTGATTTCGGAAATCCCTTAACTGGTAAATCTTTAATTATGGATACATCATCACCATCTTTTAAAATGTTGCCATTGGCATCTTTTACTACCAACGCATATTCAGCAGCTAATTCTTCTGGGCTCCATTCAAAACTGCACTCAGGACAAGCATACAAATTATTGTTGGTTGGATAACCGTAAGGTGATTTACATTGAGGGCATGGGGTTATTTCTTCTTGCATTTTTATAAATTTAAAAATACAAAGTTAATGAAATGATTTAGGAATTCAATCCCAATCCAACAATCGTTGTTGACCTTCTAATTTTTGAATATCTGTAACATCTTGCGACATTTCGATAACTCCTCGATATTTTTTTTCATTATCTCTCATGGCAAAATATCGAATGTGAATCATTCTTCCTTTAAAGTTAATCCAAAATTCGGCAACATCTTTAGTTCCAGCTTTAAACTCTTCAACAATTCGCAAAACCATGTGAACGCTTTTTGGAGGGTGACAAAATTTTACTTCTCGTCCAATAATTCCTTTGCTACGAGGAAAAACTCTATCATCACCACGATTGTAAAAAATTACTTTATCGTTTTCATCAACGTATGTAATATCAACTGGTAAAAATTTAAGCAATAAATTAACTTGTTCGGGAGTCATGTATCCCTCATCGTAATGAAACGTATTTTCCAGCGAAAAAGACAATTTACGTTCCTTGGTATCTTGACTTGGGTGGATGTATTCTTCTTGCTCGATAGGAGGGAAGGGAGAGGGTTTTTCTTTCAACATCCAGCCAATTTCTTCATCGCCTTGGTAAAATTCTTTCCAATCCTCTTCGGTTAATAATTGCATAGCATTGGGGAATAGATGCGTGTCCTCGATACCCATTAAACGCTCAATACCATCTAACAAAAATGGTAGGTTTAGTTTAATTTTTTCTATGTCTTTTTCTTCGTTTTGTTTGTTGATTAAACGAATTATTTCTCGTAAATTATCGTGAAACGACCACATTCCTTGACTTGGACCATCCCAACCGTGTTTTTCTAAATAGGGAAACAGCTGGTTTTCTTTTCGTGCAAATCGTTTTTCGATGGTCGATAATTCATTAAAGATGTTAAAGTATTTTTGAAAATCTTCAGCAGGGTCTACTGTTCGAAGTTCTTTTATTAAATGTTGTATTAATTCAGCTTCTTCGAAATATACTTTTATAGGATGACCTTTTGGTAATTCTGCAACTACAGGTAAAAAGGTAAATTGATTTATCATTATAAAGAATTGATTAATTTTTCAAAGTCTATTTTTCTACTTTCGCCAAGTTCCATATCAATGTCTTTAAATTTAAAATAGATATTTTCCAACTGATTTTCGTCCATCAAATTTTGAGCTAACACAAACAGTTCTTCATTTTCGGCTGCAATGTGGTCGAGCAAATCGTTGATATATCTTTTTAATATTTTGTAAGATTGGACATAATCTTTTTCGTTAATTGCTTCAATAATTTCTGCAGCATATTCTCTAAAACCTTCGTGATGTTCCATAAATTCATCAATAATTTCTTGCAGTACAAAATCAGGATGGTCTTTTATTGCAGGAAATAATACTTCTTCTTCTTTTCGATGATGATAGCCATCGGCATATTCTCTAAAAAATTCAACTAATTTTTTTACTTTATCAGCATATTCCTCAGGATTATTTTCCCAAGTGTTTTCCAAATTTTCAATTATTTTTTCTGCTCTTACGATAACTTCATGTTCATCGTACATTACTTTTATGGGGTTGTTTTCCATTTTTATTTATGTTTTAATTCACCACAAATTTAGGAATATAAATAATAAAGGATAAAAAAGTCTTTTATTATTTTTTAAGTTAATTTCTCAAAACTTCTCTTCAAATAAACACTTATCATTTCTCTGCGATATTTTCTCGAATACATATCGTTATCCACAGCACGAGCTGCTTTTATAGCTTTTTTAATCAATAGGTCTTT
>PCUH01000267.1:179-382 GCA_002770955.1 Flavobacteriales bacterium CG18_big_fil_WC_8_21_14_2_50_32_9 | reverse complement strand
AAAAGGCTGTTTTAAAACCTCTGTTTAAAGGAAGAAATAAAGCGGTTATAATAGCTGTTTCCGATAAATTTCGAGGTTTTACACCATCGCCAGTGTAGATACTTTCTAACGGTTGTTGGTGCGTTCCTTTTTCGTCAACGTATTCAATTTCTGCATCCATGGCAATTAAAGCAGGAGCTGTATCAGAAACCAATTCAGAGAAA
>PCUH01000267.1:0-147 GCA_002770955.1 Flavobacteriales bacterium CG18_big_fil_WC_8_21_14_2_50_32_9 | reverse complement strand
GTCTCCATCGCATTTTAAACAATAACCAATAGACTCTCTCCACCATTCCGATTGATTATAAAATAAACAACGGTTTTCGCACAACACATTTCCACCAATGGTAGCTGTTTTTCTAATTAATGGAGAACCTACCGAAAGAGCTGCTTC
>PCUH01000239.1:3198-4564 GCA_002770955.1 Flavobacteriales bacterium CG18_big_fil_WC_8_21_14_2_50_32_9 | reverse complement strand
TTCTGTTGTTACGGGATTCGAGCCCCATCTTCCACCCATTTTAAAGCTGCCAAAAGGCAGCTTTTTTATAAAATGTTACCCCCTACTCCGCAGTTTCTTTTTGGGTCATTTTTAATATCCCTACTTCACTTTCGGTTAAAAAACGCCATTGTCCTCGTTCCAACTTCTTTTTGGAAAAGCCTGCAAAATAAACTCGATCTAATTTTGACACTTCATAACCCAAATGTTCAAACATTTTTTTTACTACTCCACTTTTATTGGAAGTAATTTCAACGCCTACGGTACGTTTGTCTTCTCCTTTACCTACATAAGTAGCTTCATCTAATTTTACAAAACCACTTTCTAACTCAAATCCAGTTACTAATTGTTTTAAATGTAATGCTGAAACATTGGTGCTGGTAGATACTTGGTAAATCTTTTTTACATGTAGTTTTGGGTGTGTTAATCTTCTTGCTAAATTATCATCATTGGTAAGTAGTAAAACTCCTGTGGTATCTCGTTCCATTTTATCAACTGGTGCCACACGTTGTTTTAATTTACCTAACAATTCCAACACATTTCTTCGGTTAAAAGGGTCGTTCATTGAAGCAACAAATCCTTTTGGTTTATTCATCAATACATATACTTTGTGTTCATTTTGGAGGCTTTCACCGCCATATACTACCTTATCTGTTTCTGAAACTTTGCAGCCCATTTCAGTAATTACCTTACCATTTACCTCAACTACTCCTGCTTTTATGAGCACATCAGCTTCTCTTCTTGTGCAAATTCCAGCATTCGCCAAAAATTTATTCAATCGAGTTAGTCCGTCATCTACTTTAGGTAAATTCGATTTTCTGTCGGGACGTTTAGTAAAATCCTTTTTAACATACGGCTTTTTTGAAAAAGTAGATTTACTCTTGTCCTTACTAAAAGACTTCTTTTTTGAAGCAGCTGATTTTGGTTTATTTTTGTTTTTTTTATTTTCCATTTATTGAGTTGTGAGTGTGTGAGTTATAAAACCACATTAGTTATTCGTTATTTGTTATTCGTTATTTGTTATTCGTTATTTGTTATTTGTTTCTTCTTCCAAACTTATCACCCCTCTGTATCTCTCCTCAAGTATCACCCACCTTAGTCCTCCCTCAAGGGATGAAATCTAACGCGCAATGCCAACTTCTTCCCTCCTACTTCGGACTTCGGTCTTCGGACTTCAGGCTTCGGTCTTCGGTCTTCCATCTTCAAACTACCTAATCTCCCCACCGTTATCTATTGCTTTTTCAGGAGAAACAAAAGCCAAATTTCCTTCGTTGTTTTCTGCCATTAAAATCATTCCTTGAGAAACGATGCCTCTAATTTTTCGAGGGGCAAGATTTACCAAAACAGA
>PCUH01000239.1:1963-3162 GCA_002770955.1 Flavobacteriales bacterium CG18_big_fil_WC_8_21_14_2_50_32_9 | reverse complement strand
CTCAGCAATACCCGAAACAATAGTGCGAGTATCAATTCCTGTGTCCACTGTCATTTTTAATAACTTATCTGCATCAGGGTGTTTTTCGGCTGTGAGAATAGTTCCTATTCGAATGTCCATTTTGGTAAAATCATCAAATGTAATTTCTTCTTTCATGGGTTTTGCTTTTTGCAAGGGAGCATGCTCCCTTGTTGTTAATTTTTGAATTTGTGCTTCAATTACTTCATCTTCTATTTTTGGGAAGAGCAATTCAGGTGGATTAATTTGATGTCCAGCACTTAATTTTTTGCCCACAGTACTATTTAAAAATTGAGCTAATTTATCTGCTGTTTTAGGTAAAAAAGGAACAAAAATACCACTCAAGGCACTACAAATCTGTAAAGAAATGTGAAGAATTGTTTTCACTTTTTCTTCATCTGTTTTTATTAATTTCCAAGGTTCTGTATCCGCCAAATATTTATTACCTAATCGAGCCAATGTCATTGCTTCTGTTTGAGCATCTCTAAACTTGAATTGTGTGATTAAGTTTTCTACATTTTTAGAAATAGTAGTAATTTGTTCCAACACTTTTTGCTCTTCATCAGTAGGCAACTTTAATTCAGGAACTTTTCCTTCAAAATATTTGTGCGTTAATACTACTGTTCTATTTACAAAATTTCCTAAAATAGCTACCAATTCATTGTTCACTCGTGCTTGATAATCTTTCCAAGTAAATTCACTGTCTTTGGTTTCGGGAGCAATGGAAGTTAGTACATACCGTAACTCATCTTGTTTATCGGGAAAATCTGCTAAATATTCATGTAACCAAACCGCCCAATTTCGAGAAGTGGAAATTTTATTTCCTTCTAAATTCAAAAATTCATTGGCAGGCACATTGGTTGGTAAATTAAATTCGCCATGTAATTTCAAAATAATAGGAAAGATAATGGCATGGAAAACAATGTTGTCTTTACCAATAAAATGCACCAATTCCGTTTCGGGATTTTTCCAATAATCTTCCCAGTTTTTATTATTGTCGGATGCCCATTGTTTGGTAGCCGAAATATAACCTATGGGAGCATCAAACCAAACGTACAATACTTTTCCTTCACCACCTTCCACAGGAACTTTCACGCCCCAGTCTAAGTCTCTGGTAATGGAACGAGATTGCAACCCATTGTCTATCCATGATCTACATTGTCCGATTACATTTTTTTTCC
>PCUH01000239.1:1772-1914 GCA_002770955.1 Flavobacteriales bacterium CG18_big_fil_WC_8_21_14_2_50_32_9 | reverse complement strand
CCATTCTTTCAACCACGCTTCATGCCTGTCCATAGGTAAATACCAATGGGTGGTTTCTTTTAAAACTGGTGTATTGCCGCTTATGGCAGAAGTTGGGTTGATTAAATCTGTTGGACTTAACGTAGAACCACATTTTTCACAT
>PCUH01000239.1:0-1759 GCA_002770955.1 Flavobacteriales bacterium CG18_big_fil_WC_8_21_14_2_50_32_9 | reverse complement strand
CTCCATCGAAACCACATTTCGGACACGTCCCAACAATATACCTATCTGCTAGAAATTGTTGTTGTTCTTCATCATAAAATTGTTCGGAAGTTTCTTGAGTAAATGCTCCTTTTTGATGTAAATCTGTAAAAAATTCTCCCGCAGTTTCGTGGTGTATTTTTGATGATGTTCTATGGTAAATACTAAAATTGATTCCAAAATCTATAAACGCTTTTTCAATAATGGTATGGTTTTCATCCACAATTTGTTGAGGCGTTTTGCCTTCTTTTTTTGCCCTGAGCGTAATGGCTGCTCCATGTTCATCCGAACCACAAATAAAAGCTACATCATGTCCTTTACTTCTCAAATAACGCACATAAATGTCGGCAGGTAAATATGCTCCTGCAATATGCCCAATATGCAAAGGTCCGTTGGCATAAGGCAAAGCAGCTGTTATGGTATATCTCTTTTTAGATGACATTCTACTATTCTTCTTTTTTGTTGTTATTTTTGTGCAAAAGTACATTTACTATTGATACTATTTTCATGATGTTAACCAAAAAACTGCCTGTTCTAAAAAAAGGAGATAAAATTGCCCTTATTGCTACTGCCAGAAAAATTTCTGAAGCAGAAATTACTCCTGCCATTCAGGTACTCAATTCGTGGGGGTTAGAAGTAGTTTTAGGAAAAAATTTGTTTGCTATTGAACATCAATTTGCGGGTACTTTAGCACAACGTACTTCCGATTTGCAAGTTGCTTTAGACAATCCCGAAATAAAAGCCATTATTTGTACAAGAGGGGGTTATGGAACGGTTCAACTCATTGATAAAATTGATTTTACTCACTTTATTAAACACCCAAAATGGATCATTGGCTATAGTGATGTAACGGTGTTGCACAATCACATTCATCAAAATTTTAATATTCCAACCTTGCATGCTACCATGCCTATTAATTTTCCTACCAACACTCCCGAAGCTTTACATTCGCTAAAAGATGCCTTGTTTGGAAAGGCACTTATCTATTCTTGTGCTTATCATCCACTCAACCGATTAGGAGAAGCAAAAGGTGAATTGGTAGGTGGAAATTTATCCATTATTTATAGCTTAACAGGTACTTCTTCTCAACTAAACACCAAAAATAAAATTTTGTTTTTGGAAGATTTGGATGAATACCTCTACCACATTGACCGCATGATGCAAAACCTGAAAAGAGCTGGAATGTTAACCAACTTAAAAGGACTTTTGGTTGGTGGAATGTCTGACATGAATGACAATGCTGTTCCTTATGGAAAAACGGCTCAGGAAATCATTAAAGATGCTGTTTCCGAATATAATTACCCTGTGGCTTTTGATTTTCCTGCCGGACATTTAGCGGATAATAGAGCATTGGTTTTTGGGGAAAGTGTACATCTTCTTGTTGAAAAAGAACAAACAATGCTTAGGGCTTGGGATGTATAGATAATTAATACCATTTTAACTTCTTAATGCCGCTATGGTATTTCCTAAAGCATAATGCCGATGTAGATTTTAAGAAGCATTTATACTGATTCTTAGTGGGTTTGCAGTAACAAAGCTGCTTAGAACCAGTTATACCGATACTTTATTTATAAATCAAAATAGCATCGGTATATGCGACATTTACAATCACAATCGGATAATAGCCTAAGCTAACAAAATACAAAAAGCGAAGCAAATGCTTCGCTTAGGTAAATTCTTTTGACATACTACGCTTAGTGGGGCATCCCATAGGTTGACTAATTGGGTTAAATTTGGAGTT
>PCUH01000213.1 GCA_002770955.1 Flavobacteriales bacterium CG18_big_fil_WC_8_21_14_2_50_32_9 | reverse complement strand
ATTTGACCGTTGGGGAGAGCTTATTTTTGAAGGGTATGAATTAGAATCAAAATGGGATGGAACATACAAAGGAACATTAGCTAAAGTAGAGGTATATTCTTATAAAATTAAAGTAAGAGATGTGTTTGGTGAATGGCACGAATATATTGGAAAAGTTTCATTGATAAAATAATTAGTCTTTCCACTTCATTTCTAAGTTCTCTAATGGTTCCTGTCGAGCTTTTTTTTAGAGACTCAAGAGCTGCTACTTCAAAAAGTGATTATAAAAGAACTTTATGCTAGAAAATGAGAGTTTTTTAACTCAATCGCTTTTTTTATTTAAAAATAAAACATATCATTGTATGTAATTATAAGTTAATAGGAGCAGCAATACACTTATAAAACTCAATACATTATGAACTTTTCTTTACGTTTTCTTGTTTTCATTGTTTTTTTTCAAAGTACAATAGTTGTAGTTCAAGCAAATGATTGGACTATTTCTAACGGATTTTTTAAAGAAAACAAAGGGCAAATTGTTGACCAACATCAAAAAACAAACAACGAGGTATTATTTTTATTTGAACACCCTTCTATGAAAGTTTATCTGACAGACAAAGGTTTTTCGTATGAAATATATCGTTGTATCAATTGTGATGAAGCTCCTCTAGAAAACTCATCAGAATGTAACGTGCAAGACCACCAATTTAAGTTTGAATCCTATCGGGTGGATATCCAATTCTTGCATAGCAATAAAAATTTTACAATAGAAAAAGTTGGAGAGTTGAATGCTGAAGACATTTACTACAATCACAACTTAGTAAACAAAGAAATGATTACTTCAAAAAGGGTTGCAGAAGTAGTTTATAAAAATATTTATAAAGGAGTAGATATTCATTTTTCTACCAATGGTAAAGGTGAGTTTAAATACGATTTTTTACTTCAAGATGGGGGAAATCTTTCAACTATTCAGTATGCTTTTAAAGGAGCAAAAGTAACCTTAGATGCAAATAAAGGACTACTTATCCATACTCCTATGGGAGATATTAACGAAACCATCCCTCTTAGCTTTACAACCGATAAAAATGGAAAAAAGAAAGAAGTGGATGTATTTTTTAATATAGATGGAGAACAAAACATATCATTTACATCTTCAACCAATTTGGATGGGAAGCAATTGCTCATTGATCCCTTTCCTGCACTACAGTGGGCAACCTATTATGGTGACATAAGTATTGATATGATTCATGCCATTACTTCCGATATGCAAGGGAATATAATTGTTACAGGACAAACATTGAGTAGTAATAATATTGCTACAACTGGAAGTTATCAAGCCAATTATGTTGGAGATTTTGATGCTTTTATAACTAAATTTGATAAAGGAGGTGTCAGGCAATGGAGTACCTATTATGGTGGAACTTCTGCTGAACGAGCTAATGCAATTTGTACTGATGCTACTGGAAATATTTATGTAGGCGGCTCCACCTATAGTTTAACTAATATTTCATCACTAGGAGCATGGCAAGTATCTTTGGAAGGTCCAGATGACGCTTTTATAGTGAAATTTAATTCTTCTGGTGTTCGCCAATGGGGTACTTACTATGGAGGAAACCAACATGATTTTATTGCTGCCATGATGATAGATAACAATGGGGATCTTGTGATTACTGGTCACTCTAGAAGTAATTATAATATTTCAACACCAGGTACTCACCAACCCAATCATGTAGGGCTTGAAAATGCCATCATCTCCAAATTCAGTTCTAGTGGAAATCTTCTTTGGGGAACATATCTTGGTGCTGGAAATTATGATGTAAGCTATGGTGTTGATATAGATTTAAATAATAATATTTATGTAGGAGGTCACACGGAAAGTACTTCCAATATTGCTACACTTGGTACATTTCAAGCCTCTTTTCAGGGGGTCGTAGATGGTTTTATTGTTAAATTTAATAGTAATGGGGTACGCAGTTGGGGTACCTATTTCGGAGGGCTAAATACAGATCATATTTGGGATATAGCCCTTGATTCCAGTAACAATATTTTTGTAGTAGGCGATACTGAAAGCAATGATACCATAGCTACTACAGGAGCATTTCAAACCACTAAAGGAAGCTTTGATGAAGCATTTCTTCAAAAATTCGACAATAATGGGCAACGGATATGGGGAACATTTATTGGGGGTAATTCTGGCGATTATCTGTATAGTATAGAATGTATAAAATCTAACGGAAATGTTGTGATAGGTGGTTATACCGAAAGCGATATCAATATTTCTACTCCTTCTGTTTTTCAGCCTCAGCGAGGTGGTGCTTTTGATGCCTTTGTAATGAAATTCAATACAAATGGAATGCGTTATTGGGGAACCTATTTTGGTGGAGCTGATTCTGAAGAAATGAAATCATTAACATTAGGTGATAATAACAATATTATTATGGGGGGTTACACAGCAAGTTTATCTGGAATAGCTACAACAGGAGCTCATCAAACCATTTACGGGGGGCATATTTTTGATGGGTTTATAGCTAAATTATGCGAACCTTTAAAGCCCATTATTTTATACGATGATAGCGTTTGTTTGGGAAGTGAATTTACCCTTAATGCTGGAAATGGTTTTTTATCTTTCTTGTGGAGTGACAGTTCTTCTTTACAACAAAACACTTTATTACCAACAACAACAGGTATTTATAGCTATTGGGTATCCACCATTGATACCAATAATTGTCCTAGTAATTCAGATACCATTTCTATTACCGTTCTTCCAATACCCACTATTCCTACTATTACTCAAAATGGTTCTATACTAACTTCTTCGCCCAACACAACCTATCAGTGGTATTTAGATGGGTCTCCTATATCTGGTGCAACAGGGCAAAGTATTACTATTTTAGGTAATGGAGTATATGTTGTTATTGTAACTGATACCAATGGATGTTCTTCCGAATCTGAGCCACACATAATAACTTCCGTTACTCAACTAGTTATTTCTCAAGAAATTGAAATCTATCCTAATCCAACAAACAATCTATTATATATCAACTTCAAAAATGAAACTATAGGAAAAGATATTTCGATGAGCATATTTAACTCTTTGGGACAGTCTATTTTTAATATTAACATTATTACAACTAATTCTCAATATATAATTCCTGTTGATTACTTACCTTCAGGAATCTTTTATCTTAGAATTTCAGGAAATGACATCGCTTTTAATTCAATATTCATTATTCAACATTAAGGTGGTTTCTAAAAATTAATTTACATCGAAATTTTATAATTATATTTAAAGGCAACTATATTACATGACTTTCGTCATTACAACAACATAAAAAATCGTATGAAAAAAATATACTTATCCTTAGTTTTTTTAATTTTCTTTTTTGCTTATTCCATTGAGGTAAAAGCTTGTTCTCCTTATGGAACACCTTTTGTTGCAACTCAAAGCATTTCAGGAGGTAATTTAAATATAGTATGGACAAGTACAACTGCTTGGGCTTGTGATTATTGGATAAAGATGGAAATCGTGTGTAACAGTCAACCTTTTACAGGTACTCCAAATTATACTAGTGTATCTATTAGTAAACCTTCTACTGCTAACATGAATTATCCTTCTTGGTCAATACCACTATCTGCTTTTTGCCCAGGTGTTACATATAAGTTTAGAGCTAAAGAATGCGCTAATGGTAGTAGTACTAGTTGTAGTGGTTGGTCAACTACCTATACTTTCACTGCACCTGGAACTCCACCTACATTAACTGCTAGTGCTTCTCCAGCTGTTATTTGTCCATCTCAAACTTCTACACTTACATCAACTTATACTGGAGGTTGTGGTTCACCAACTTATTCTTGGTCTCCAGGTGGACAAACAACTCCAAACATAACAGTTTCTCCATCCGTTACAACCACTTACACTGTTACTATACAAGATGGATGTGCAGGAAGTTTAAGCACAAGTGTTACTGTAACTATACCACCACCACCTGTAGCTGGAACAGCAAGTGCTACTCCAAACCCTATTTGTTCAGGTGAAACAACCACACTTTCTTTAGTTGGATATCAAGGCAATATACAATGGCAATCTGGTCCAAGCAGCACAGGACCTTGGACAAATATTCCTGGAGCTACAACAACGCCTTATACTACAGCAGCACTTGTAAATAGCACAACAGCTCCTATTTCAGTGTGTTTTCGTGCAGAACTTACAGGTTGTGGACCCACGGTATATTCCAATGCAATTTGTGTTACAATTAATCCTATACCTACGGTTACTGTACCTTCTAATGTAACTGTATGTCATGGAGATAATATTGCTGCTTCAAATTTTACAAGTCCTGTTACTGGAACTGCTTTTGATTGGACAAATGATAATACAGCCATAGGATTAGGAGCTAGTGGAACAGGCAATATAGCTGCGTTTACAGCAACTAATACCACAACCAACCCAATAACCGCTACCATAATAGTTACACCTACTGCTAATGGCTGTGCGGGACCTACTTCATCTTATACCATAACTGTTCATGCTTTACCTACTCCTGATTTCACCTTTCTGAACGTATGTTTTGGAACAACAACTTCTTTCACCGATCAAT
>PCUH01000311.1 GCA_002770955.1 Flavobacteriales bacterium CG18_big_fil_WC_8_21_14_2_50_32_9 | reverse complement strand
CCATTGTAGCTATGTTGGATGGAACTAAACGAGCAAGAAAAATGAATTTGAACTCCTTAAATGAATTTTCTAACTATTGGGAAGCGGTAAGGGAAGTTTACTATCCTTTTGAGTCGGGACTTAAAGCTGGAACTGCTCAGATTTTTGATCATGAAATACCAGGTGGACAATATTCAAATTTAAGACCTCAAGCTAGAGGTTTGGGGTTGGAAAATAAATTTGAAATTATTAAAAAGAATTATCAAGAAGTAAATAAAATGTTTGGAGATTTGGTTAAAGTAACACCTTCAAGTAAAGTTGTAGGTGATATGGCTATGTTTATGACATCTAATAATTTAAATGCAGCAGATGTAATGAAAAAAGGCAATGAGCTTTCATTTCCTGATTCTGTTAAATCTTTGTTTAGAGGAGATTTAGGACAAGCTTATGGAGGCTTTCCTGAGGAACTTTCAAAAATGATATTGAAAGATGAAAAACCATACACAAACAAACCAAATGAGCATTTAGTACCAATAGATTTTGAAACTGAATTTGCTATTTTTCAACAACAATTTACAAAACATTGCAATGAGTTAGATTTCTTGAGTTATAAACTCTATCCTCAAGTATTTAAAACCTATCATGCTGAATTTGAGAAATATGATGACTTATTCCCTCTTCCAACAAAAGCATTTTTCTTTGGTTTGGAAAATAATGAGGAGATATTAATAAAACTGGGTAAAGGACAATCTGTTTTAATAAAATTACTATATGTAACTACTCCAAATGAAGATGGAATTCGTAATGTATTTTTTAAATTTAATGGTACAACACGAGTTATTGAAGTAAAAGACAATAATTTTAAATCTAATAAAGTTGCTCATAAAAAAGCTGTTACCGATAAGGAGATTGGAGCTCCATTACAAGGTAATTTAAGTGCTGTACACGTAAAAGTGGGTGATGTTATTAAAAAGAACTCACCATTATTCATTATTGAAGCAATGAAAATGGAAAGTACTATTACCGCACCTTTTGAAGGAAAAGTTAAACAAATTCATTTAAACGGAGGTGTTATGGTTGAACAAGATGATTTAGTAATTGAGTTTGATTAAGTTTATCCGATTAATAAACCTAATTTCGCAGCTTATAATAACTATGCATGACATTTAAAGAACTCCAAGTAATAGAACCAATTCTAAAAGCATTAGAAGAAAAAGGATATACAATACCAACTCCAATTCAAACACAAGCGATACCAATCCTACTAAAGGGCAAAGATTTATTAGGATGTGCCCAAACAGGAACAGGGAAAACGGCTGCTTTTGCCATTCCCATTCTTCAACATTTATTTTTAGATAAAACCCGAAATAGAAACCAACGTCAAATAAAAGCATTGATAGTAACACCAACCAGAGAATTGGCTATTCAAATTGCAGACAATTTTACTGAATATGGTCAATATACAGACATTCGGAATACTGTAATTTTTGGAGGTATAAAACAAGGCTCTCAAACCAATGCACTACAAAGAGGTGTTGACATTTTAGTCGCTACACCAGGTCGTTTGTTAGATTTAATGAATCAAGGATTTATTTCACTTAAAAATATTGAATATTTTGTTTTAGATGAAGCCGATCAAATGCTCGATATGGGTTTTGTTCACGATATAAAAAAACTTATTGCAAAGCTTCCAGAAAAGCGACAATCATTGTTTTTTTCTGCAACCATGCCAAAAAGTATTGTTGAACTTTCTAGTAAAATATTAGGAAATTATGAAGAGGTAACAGTTAAACCAGAACAAGCAACAGCAGAAAGAGTGGAGCAAGCGGTTTATTTTGTAACAAAAACTGATAAACCAAAATTGTTGGTACATGTATTGAAAGAAGAAAACGTAGCTTCAACTTTAGTTTTTTCAAGAACTAAACATGGTGCAGACAAAGTGGTTAAAATATTATCGAAAGCAAACATTACGGCTGAAGCAATCCATGGAAATAAATCGCAAAATGCAAGGCAACGAGCATTGAGCAACTTTAAAGAAGGAAAAACAAAGGTGTTAGTTGCTACTGATATTGCTGCACGAGGAATTGATATTTCGGACTTAGCATTGGTAATAAACTACGATATCCCCAATATTCCTGAAACTTATGTACATAGAATTGGTAGGACAGGAAGAGCAAGTGCTAGCGGAATTTCTATTTCCTTTTGCGATGTTGAAGAAAGACCTTATCTAAGAGATATTGAAAAATTAATTAGGCAAAAAGTTCCTGTTATTGCTAATCATCCTTTTTTAGACGAAAGTAAAGAAGATTCAACTCAAACTAAAAAACCACAAAACAATAACAGACCGAAACAAGCTGAATCTAACAATAATAGAAATAATTGGAGAAGAAATAAATCCCAACGAACTTAGGAGTTGGTACGAAATAAACTATACATTTTGGCTTGTTCTTTTGTCTTTTTTCTGCGTTGTAAAATCGTTAAATAGCTAAGGCTATTCGCCTCATTTACGCCTTGAAAAAAAACAAAATTACTGCGTCAATTCTGCAAACTTTATTTTGTATCAACTCCTTAGGAAGTGCTTATTTTGAAGCTATTGCCGAAATTTCTACATTTACATTTTTAGGTAAACAAGCTACTTCAACAGTTTCTCTGGCTGGGAAATTAGAAGTAAAATAACTTCCATACACCTCATTGATTGTAGCAAAATTATTCATGTCTGAAATGAAAATGGTAGTTTTCACAACATCTTCCATAGTCATATCTGCAGCAGCTAAAACCGATTTGAGGTTTTCCATTACCATTTTTGTTTCTTTTTTTATTTCATCAATAACCAATTCATTGGTGGCTGGATGTATTGCAATTTGTCCAGAAGTATAAAGCACGCCATTTAATAATACAGCTTGATTATATGGACCAATAGGAGCAGGAGCATTGATAGTATTGATTATTTTCTTCATATCTAATAGCTAATAAAGTTAATTTTTTTACGATTTAGTACAAAACTACATTTAGTAACGTATTTTTCACTCAAAAAAAACAATTAAAAATAATTATAAGTTAATTTCGCTGAATTAATAAAATTAAATAAACAAGTACTAAAAATGAAGATTACTTACTTTGATTTAATTGACCAATCATATTACTTTCCTCAGGAGGGTTTTGACTTGGAAGATGGTAACCTATTTTTTAATGATGTTTCAATCAAACATCTGATTGACAAATATCAAACACCTTTTAAAATTTCGTATCTACCAAAAATTGGAGATCAAATAAAAAAAGCAAAAAACCTTTTCAGTAAAGCCATAAAGGCAAATAATTACAAAGGAAGTTACAACTATTGTTATTGTACAAAAAGTAGTCATTTTAGTTTTGTTGTAGAAGAAGCACTCCGACACGGAGTAAATTTAGAAACATCATCAAGTTATGATTTAGATATTATTTTAAATCTTTATAAAAAAGGACTTATTGATAAAGATAAAGCTATCATTCATAATGGATATAAAACTGAAAGTTATATCAAGAAGATAGGTCAATTAATTGATGAAGGATTTAAAAATACAATTATCATTTTAGATAGTAAGAAAGAATTGGACAATCTTCAAAAAATTATAAAAAAACCAATTAAAATTGGAATTAGAATGGCAATTGATGAAGAATCTCAATCTACTTATTATACCTCTAGAATGGGAATTAGAGCTTCAGAACTCATCAATTTTTACGAAACTGAAATTTCTCAAAGAGAAAATGTTACCTTAGAAATGATGCATTTTTTTGTGGATACAGGCATAAAAGACACCATGTATTATTGGAGTACTTTTATTAACGCAATGCGTTTGTTTGCTAACCTAAAGAAAAAATGTAAAACACTTAGGGCAATTAATATTGGTGGAGGATTACCTATCAGAAACAACTTAGGATTTGAATACGATTACAAACAAATAATTAATCAAATTGTATCAAATATTAAGGAAGTTTGCCTTTCAGAAAAAATAAAAGAACCAGATATTTATACTGAATTTGGAAAATATACGGTTGGCGAAAGTGGAGCAATAATTTTTGAAGTACTTGATTTTAAACAACAAAACGATACGGAGTTGTGGTATATCATTAATAATAGTTTAATGACTACATTGCCAGATAGTTGGAGTATGCACGAAAAATTTATCTTGCTGCCAATCAATAAATGGGACAATGAATATACTAAAGTAAATATTGGTGGTATAAGTTGCGACCATTCTGATTATTACAATTCAGAAGACTTAAATCAAGAGGTTTATTTGCCAAAAATAACAGACAAAGATAAAGAACCTCTTTATATTGGTTTTTTTCACACAGGAGCTTATCAAGATTCTATTAGTGGTTATGGTGGCATAAAACACTGCCTAATTCCTTCTCCAAAACACATTGTGATTAGAAGAGATGATAAAGGACAGTTTGAAGATTATCAGTTTAAAGAAGAACAAAATGTTGACATTATGTTGGATATTTTAGGGTATAATGACTAACTAGAGTTTGTCCAGAATGTTCGATTTCTTCGTTTTTCTCGACCTTCAAATCAGTCATGTACAAAAGTACACTCCTGATTTTCAGCTCATCGAAACCTCGAACTCGAACATTCTGACTCAAACTCTTGACTTTATAGACAAACGAACACGAACTAACAGGTTTTAGGTTCAAAGTGTTAAATCGTTAATAGTGAAAATAACAAATAACCATTAACTAAATGGGCTTTGTGCGATAGCAAAGTCCCCCCTTCGGGGGATTTAGGGGGCAATAACAAATAACAAATAAATATAAAAATGACTATTACAGAATTTGCAGAAAAACATTACAAACATTTTAATGCTGCTACCTTGCTAGATGCTTCAAAGGCATATATTAAGCATTTAGAAAGCGGACACAAAATGATGATTACCCTTGCTGGAGCAATGAGTACAGCCGAATTGGGTATTTCTTTGGCTGAAATGATTAGACAAGACAAAGTACAAATTATTACTTGTACAGGAGCTAACTTAGAGGAAGACATTTTTAATTTAGTAGCTCATACTTTTTACAAAAGAGTTCCTCATTACAGAGATTTATCCCCTCAAGATGAACAAGATTTACTAGACCAACATTTCAACAGAGTTACTGATACGTGTATTCCAGAAGAGGAAGCCATGCGTAGAATTGAAAAGCAATTGATTGAAGTTTGGACAAAAGCTAAAAATGAAGGTAAAAGATATTTTCCACATGAATTTATTTATCAATTAATTAGAAATGGTTCTTTAGGGCAATATCATGATATTGACCCTAAAAACTCTTGGTTAATTGCTGCTGCTGAAAAAAACTTACCGATTATTGTTCCAGGTTGGGAAGATTCTACTTCAGGAAACATGTTTGCTGCTCACTGTTTAGAAGGTATGTTTGAGCCAAGCATAGTAAAATCAGGAATTGAATACATGATGTATTTAGCAAAATGGTACCAAGAAAATGCTGTTGACAAAGGAATTGGTTTTTACCAAATTGGTGGCGGTATTGCCGGAGATTTTCCTATTTGTGTAGTACCTATGTTGCACCAAGATTTACAATTAGACGGAATTCCTTGTTGGAGTTATTTCTGTCAGATTAGTGATTCTACAACAAGTTATGGTTCTTACTCAGGAGCTGTGCCTAACGAAAAAATTACTTGGGGCAAACTAGAAATTGACACACCAAAATTTGTGATTGAATCGGATGCTTCTATTGTAGCTCCGCTGATGTTTCAGATTATTTTAGAAGCTTAAAAAATAGGGCAACAACTGGTAAAAAAAAACCGCTAAGAAATTTTCTAGCGGTTTTTTTTAAGAAATTGCTTCTGCACTTATGACAACCCACTAATTTTACCATTATCATCAATATCCATTCCTTCTGATGCAGGAATAGCAGGCAAGCCTGGCATACGCATCATGTTTCCTAAAATAGGAATAATAAATCCAGCACCAGCGGCAAATTCAAATTCTCTAACATTAACCATAAAACCAGTTGGACGTCCAATC
>PCUH01000044.1:6432-6574 GCA_002770955.1 Flavobacteriales bacterium CG18_big_fil_WC_8_21_14_2_50_32_9 | reverse complement strand
TGATGTGTTAATAGGTGTAAACTTATTGAGAGAAGGGTTGGATTTACCAGAAGTTTCGTTGGTTGCTATTTTAGATGCCGACAAAGAAGGTTTTTTACGGTCGGAGCGTTCTCTTATACAAACCTCAGGAAGAGCTGCAAGA
>PCUH01000044.1:4771-6403 GCA_002770955.1 Flavobacteriales bacterium CG18_big_fil_WC_8_21_14_2_50_32_9 | reverse complement strand
TGATAAGATTACGAAATCCATGCAAAAAACAATGGATGAAACAGACAGAAAAAGAACGAAACAATTACAATACAATGCAGAACATAACATTGTTCCTACAGCATTAAACAAAAGCAAAACCAGTGGTGATAAAACCATGTTTGGTAAGTCTGTTTCACCAGATAATTTCTATTTATTAGATAATATTAGTCAACAACCTAGCGTTGCTGCCGACCCTGTAGTTCAATACATGAGCAAACCTCAACTAGAGAAACTATTAGAAGAAACACAAAAAAGAATGAAAGATGCTGCCAAACAAGAAGACTTCTTAGAGGCTGCCAGACTGAGAGATGAAATGATGGAGTTGGGGAGAATGATTAAAGCGTTATAGAACCTAACAGATTTATGTAACAAAAAAAACCCTTGAGAAAAATCTCAAGGGTTTTTAGTATTTATTAAATTCTACTTCTTAGAAGTGGAAAATTAAGTTAATTTGTCCTGAACCTCCAAATATACTACTACCATTGTTATCAGTATCTAACTGGAAAGAGCTTTTTCCACCTGTTTTTAAAGTTTCTGATTGTACTGATGGCTCAGTAGCTGTAGAGTTCTCAGTGAATCCCCAGTATTCAATAGTTTCTTCACCTTCTCCTGTAGAAGATAAACCTAATCCCCAACCATATTCAGCACCCAAAGATACTTTAGGAGCAATAAACCACTCTACTCCAATGAAAGCTCTTAATCCAAATGAGAATGTAGAACCTGCTTTTCTTTCAGTTACTCTTTCAGCAAGAGCACTACCTTGAATATTTCCAATTGGAGCAGTTTCATTAGCAAACCAATTAGCATTATAATCTCTACCATAATCCCAAGTTCTGTTAGAAGAAGCAAAAGCGATTAAAGCTTCTGCACCGTAGAAACCTTGAATTCTTGTACTACCTCTTCTTTTCTCAATACCACCACCTAAAACTAAATTAAAGTTACTTGTTTTATTAGTATTAGTAAATTCTACTTCATTAGTTGTAGGATCAGCATCAGCATCATAAAACCCAAGAACATCGTTTGATGTGCTACCAAAACCTATTCTTATTTTAGCTCTGTAAGCAGTTTTTTCGTCCTTAAACATTTTACCTACAATTGCCATACTAGTAATAGAATCTCCACTTAACCATGCAGCATTCATAGAATTGTTAGTGGTACCATTAGCAAAATTGCCGAAATAATTAATAAACGGAGCTGCATCAAAACCTAAAGCCCAATCACCAGCTTCTGGTAAAATTGCTTCTCCTTTTTTAGATGTTAAACCATCTTGTGCGAATGTCGCAGTAGCCATTATTAATGAAGCTACAAATAATACTTTTCTTTTCATTTTAATTGTTTTTAGTTAAACTTAAATTTAATTATTAATTTACTTTTTAAAACTTGGGCAAACTTACAACATTTTTTTTTAATTCTGCAAGTTTTTTTATTTTTTATTAACAATTGTTAATAGTTATAAACAAGGTGTTAATAACTATACACTATTAATTATCAAAGTTAAAAGTATTTATTTTGCATTAAAACTCCTCTTGAAGCAAAAAAAATAACTATTATTTAACATTTTAAACCCGCTTTATTCATGCAAAAGCAAAGCGAATTGTATGAATGTGCGAA
>PCUH01000044.1:0-4748 GCA_002770955.1 Flavobacteriales bacterium CG18_big_fil_WC_8_21_14_2_50_32_9 | reverse complement strand
TTAGTAATACCCAAATTTGGGCTATTGAAAATAGCTAAATTTGTTGGTATTACTTATATCGTAGAAAATTTGTGAATTTTATGGGTTAAAATTTAGTAGAAATTCATAAATTCTTTGATTTTATTGAGGTAAGTACTTGAAAATAATATATAGAAACCAAAAAAAATACGGCATATGTCTTATGCCGTATTTTATTGTTTACCTTACAAACCCTATTTTAAAGTGTTTGTGTTGTATTTATGTCTTGGGTTACTCTTCAGTTTTTTTATTAGCTTCTTCCTCTACCTCTTCTTGTTTTGGATTAAGCTCAAAAGAAAAATCAACTGTTACTTCTTCACCTAAAATTCCTCCACCATAAGTTAATCCAAAATCATTTTTGTTTACTGTTAATTTACCTGAGAACGCAGCAGAAGGAAATCCCCAAGGAGTTTCTTGTTGTCCCAAGTAACTAAATTTAAATGCTACATCTTTGGTTACTCCCATCATTGTTAGTTTTCCATTTGCTATATAATAACCTTGTTCTTGACTGATATTATTAGCCAAGAAAACAATTTCAGGATACTTAGCTACATCAAACATTTCATCGCTTCTCAAGTGTTTATCTCTTTTTTGATTTCCTGTATAAATAGAGTTTACATCCATTTTAATTTCAATAGTTTTTGCATCAAAATCAACATTTCCAGCTACTTTTTGAAAACTTCCTTTTGAAGTTGCTAATAAATGACGTATTGAAAAGTCAACATAAGTATGTGCTTCATCTAAAATCCATAATCCTTTTAATTCGGCAATGTCTTTAAGGATAATTTTATTTCCATGTTCATCATAAAGAGTAGCTTTTTCTTCAATACCTATTTCAGGTGTTGGAACATCGTTTTTTACATTATCATTTGTATGCCCACCTAAAATAGGTGCTATTACTAAACCTATTAAACAAGTTAATTTAATTAAGATGTTCATGGATGGACCAGAAGTGTCTTTGAATGGATCTCCAACAGTATCACCAGTTACAGCCGCTTTGTGTGCGTCAGAACCTTTATAAGTCATTTCGCCATTTATCATTACACCTGCTTCAAAAGATTTTTTAGCATTATCCCATGCTCCACCAGCATTATTTTGGAACACAGCCCAAAGCACACCAGAAACGGTTACCCCAGCCATGTAACCACCCAACATTTCGGCAATTAATTTATTATCGTATCCTAATAACATAGGTAATACAACAATTAAAATAGGAAATCCAATAGTTAAAATACCTGGCAACATCATTTCTCTCAATGCAGCTTGTGTAGAAATTTCAACACATTTACCATATTCAGGTTTTCCTGTGCCTTCCATAAT
Source organism: Flavobacteriales bacterium CG18_big_fil_WC_8_21_14_2_50_32_9 (assembly GCA_002770955.1). Lineage (GTDB taxonomy): Bacteria > Bacteroidota > Bacteroidia > Flavobacteriales_E > Vicingaceae > BRH-c54. The sequence continues at coordinate 3,410 of PCUH01000044.1, read as the reverse complement.
GCCTGGAATTTCTTTAAATTGCCTTCTTACTTCATATACCATATCCATGGCAGCTTTACCAACAGAGTTCATGGCTAAAGCAGAGAAAACTACAGGAATCATACCTCCAACAAACAACATAGCAAGAACTGGAGCTTTAAAAATGTTAATACCATCAATACCAGTAAAAGTTACATAAGCTGCAAATAATGCTAATGAGGTTAATGCTGCAGAAGCTATCGCAAAACCTTTTCCTGTTGCAGCAGTTGTATTACCTACTGAATCTAAAATATCGGTGCGAGTTCTAACTTCTTTAGGTAATTCGCTCATTTCAGCAATACCACCAGCGTTATCAGAAATTGGCCCGAAAGCATCAATGGCTAATTGCATAGCTGTTGTAGCCATCATGGCAGAAGCGGCTAAAGCTACACCATAAAATCCTGCAAAAGCATAAGATGCCCAAATAGCACCTGCAAATATTAATACGGTTGGGAACGTGGAAATCATTCCTGTTGCTAAACCAGCAATTACGTTAGTTCCTGCTCCTGTAGATGATTTTTGAACAATTGCCAATACAGGTTTTGTTCCTAAACCAGTATAATATTCAGTAATTGATGAAATTACTCCACCCACAACTAAACCTACTATGGTAGCATAAAATACTCTAATTGAAGATATTTCTTTTGGGCCTTCACCGTAGAATTCCATTGTCATAACTTCTGGCAACATGAATTTCACCAATACGAAACAAGAAATTGCAGTTAATACAATAGAAACCCAGTTTCCAACATTCAACGCCCCTTGAACTTGTTTTTCTTTAGCATCATCGCTTGAAATTTTAACCAACATTGTTCCGATAATAGAAAACAAAATACCGAAACCAGCAATTGCCATTGGCAATAAGATAGGTCCTATTCCTCCAAATGCATCTTGAATTGAACCCTTCATATCCAAGATAACATAATTACCCAACACCATAGCGGCTAATACAGTTGCAACATAAGAACCGAATAAATCTGCTCCCATACCTGCCACATCACCCACATTATCACCCACATTATCAGCAATTGTAGCTGGGTTACGAGGATCATCCTCAGGAATTCCTGCTTCAACTTTTCCTACTAAATCAGCTCCAACGTCAGCAGCTTTGGTATAAATACCACCACCAACTCTTGCAAACAAAGCAATTGATTCAGCTCCTAATGAAAATCCTGCTAAGGTTTCTAAAACAATAGTCATTAATTCAGATGGAGTTTTCATCACACCATCAAACATAGCTGATTCCCATACTCCATTCATAAAATAATGAAAAAAGAAAATAAAGAAAGCCGTTAATCCTAAAACAGCTAAACCTGCGACACCTAATCCCATAACAGTACCGCCACCAAAAGAAACTTTTAATGCTTGTGGTAAACTTGTACGAGCAGCTTGAGTTGTTCTTACATTAGTTTTTGTAGCTATTTTCATTCCCATATTTCCTGCCAATGCAGAAAAGAATGCTCCAAAAATAAAAGCAACTACTATTAATATATGTGTAGTTGGAACTAAAAAAGAAATACCTGCCAAAACTATACTTGCTCCAATAACGAAGAAAGTTAATAATCTATATTCAGCTTTAAGGAAAGCTAATGCTCCTTCATAAATGTAATCTGAAATTTCTTTCATTTTACCATCGCCAGCATCTTGTTTTAATACCCATGCTCTTTTGGCAGCCATGAAAGCTAACCCTATTAACGCCATTACAATTGGCACGTAAATCATCATTGAACCCATATCTTTTTATTATTAATTTTTAACTATTTTTTTTTAGGACGACAAAAGTATATAAATAATATTTAATGTGAAAATGTAATAATGTAATAATGTGGAAATGTGTGGGTGTGTGGGTGTGAAACTACTAACATCTAACACCTAACTACTTATTTATACATTACCTGTTTAACCGCTTTGATGATTTTATCTACATTTGGCAAATAAGCTTCAATTAATGGTGGAGAAAAACTCATTGGAACATCAGCACCAGTAACCCTAATTACTGGAGCATCTAAATAATCGAAAGCATCTTTTTGAATTTTAAAGGCAATTTCGGAAGCAATACAACCCAACGGCCACGATTCTTCAACACAAACCAAGCGGTTGGTTTTTTTTACAGAATTAATAATAGTGTCGTAATCAATAGGACGAACAGTTCGTAAGTCAATAACTTCTGCATTGATGCCTTCTTTTGCTAATTCTTCTGCTGCAGTTTTCACTAATTTCATCATTTTCCCAAATCCCGCTATAGTAACATCTGTCCCTTGTTTTACAACATCTGCAACACCTATTGGTATAATGTATTCGCCATCTGGAACTAATCCTTTATCGCCATACATTTGTTCCGATTCCATAAAGATTACAGGGTCGTTATCTCTAATAGCTGCTTTTAGCAATCCTTTGGCATCAGCTGGATTTGAGGGAACAACCACTTTTAATCCAGGACAGTTAGCATACCAATTAGCAAAATCCTGAGAGTGTGTTGCTCCTAATTGACCCGCAGACCCTGTCCCTCCTCTAAAAACAATAGGAATATTTAATTGTCCACCCGACATGTTATACATTTTTGCGGCATTGTTCACAATTTGATCAATGGCTACCAATGAAAAATTCCAAGTCATATATTCAACGATGGGTCTTAATCCATTCATAGCTGCACCAACAGCAATACCAGTAAATCCATTTTCGGCAATTGGAGTGTCTATGACTCTTTTAGCACCAAATTCGTCCAACATTCCTTTACTTACTTTATATGCTCCATTATATTCAGCCACTTCTTCTCCAATTAAAAAGATTGTTTCATCCTTTCTCATTTCCTCGCACATTGCCTCATTTAAGGCTTCTCTAAATTGTATTTCTCTCATTATATAATATATCAGTTTGTAAAGTCTTCCTCTTTCAATTTTTAATTGAGGGGCAAAATTATTAAATTAACTTTTATAGATTGTCTTTTTATTTAAAAAGGTAATTTTGATTTAAATTTAAAGGTTTAATGAACTCCAATAAAGAAAAATATGAAATATGGTGTGAAGGTAATAATTCTATTCCTTTATTCTATAGATATGCCTATTATCAGACACTTTTTGGAGATAATTGGGATGTTATTCTTGATTGTAGAGGCGAAAATATTGTTGGTGTTATGCCTTTTGTTTTAAGAAGTAAATTTGGATTTAAAAAAATTAATCCTGAATTATTATTTCCCTATCAAGGTATTTGGATTAATTATCCTGATAATCAAAAAAATGCAACAAAAATAAGTTTTGAAAAAGAGGTAATTACTAACATCATTAACCAACTTCCAAAAGTTGCTTTTTTTAATCAACAATTTCATCCTAGTTTTACTAATTGGTTACCTCTTTATTGGAAAGACTATCGTCAAACCACTCGTTACACCTATA
>PCUH01000246.1:3545-8210 GCA_002770955.1 Flavobacteriales bacterium CG18_big_fil_WC_8_21_14_2_50_32_9 | reverse complement strand
GAAAGATTTACCGTTAATAGATGAAAAATACAAGGTAGAAGAAAACTTAATAAAAGGTTGTCAAAGCAGAGTTTGGTTGCACGCTGAGTTGGTTGATGGTAAAATAATATTTACGGCAGATAGCGATGCCATCATCACAAAAGGAATAGTAGGGTTAGTGATTAGCGTATTTTCCAATCATACACCAAAAGAAATAATAGATGCCGACTTATTTTTTATTGACCAAATTGGACTACAAGAACACTTGTCGCCAACCAGAAGCAATGGGCTATTAGCCATGTTAAAACAAATTAGAATGTACGCAATAGTTTTCAGTTCACAGTCTAACAGTTGACAGTAAAACTGTGAACCGTGAACTGAACAACCGTTAACAAAAAAAGAATATGAGTTTCAATTTTGAAAAATTAATCGTGTGGCAAGATGCAGTTGAACTAACTGGAAAAATCCACGACTTAACGTTAACTTTTCCTAAAGAAGAACTTTACGTGTTAACAAGTCAAATAAAACGTGCTGCGGATTCTATAGCTTTGAATATAGCAGAAGGTTCTACAGGTCAATCAAAAAAAGAATTTAAAAGATTCTTGGGGTTTGCTGTACGTTCAGGAATAGAAATAATTTCTTGCTTATATGTTGCTAGAAGAAGAAAACTTATTGACCAAGTTATTTTTGAAGATTTTTACAAAACAACAGAACAACTTATTATAAAAATTCAAGCATTAAGGAAAAGTTTACACGATTAACAAACTGTGAACCGTGAACTGAAAAACTGTGAACTATGAGTGACGAAAACAAAAAAAACCTTGAAAGCCCCACAAAAAAAGATGTGGAGATGCAAATTATAGATGTATTAAAAACGGTTTACGATCCCGAAATACCTGTTGATATATACGAAATGGGATTGGTTTACGAAATTAATATCGATGATGATTTTAATGCTGAAATTGTGATGACGTTAACTTCTCCTTCTTGCCCTGTCGCCGAAAGTTTACCCGAAGAGGTCAAACAAAAAGTTGGCACCATGTGGAGTGTTAAATCTGCTGAAGTAAAATTGGTTTGGGAGCCACCATGGACTAAAGAAATGATGAGTGAAGAAGCACTATTGGAACTAGGTTTTATGTAAACTAAATATTCATTATTTTTATCGAATGAAACAACTTTTTATTATCCTATTTTTTTTATTTACCCAAACGCTCTTTGCTCAAAAAGATGGCGAATGGACGTTGACTGGTGCTGGTGGAGTATTAATGGAACATGGTTATTACAAAAACCAACAAAAAACTGGAGAATGGAACTATTATTATGATGATGGTGTGCCTTCTTTAACAGCCAATTACGACAAAGGCATTTTACATGGAAAATCTATTCGATTCGACCTATTGGGGAAAAAAATTGCGATGTTGAATTATGTGAAAGGTCAGATTACTGGCGAACAAATTTATTACTATTCAGGCGAAAAAGTTTTATCTATTGGAGAAATGATAAATGGCAAGGAAAATGGTGTTTGGAAATATTACTCCCCAAGTGGTGACCAAATTGGAATTGTTAAGTTTAAAGATGGTGTTCAACTTAATGAACTTTCCAAAACAAAATAAATTTACTTAATAATCAATTTCTGGCTATACATTTGATTTTCGGAAGTAGCAGTAATTAAATAAACGCCACTAGGAATATTCGTATCTATTGGCACACCAATTAGTTTACCATCTTCAATATTTACAATTACTTTAGAGTAAAATTCGCTACCTTTTAAATCCCTCAATACCACTAACAATTCGGATTCAAAAATATTTTTAAATACTAAATGGACAGTTTCTCCAACATTGGCAGGACTAGGAAATAAATTAATATTTCCTTCAGTATTTATTTCTTCAAACTTAACAGGTACTATATTTGAGTAAGAATATGCTCCATTAAAATCGGTTTGTTTTAAACGATAATAAGAAATTTCAATATAAGGATTGTAATCAACATCAAAATACTCAATTACTTGGTTGCTATTTCCTGCACCTTTAACGGTAAGCACTTTTTCCCAATTTTTAGCATCTTTACTTTTTTCAATCGTAAAAATATCATTATTTATTTCGGAGGCAGTTATCCATTTAACATCAACTTGTTGATTATTTACGTTGGCTTCAAAGCTGATTAACTCGATAGGAAGAACAGGGACAATTGTCGGATTTAAGCCCTGTGCATACAAATCAGTTTTACCTGTTACTGGAATATTTCTACCATCTTTCCAAATAGTAATCCAGTCATTTGCTCCACTTTTAAAGACAAAAGGTTTTTGTTGTACGTCTGTTGCAGTACAAACGGCAATTCCATTTGCAGTACCCAACATAGTTCCTGCTGAATCAACAACTTGTAAATAAATATCTTCAACACCTCCAGTTCTAGAATCTTCCCAAACAATCAGAACTTTCCCAAAATTAGCTTGTGCAATATCTGGAGCTTTCTGGATATTAGCTGCACCACAAACCACATTTCCATTAAGTGTCCACTTCATAATACTATTACTATCTACTCGTTGCACATAAATATCTTCTGTGCCAGTTCTTTTGTCTTCCCAAGTAATTACTGCACCACCAAACGAATCACTGGCTATCATAGGTTTTTTTTGCGTATTTATTGAATTACAAACTACTTTTCCATTTGCAGTCCATAAAACGCCCCCCATCGAATTAATTCTTTGCACATAAATATCCTCTTTTCCACCACTTCCTCTCATATCACTCCAAGTTATTATTGCTCCATTATTTCCATCAGGAGTGATCTTGGGAGTTTGTTGGTCGCTAGCATTTGTACAGATAGCTACTCCATTAGCTGACCATTGTACAACACCAGCTGAATTTATTCTTTGAGCATAAATATCTTTATTACCAGCACGTTCATCAGTCCATGTAATAATAGCCCCACCAAAGCCATCTGAAACTAAGTGTATTTCTTTTTGTATATTGTTTTCATTACATATAACTACACCATTTGCAGTCCATTGCACAACTCCTGCAGAATTCACACGTTGTGCATAAATATCTTCAACACCTACTGTTCTGGCATCTTCCCATGCTATTATAGCACCACCCATACCATCACTAATAATCCAAGTTTTATCTTGAACATCTATAGCACTGCAAATTAATACTCCTCCTACAGTCCATAATGTGTTACCATTGGAATCAATTTTTTGAACATAAATATCATCATTGCCTGGAGACGAATTATCATCTTGCCAACAAGCTATGGCATTATAGAAACCATCTGCGGTTACTTTTGGCCTATCTTGATCTGCAGTAGCTATAGCAGCTATTACAATTCCATTTGCTATAAATTTAATATTTCCATTATTATCAATTCGTTGACAATAAACACTTTCATTTCCACCTGGATCTTGCCTATCATCAGTAAAAAGAGTATAACTACCTCCTTTTCCATCGCTACAAGCCCAATAATCTTTTAAGTTACCTCCTGTTGCAGCACTAGAAGTTGCTTGAATGTTTGGTGTACTTAATGCAGGCCATTGAGCCAATATAACATTATTGTTTATAACAATACAAAAAAAAATTACAATAGCTTTATTGATTAAAGAGGTTAATTTTGTCTTCATGCAACTTGTTTTTAAAGGTGGGTTCTATAAATTGCTTTTTTTATTTTTAATTTGTAAAAAGTAGCAGAACCCTTTAGCTAATTTTTATAAATCGTTGGCAAAATACAAAAAATAGTTCATTTTGTAGCAATAATTTCGTTTTATTTTCTATCTATCTATCTATCTATCTATCTATCAGTTATTTAATTTATAAAAAATTTAATCGTATCACTTGTTCGTAGCGGAATAAATTATAGGTTAAATTAATTAATCCAATAATGCCTGTTGCTCTTTCTATTCCTATTGATTTTATTTTTAATCCATTCATGCTTTGCTCCATAAAGCCAAATACATGCTCTACTCTTGCTCTGGTTTTTGATTTTTCATTATTGCTTTTCTTTTGCTGCTCTGTTAGTGGTTTGTTTCTATACCCTTTCTCGTTAACTTTGTTGTTCATTTCGTATTTTGCTATTGTTTTTTCTTGTTCTTCGCCTGTGTAGGCACTGTCTGCGTATAAGTCTTGATCTTTATCTTTTTCGTCTAATAATCCTTCTATTGCTTGTGAATCGTGTACTGATGCATCGGTTACTACGTATTTATTGATGAATTTACCTTTGTTATCAACCTTTGCATGGTTTTTATAACCGTAAAAAGTTTCGTTATTTTTCTTTGTCCATTTAGCATCAATATCTTTATGCTTTTTCTTGTTGGGTTTATCGTTCCATAAATCATCTCCCTCTCCATTTTTAATTTTCTTGTTTTCTTCTCTTGTGTTGCGTTGGCGTGGTGCTATGGTAAAACTTGCGTCTATAAGTTGACCTTCATTAAATATTAACTCCTTTTGTTCTAAATAATCTTTAAATTGTTTAAATAAATCTTCTACAAGACCTGTTTTTGTTAGTGCTTCTCTAAAAGCCCATACCGTTTTTTCATCAGGAACTTTGTCGCCAGTTTCGAGCTTTAAAAAGTTTCTAAAACTGTTTCTATCCAAAATTTGATATTCCACTTGTTTGTCGCCAAGTCCGTAATAACGTTGCAAAATCATAATTTTAAACATCAATACTACATCATAAGGTCTTGATCCT
>PCUH01000246.1:2173-3477 GCA_002770955.1 Flavobacteriales bacterium CG18_big_fil_WC_8_21_14_2_50_32_9 | reverse complement strand
TGCTGATAATTTTTCCGAGCTAAATTGTTCGTCAAATAATGATTTTCTTCCTGTTGTTTTGTATCTTTGCTTTTTCATTGCTTAATCTGTTGATTTACATCATAAATATACACATAATTATTTGAATATCAAAACTTTAATTTATAGAACCCCCCTAAAGAAACTACTTAAATCCAATACGTAATTCTACATAAAATGGTTGCGTGTAAATACATATTTTTTAAAAAGATTATGATTGTAGTCATAAATTTTTCTGTCCTCTTTTATTAAAAAAAATACCAGAAACAGCAGTATATTTGCAGTTATGCAACAAGATGCCTTGAACCAACTTATTAAAAATCTTCCTCATCAACCAGGTGTTTACCAATATTATAATGTCGAAGGAATTATCCTTTATGTTGGAAAAGCAAAAAATTTAAAAAAAAGAGTTACTTCTTATTTTACCAAAAATCATGAAAATGGCAAAACAGCAATTTTAGTAAAACAAATCGCTGATATCAAAACCATTGTTGTTGGTTCGGAGATTGAAGCTTTGCTGTTAGAAAATAACTTAATAAAAAAATATCAGCCAAAGTATAACATTCTTCTTAAAGATGATAAAACCTATCCTTGGATTTGTATTAAAAACGAACGATTCCCAAGAATTTTTACCACCAGAAATGTTGTAAAAGATGGCTCTGCTTATTTCGGTCCTTACGCTTCTGTAAAAATGATGAATACTGTTTTAGGATTGATAAGAGAACTCTATCAATTGCGAAATTGCAACTTTAACCTCTCTTCAGAAAATATAAAAAACGATAAATTTAAGGTTTGTTTGGAGTATCATATTGGCAATTGTAAAGCACCATGCGTAGCTAAACAAACAGAAGAAGATTACAACCATTCCATCGAAGAAATTAAGTCTATTATAAAGGGGAATATCAATAGTGTTACCAAGCATTTAAAACCTTTAATGGCAGAATATGCCGAAACACTTCAATTTGAAAAAGCTCAACTCTTAAAAGAAAAAATTGAAACCTTAGAAAAGTACCAAAGCAAATCTGTTGTGGTGAGTCCTACCATTAATGATGTAGATGTTTTCTCCATTATTTCTGACGAAAAGTATGGCTACGTAAATTATTTAAAGGTAATTAATGGAGCTATCATTCAAGGACATACCATCGAATTGAAAAAAAAATTGGAGGAGACCGATGATGAATTGTTGCAAATTGGTATTGCTAACGACCCTTGTTTTGTTGGAGTTGTTGGTTTTGGAGGAAATTTTAATGATATTAACACCTTAGGACAACCTAGTTTTACAGGAC
>PCUH01000246.1:493-2149 GCA_002770955.1 Flavobacteriales bacterium CG18_big_fil_WC_8_21_14_2_50_32_9 | reverse complement strand
TCCTTTCACTTACAGTTACACAAACACTACCCTTCCTTGTTATGAAATGGGTAGCCCAATAGCTGTTCAATATTTACCTCAAATTGTTTCTTCAAACCCCACCCCAAATTGCTTGGATAGTTCATTTACTATTACAATAACAGGAGGATTACCAGCAATCAATGGTTCGCAATTTACAGCCTCAAATTTAGTTCCAGCAACTGCTTCATTTGTTAATACCACAGCCAACAATGGTGGCATTGGAGCTGTTATCGGGCATGAATTTTCGCACGGTTTTGATGACCAAGGAAGCAAGTCTGATGGTGATGGAAACCTTAACAATTGGTGGACAGATGAAGACAAAGCCAACTTTGCTGAAAGAACAGGTAAATTAGCCGCTCAATACGATAAGTATGAAGTAGCTGAAGGCAATAAAGTGAACGGAAAACTTACCCTTGGCGAAAACATTGCCGATATTGCTGGCATCACCTTGGCTTATTATGGCTTACAAAAAGCCGTTGAAAAGAAAGGAAAACCAGCATTAATTGATGGTTTTGATCATAACCAACGTTTCTTTTTAGGATGGGCTCAGGTTTGGCACACCAATGCTAAAGATGAATTCCTTATCAACCAAGTAAAAACTGACCCCCATTCTCCAACAAGATATAGAATTAATGGTCCGTTGGTTAATTTAACGGAATTTCATGCTGCTTTTGGTTGTAAAGAAGGGCAAATGGTTGCTCCTGATAGTTTAAGAGTTACTATTTGGTAGAAATTAATAACCACATAGAATCTATGTGGTTTAAGTTTTAAAAAGGTCGGAATAAAATTGACTTATTCTGCCCTTTTTTGTTTTTAGCTGTTTACTTTTGCCAACATGAATCTCAAACAAAAAGACAAACAATACATTTGGCATCCGTTCGACCAACAAAAAGGTGCTGATGTAATTCCTATTGTTAAAGGCAAGGGAGCTTTTGTTTTTGATGAAGCTGGCAACCAATACATTGATGGATTTTCCAGCTGGTGGGTGAATATTCATGGTCATGCTCATCCTTATATTGCCCAAAAAATTTACGAACAGGCGTTGGAGTTAGAGCATGTTGCTTTTGGTGGTTTTACACATCCCCAGGCAGTAAAACTTTCGGAAAGATTAATTCATTTGCTTCCCAATAACATTGAAAAACTATTTTTCTCAGATAATGGTTCTACTGCCAACGAAGTTGCCCTAAAAATGGCTATTCAGTATTGGTACAACAAAGGCGAAAAACGTATTCGTTTTATTGCCTTAGAGAACGATTACCATGGTGATACTTTCGGAAGTATGAGTTTAACCGCCAGAGGTGGTTTTAACGAACCTTTTGAAACACTTTTATTTGATGTTGATTTTGTGGCACCTCCAACCAAAGAAAACAAAGATGCCATTTTAAATAAATTTGAAACTCTTTTAAAAACCAATGAGATAGCTGCTTTTATTTTTGAACCTATTATTCAAGGAGCTGCAGGAATGTTAATGCATTCACCAGAAATTTTATCGGAAATGATAGGTTTGTGCAAAAAGTATGGTGTTATTTCCATTGCTGATGAGGTGTTTACAGGTTTTGGTAGAACAGGAAAATGGTTTGCATCCGATTATTTTCAGCACAAACCTGATGTTTTTTGTTTATCGAAAGGAATTAC
>PCUH01000246.1:177-485 GCA_002770955.1 Flavobacteriales bacterium CG18_big_fil_WC_8_21_14_2_50_32_9 | reverse complement strand
TTATGCCATTGGGAATTACAGCAGTTTCTGACACCATTTACCAAGCTTTTTATTCAGATAATGCCAAGCATACTTTTTTACACGGACATTCCTACACAGGAAATCCGCTTGCTTGTGCTGCTGCCAATGCTTCGTTAGATTTATTTGAGACAGAAAATACATTTGAGAAAATTGAACGTATTTGCCAATTACAAAAAACTTTTATTGAAAGCATTCAACTCCATCAACAGGTTAAAAATGCCCGATGTTTTGGAACAATTGCTGCTATTGAATTACAAACTGATGGTGAGAGTAATTATTTTAACTCC
>PCUH01000246.1:0-147 GCA_002770955.1 Flavobacteriales bacterium CG18_big_fil_WC_8_21_14_2_50_32_9 | reverse complement strand
AAGAAGGGAATAATTCTGCGACCTCTCGGAAATGTAATTACCATTATCCCTCCTTATTGTATTTCTGAAGAAGATTTAAAAAGTGTTTATCAGGGAGTTATTGAATATTTGAATCTTTAATTTGAAACTAATCAGTCACTTTTTTTG
>PCUH01000068.1:665-4795 GCA_002770955.1 Flavobacteriales bacterium CG18_big_fil_WC_8_21_14_2_50_32_9 | reverse complement strand
GATGGAGGTAGTGAAGGCATGCTCGGACAAGCCCTTGCTGATGTCAGATTCTGGTCCACTGTGCGAACAGATCAAGAGGTTTCTGATAATGCCTTTGTGCGCCTCATTGGCAACGAGACTGGTCTGATTGCCTATTGGAAGTTCGATGAGGCAACAGGACTGACCATTGCGGATTCCACATCTGGGGGTGCAAATGGAACCATCAACAACGCCCACCACTGGATCAATGGTAAAACGTTTTAAGTAGTCTGGCCACGAGGAGCCTAAAATGCAAGACGATCGTGAAGGTGAACGCAGACACATTACAGCAAGAGAGTTTGCACTAATCTTCACACTCTTGTTGAACTTTGCTGCTTTAGTGTGGGGTGCGTCTAAACTAACAAATACAGTTGCTATCTTAACCTCTACTGTAGATAAACTTGAAGCTGCAACACAGAACTTAGTATCTGATCTCGTTCAGATCAAAATTGACTACAATGCCCGTCTTCGTGTCCTCGAATCAAGGGAAGGTCGATAATGGAAGATACTGGTGCTGGTACCTATTACAGAGTCCTCGGAGCTGTGGTGCTTCTTGCAACACTTGCTTTCACGGGATTCCAGATCTTTCAAGGCCACTCATTTACCCTGATTGATCTCTTTATTCTCGCAATGCTGTTCATTGTATGTCTAGCTCTAATTCGTCCTTCAAAGTTTGACTCTGCTCTGCGGATTATTATAGAACGAATTCCTGGAATTCCAAATATTAAGGAGAGGGAGTAATGCCTGCATTTAGTGTAAAGTCTAAATCAAGGTTAGCTACGGCCTCCTCTAATCTACAACGACTCTTTAATGTCGTTATTATGGAGTTCGATTGTACTGTGCTAGAGGGTAAGCGTTCTGAGACTAAACAACGAGAGAACGTAGCACGGGGAGTGAGCAAGACTCTCCAAAGTAAGCATGTCTATCCTCTCGATGCTCCCTCCCTCGCAGTGGACGTAGCTCCTTATCCTCTCCAATGGCCTGATAGAGAGGTTCAGAAGAAAGCTCTGGCGGGAGACGCAGCAGCCATGAACCTGTATACAAAGCAGGTCGCCATGTTCTACGCTTTTGGTGGCTATGTAAAAGGAGTTGCAGACCGTATGGGAATCAAGATTCGATGGGGTGGAGACTGGGATGGTGACTGGGTGTTTGTGGATCAGACTTTCGATGATCTTGTTCACTTTGAAGAACTGGAGGCATGAAATGTCGTTCAAGGCGTTGACGATTTCGATCGGGCTCCTTAGTGGTGCTGGATTTATCATGCAAGGAATCCCAAGGCACCAACCAGAATCTCCACAAGAGATCTTGGTAGCTCAAAACACAGTCGTTCAACATGCTATGTTCCATCTTCGGTTTGCTCCTGGAGACACACTTAACTACAAGTTATCGTGGGGACCAGCATCCAATGCAGCAAGTTATATTGTCACTGTAACAGCAACAGGTTCTGGATGGGAAGGCCTTCCTTCAGAGACTCCTGTTAATGTTACTACATTCTCTTTCGCTGCTCGTAATGCGGAATGGGATACTGTGACATTTACTGCTTCTGTCTGGGGAGCTCGTGGTTCACGAATCTCTAAGGTTCCTGCTACTGTTTCATGGCGAGCAGTTCGTGGTGTAGGAACTCCTGGTCCAATCACAGTTGATTCTTCACTAATTCAGGTTGCCCTACTTCTTACTCCTGACAGCGTTGCACTTGCGTTTGGTGAACAAGTGCAATTCTGTTCCTTCTTACTTGCTCTTGACAACAAGTGGAGAATAGCAGAAGTTAATCATGCTATCCCAATCTGTCGAGCACGTTACGACTCGCTTCCAGCAAATCAGCGCTTGCCTAACTATCCAATTGCGATGGAACCAGACATCGGTCCACAATCATCCTTTGAAGTTCGGATTGTTGAACATCAAGGGGTAGTAAGACCAAAGATTTATGCAGCTGCTAACTAGTTACAAAGGGAAGACCGTCACACTTGGAGGTTTGCTTCATTATCTTACGCGCAAATCAAATGCACACGCACTTGCATGTGGTGATAAGGCATTGAAGGATCCAGTGTGTCAACAGTTAAGGAGAGAGTGTGATGAGATTCAAGGACTTTACATCCGAAGGCTCGAAGCTCGAACAAGACGAGAGTTCCTCGCCTTCTACTACGACGAATATCAAGAAGACTGAAGAGCGCACAGAGATTGTTCCGAAGCGTCATGTAAACGAACAAATCTTTGAAGCTCCTATTACGTTTCTAACTCTCCCGAAGCGTTTTGTAGGTAAACTTGCGAAGAGTGATACAACACCAAAGGTAAGAAATGTTGAGCATTGGGTAACAAAGAATACAGTTCCTGTTACAGTGACAGACTTTTTGGATGGACAAGAAGGACAGTCACTTAAGATCGTTGGAGATGGAATGACGACATTGCAACATACACCTAACATTTTTACTAAGGGTGGTGCGAACCTATTACTTGCTGCTAATACCTTGTATATACTTGAGTTTATTCAGGGTAAGTGGTATCAGGCCTAAAACTCTTTTTCATGGAGTGAAAAACAAATGCCGTTCACACGAGTTTGGAACAATACAACGCCTGCTGGTACACGAGCGGCAAAAGAAATCGATGACGCCATCCGAGAGTTTAAGGTTGATGTTTTTGAGCGTCTTTCACAGCTCTTTGTTGATCTCGACGTTGATCCTATCGAACTTGTACCTAAGTTTGGGCCCAAGGCTACGGATCGCGTCATCGTTATTGGTCCCCAATCAATTAATTCATTTAATGACGAAGATGATGTTACATACCGAGACAATTATTTCGAGGGCGACCCAGCAGGTGAAACAGCAAGGATGCGCATTACGCTCCCTGTAGGTTATACACTTAAGTTGTTCGAAGCTTCGGTAGACAAAAATCTAGGGACTTCAGTTACAGCTGATTTAAAAGTTGTTAATATAAATTCAGGCCTTGTAACATCCCTTTCTGGTCCTCTTGTGCGTTCTGTTGGTTCAATTGGACTTGTTACTTCAGCACCTCTTAGTCATGTAATACAAAATAACGAATACCTGATGGCATTTTTTAGTGGCACTAATCGGTATAGAATCTATGGTGTTCGTTTGACTTATGACGTTCCTGTTGCCGATCCGCCTGTGGGGTACTAATGCCAAACTTCAAAAACGTTAAGCCTTTTCCTGTTCCGATAGCTTTTCGGAATCCAATTCAAAAGGAACAGGCAAGACTTCCGCAGAAGAATAAATGGATCGAAGCACGTATGAATGCTGGTATGATTACGATGTTTGATCCTGTGGACATTCCTCCCTCCGCTGTTCAACTCGGAAAGAATGTTCGCTTTCGTTTCGATCGAGTTTCGCGCCGGGCTGGATTTAGGTTATTCGATATTGCAAAACCAAACGCGTTTCCTGTAATTACACTTGGTTTCCATAAGAAGAACAACAATAATACGTTCTTCTTGCGTTTCACAAGTACTACAATCTTCTATGTTGCTGGGGGTGCTTGGGTTCCTGTAGCTCCGATTGGACTTGTACTTGCCGGAACAGATACGGACAGATTTCAAGTTGTAACAGCACTCGATCGATTAGTGTTTACAAACAATGGTGTTGACGTAATCCAAGAAATTGATTTCACGTTAAATCAGTATAAACCTCTTGGTAATGCACCACAAGCGCGTTTTATCACAGGGTTTGCAAATCGAATTGTTGCAGCAAACATCGGAGGATTGACACCTAATTCTGCAATGGTTCAATGGTCAGGAGATGGAAATCTTGATGAATGGGATCCTCTTGTCGATGAGTCGGCTGGTTTTAATCCGCTCGTTGAATCTCCTGCAGATCTTGGAGATGCAATTACGGGGATCTTCGGTTTCACAAATGTAATGATCATTCTTCGTGAGCAGTCTATTTGGCTTGCTACGAAGCAACCGATTGCACAAGCACCTTTTAACTTCTTTACAATCTTTCCAGGCGTTGGATGTGATGCACCAGATTCTGTTGTTGTAACCGTTAATGGTTTAACGTGGCTAGATAGGCGTACAGGAATGGTCTGGACTTTTACGCCTGGAGAATCGCCACAGCCAATTGGTACACCGATTTCACGAGATCTTCTAGCGGCTGTTACTGACG
>PCUH01000068.1:0-613 GCA_002770955.1 Flavobacteriales bacterium CG18_big_fil_WC_8_21_14_2_50_32_9 | reverse complement strand
TATATGAAATGAAATCTATTTCGGAAAGAGTCGTAGGTTATGGAGAAGCTCTGAAAATTTGGGATAATCATAAATATATAGGAGTAGGGCCTGGCAATTATACTTTGGCTAGTTACAATTTAGACCCAAGCCACAATGGCACTACCTATCAACCAGTTCATAATATTTTCTTATTGTTTATTGTTGAAAATGGTATTGTAGGTTTTGCCTTTTTTTGTTTTATTTTAGCTACTTTTTTTATTTATTATATGAGTATTTTAAATAAGAAGAAAGTATTTTTTTGTTTTATTTTAGCTATTATTTTTCTTATTTTAGGTTTTTTTGATCATTATTTAATATCTTCTTATGTGGGGTTGATGATTTTTAGTCTATATTTGGCAGTTATAGGCCGTTTGTCCACAGAGTAGTCCACTTATCTGTCCCCAAAAAAATAAAATTGGCTGTTTTAAGCCAATTTTTTTTGATTGACACTTTGACCTTTTTTGTCTAATATACCTCTGTTGTTCGCTAAAGAAGCCAATGTTAGCAACATGCGTGAAGCGTACGCTGTTTTTAATTCGTGTTTTCTGACAGGCATCACGAATTTTATATACGGTCGTCGCATCAAGCTGTT
>PCUH01000190.1 GCA_002770955.1 Flavobacteriales bacterium CG18_big_fil_WC_8_21_14_2_50_32_9 | reverse complement strand
TTCAATTACATAATCAGCAATAGCTTTAACATCTACATCGCCTTTGGTTACAATGGCTATGAGTTTACCGTTTCGGGCTTTCACTTCTTCAATGTTGGAAACAACTTTTTCGTAATTTCCTTTTTTTGTGGCGATTACTACTACGGGCATATTAGAATCTATTAGGGCAATAGGTCCATGTTTCATTTCGGCTGCGGGGTATCCTTCTGCGTGAATGTAAGAAATTTCTTTTAGTTTCAATGCTCCTTCTAATGCTACAGGAAAATTATAGCCTCTACCCAAATATAAAAAATTGGTGGCATCTTTAAAAATGGATGAAATATGTTTTACTTGTATGTCGGAGGCAAGTAATTGTTCTACTTTTTCAGGTATTGAATTTAATTCAATTAACAAACTTCTGAATTTCGATTCAGATATTGTTCCTTTTTTATGTGCAATACTCAACGCTAATAAAGATAAAACCGTTACTTGAGAAGTAAATGCTTTGGTAGAAGCAACTCCAATTTCTGGTCCAGCATGCGTATATGAGCCAGCATGCGTTTCTCTTGAAATAGTTGAGCCAACAACATTGCAAATACCAATAATAGTAGCACCTTTTTCTTTTGCTAATTTTATGGCTGCGAGTGTATCTGCTGTTTCTCCTGATTGTGAAATGGCAATTACAACATCACTTTCTCTAATAATAGGATTTCGATATCTAAATTCTGAGGCGTATTCAACTTCAACAGGAATTCGGGTTAAATCTTCTAACAAATATTCTCCAACCAATCCAGCGTGCCATGAAGTTCCACAAGCAACGATAATAATTCGCTCAGCATTTATTATTTTTTGTTCGTAATCTCTAATTCCTCCTAACGATACAATTCCTTTGTCTAAGTCAATCCTTCCTCGCATACTGTTTCGAATGGAAACGGGTTGTTCGTAAATTTCTTTTAACATAAAATGCTCATAACCACCTTTTTCAATGGCTTCTAATTGCATTTCTAATTCTTGAATGTAGGGTGTTATGTGTTGGTTTTTTATGTTTTTTAGTTCAATTTCTTTGCCTTTTGTTAAAATGGCTATTTGTTCATCTTCTAAATACACAACATTCCGGGTATATTCAATAATGGGTGTAGCATCTGAGGCAACGTAAAATTCATTGTTGTTACCTATCCCTATTACTAAAGGACTACTTTTTTTTGCAGCAATTAGTGTGTCAGGATTGTTTTTGTCGATAATAACTATGGCGTAAGCTCCAACTACTTTATTTAAAGCCATTCGCACAGCCTCGGTTAAGTCAACATGGGTGTTTTGTTGTATGTCTTCAATTAAATGAATTAACACTTCTGTATCTGTTTCACTTTTAAAGAGATGCCCTCTAAGTTTAAGACCTTCTTTTAGCGAAGCATAATTTTCTATAATTCCATTATGAATGATGGCTAAATTTTCTGAACCCGAATAATGTGGATGAGCATTTATATCATTTGGTAAACCATGTGTTGCCCATCGTGTATGACCAATTCCAACGGTTCCATGTGTATCATGGGTAGCGACTAAATTTTCTAATTCAATTACTTTTCCTTGTTTTTTATATAAATGAATCACTCCTTTTTCAATAAGAGCTACTCCCGAACTATCATAGCCTCTATATTCTAATCGTTTTAATCCTTTTATTAAAATAGGATAAGCTTGTTTTTCTCCTATATATGCAACAATTCCACACATATTTTATAGTTTAGTATAAATAATTTTTAAGTTGAGCTTAGCGTTTGGATTTTTTTGAGTTCCTAAAACAGAACGATTTGCAGAAATAGATTGTCCTGTTGCTAATAAATACATTCCATTATTATCAGATGAATTATAAATCATACTATGTAAATGTCTAGGAATGTTAAAGGTGTATGTCTTTTCAGTTTGATCGAGAAATCCTCCAAAAAAATTAAGTCCTTCAAAAAAATCAGGAAGAAAAACAGAGGTTCCATCATCATTAATTCCTACCAATGTTAAGGTAGGAACAGCAGCATAAGTAACATCTGAATTATTTTCTATGGTAACTATTAATTTTGCTTGATTTACAGCAACATTTCCTTCGTTTAAAATAGATTTGATATGTGGAATTTCAATTTTTGTTTTAACTCCAGCTAAGGTTTGAACATAAGTAACTGAAGTATCGCCACCGCCTAATAATTGTGCTTCTATATCTGTGCCAGTATAATTATGATTGAAACGAGAGTATTTAACACTTTCGGCATTCATTAAAAAACTATATTTTGAAGTGTCATTATAATAAATAGTAACTGTTGAAAGTGATGAATTAATATTAAAATAAGCAATTGACCCTTGACCTGAAGGTAATGTTGAGTTTTGAACTGAGTCTGTAGTTGTGATATAAAACCCTTTAAAAAATTGAGTAAAATTGGTGTTGTTTGCTAAATTTGTTCCTCCAGATTCTGCTAATATTTTATTTCCAAAAGTGTTTCCTAAATTAATTCTTAAGTGAGGAGCTTTATTTTTGTTATCAAATAAAGAAAAAACACTATCTTTTAAATTGGGAATAAAGTTTAGACTTGCGATAGGGGTAGGGTCATGAGCTAAAAATGTATTGGAAAAATAATTGGTGCTTTTGTCCATTTGCGTAATAATTTCAAACACATTTATAGATAGAGCAGACAATGTGTCGCCATACATTCCTTGATATTGGAGTGTTAATATGGCTGAATCTAAGGTAGCACCAGCACCAAAATCAACATCTAAACCATTGAGTGTAACCTGAGAATAAATGGAAGCGGATGTATATCCAAAAATAGGGTCGTTATATAAGCCTAAAAGATTGTAGGCAGATAAATCTGTTCGAATAGAGTCTTCACGAACTAAACTGGTTTTTATTGAAAAAGTATCAACGGCTACTAAATTAGCATTTCCACTATCAAAAGCAGGAATTAATTCCCCATCTTTTTTGCAAGAATAAAAAAATAAAACACTTAAAAAAAAGAGTGCGAAAAGCAAATTTGCTTTTCGCATAAAAAATAATCTATTTAGGTTCAATGGATTGTTATTGTTTATGAGTTTATAAAGTTATTTTTAATACCTTATTCTACTAATGCTTCTACATTTTCAAAAATTTCATCATAAAAATCTGAATAAACATCAACATAATTTTCTGGATCTTGATAATCTAATTTAGGTTTAGCAAATTCATCAAAATGTTTTTGTAAATCTTTATGGATATTTTTACTTGCTTTAATTACAGCATCAGAAGCATTCATAGCTGCTTTGTTTAAGCCAGTAAAACAGGTGTCGGAAAAATCTTTTGTTTTTTCATCTTCCATCCCATCCATGTAGGCTTTTTTAACCAAATCTTTGTTTAGTTCACCTTTAAATTCATTGTCATATAACGAATAAATAATTTTTGCATTTTCAAAAACAGGATCTTTGCTGTATGATGTTCTCACATAAAGAGGAATTAAACTGGTCATCCAACCATGGCAATGAATAATATCGGGAACCCAGCCTAATTTTTTAACAGTTTCCAACACTCCTCTTGCGAAGAAAATGGCTCTTTCATCGTTATCTTTAAAGAAATTTCCTGTTTTTTTATCGTGAAAAATAGCTTTTCGTTCAAAAAAATCTTCACTATCAATAAAATATACTTGTAAGCGTGCTTGTTGGATTGACCCAACTTTGATAATGAGTGGGTGGTCGTTGTCGTCAATAACTAGGTTCATACCAGAAAGTCGTATCACTTCGTGCAATTGGTTTCTTCTTTCATTTATACATCCAAATTTTGGCATGAAAGTTCTAATTTCTCTTCCTTTTTCTTGGATACCTTGAGGTAGATGTCTTCCAATGGTTGCTAATTCACTTTCTTCTAAATAAGGAGAAATTTCTTGGGAAATAAATAATACTTTTTTCTTTTTCATATGTAGATATTTATTGTTTTTCATTTGTCTCCCGATAGCTATCGGGAGGAGTACGCCATGTTATCTTCATCACTTGGTGTGTGCTTCGATTCGTGGCTATTTCATAGTATTTAGTTTAATTATTTTCTGCTACTTTAAATTAAATCAAAAAGAAAAAACCCTTGTCTTTTTAATAAGAAAGGAGAATTCTTTTTAATAAATGGCTAAGGCTTCTTGCGGCTTATTATCAATTGTGTAATCAACGAATAAGATTTAGATAATTAGTGTTTGTTAATTAAAAACATAGATTAATTCAATAAAAAAATATGGAACTAATTTGTGTTTAAGTAAACAAAATTACGACTTTTTATAACAAAAGACAAGTTAATATTTATCATTCCTAAGATTTATTATGGTAACTTATTATTTTTACTTTATTTTGTGCTCTTTTAGTTGGGTATGCTTGTTTTTAAAACCGTAAGAGAATTACAACAATTTTTATCTACAGTTGCTTCTAATAGCATTGGTTTTGTGCCTACTATGGGAGCATTACATCAAGGACATCTTTCTTTAATAGAAAAATCACAACAACAAAATGAGCTAACTGTTTGTAGTGTTTTTGTAAATCCTACTCAGTTTAATAATAAAGAAGATTTATTAAATTATCCTCGAAATATTTCGGCTGATATTCAATTTTTAGCTTGTTTTGATTGTGATAATGAAGAAAAAAGAGTTGTTTTATTTTTACCATCTGAAAATGAAATTTATCCCAACAAAATAGAAAAAAACTACGATTTTGGAAACTTATCATTGGTAATGGAAGCACAACATCGTCCAGGGCATTTTAATGGTGTAGCAATGGTTATCGAACGTTTTTTTGATATTGTGCAACCAACCAAAGCTTATTTTGGAGAAAAAGATTTTCAGCAATTGGCTGTGGTTCGGAATTTAGTAAAACAACTTAACTTATCTGTTCAAATTATTGGTTGCCCTATTGTTAGAGAAGCTAATAATTTAGCGATGAGTTCTCGCAACGAACGACTAACACCCGAACAAAAAGAACAAGCAGCCAATATTTATAAGTTCTTGCAACATGCCAAACAACATGCTAAAACGCTTACGGTAGAGGAGGTAAAAAATAATTTTGTTGATTCAATTAAAAACATACCCACACTACAATTAGAATATTTTGAAATTGCTGATGGAAATACGCTTTTATCTATAAACAATTGGAGCGAAACCAATTATTGCGTTGCTTTTGTTGCTGTTTTTGTAGGTAATGTAAGGTTGATAGATAATGTTACTTTACATAAAGATTAATTTTCTTTTTCCTTCTTCTCCAAATCTTTTTTATAAACGATAGTCCTATAAGGGAAAGGAATTTCAACCCCTTCACGGTCGAAGCGTTCTTTAATGCTTTTGAGTAAGTCTGTTCGCATTTGAAAAGCATCAGCAAAACTTTCTGTCCATGCACTAGCCCTTAAATTTACAGAAAAATCTGCTAACGCTATTACAGCAACTCTAACCAAAGGAACTTCATTAGCTAAATCTTCATGCGTTCTATTGTCAATTAACAACCGATGCTTTTCACATTCATCTCTCATTATTTGCATGGCTAAGTCTATGTCAGAATCGTAGCTGATACCTACTTCTACTCTGCATTGAATTTTAGAATCGGTAATGGAACTGTTAATGATAATATCATCACTAATTACGGTATTGGGAACAATAATTCGTTCGTTTTTAAAATCTTTAATGATGGTGTGACGCAAAGTAATTTCTTCCACAGTTCCAATTCTACCATTACTAATTTCTATTACATCACCCACTCTGTAGGGTTTAAAAATCAGAATAAAAATCCCTGTAATGATATTTGAAAAAGCTTTTTGAGAGGCAAAACCAATAATGGCGGCTAAAATTCCTGCTCCAGCAAATAAGGCTGAACCAAAAGAACGCAATGCCGGAATGTGGCGAAAAATAACAATTAAGGCAATAAAGTAAATGATAAAACTCAACGAGTTTTTTAAGAAAGAAAAGTTAGTAGGATCAACTTTAAGTTTGTCGGCATTATTCTTAATGATTTTAGTGGCTATTTTTCTTAAAATAATTAGCAAAACAGATGCAACGGCAAATGTTATTACAACAAAAAGTAAGTGTTTTATTGTGTCGGAAGATGAAATTTCATTCCAGCTTTTTGTTAAGAAATCAGTAATCATAAATTAAGTAATACTTCTTCAGGGTTTTTACCTCCAAAAATGATGCTGCTTGGATTTTCAAGCATCTCTTTTACTGTTTTTAAGAACCCAACAGATTCTTTTCCATCAATGATTCTATGGTCATAACTCAATGCCACGTACATAATAGGTCTAATTTCTACTTTTCCATCAATAGCAACTGGACGGTCAACAATATTGTGCATACCCAAAATGGCACTTTGTGGAGGATTAATAATGGGTGTACTCAACATTGAACCAAACACACCTCCATTGGTAATGGTAAAAGTTCCACCTTCCATATCAGCAATATCAATTTTGCCATCACGTGCTTTCACAGCCAGTCGTTTTATTTCAGCTTCAATTTCGGCTAAGCTCATTTGTTCAGCATTTCTAACCACAGGCACCATCAAGCCTTTTGGAGAGCTAACAGCTATTCCTATGTCAGCATAATCATAAGTTATCATATTGTCTCCATCTATCATTCCGTTAACTGTAGGGAACTGACGAAGTGCTTCGGTAACCGCTTTGGTAAAGAATGACATAAAGCCTAAGCTTACACCATGCGTTTCTTTAAACTTATCTTTGTATTGATTTCTCAAATCCATTATGGGCTTCATGTCAACTTCATTAAAAGTAGTTAACATGGCGGTTTCATTTTTCACAGCAACCAATCGTTGTGCTACTTTCCTGCGAAGCATACTCATTTTTTGAGTGTCTTGCTCACGAGAGCCTCCCCAACCTACAATAGCGGAAGAGTCAATTCCATTAGTTAAATAAGCTTGTATATCACTTTTAGTAATTTTTCCGTTGTTTCCACTTCCTGAAATTTTTTGAGTATTGATATTATTAGCAGCTATCATTTCTTTAGCTAATGGAGTTGCTTTAACCTCAACTGTCGCCTTTGTGTTTTGGTTTTCTATCTTCTTATTTTCTGAACTTATCACCTCTCTGTCTCTCTCCTCAAGGAGAGATCCCTCGCTCAATGCCGCCTTCTGACTTCCAGCTTCTGACTTCTTACTTCCTGCCGGTTTTTTAGCATCCGTATCAATTAAACAAACTACTGAACCCACTTTTACTAAATCTCCTTCTGCTGCTTTCAAAGTAATAATGCCAGATTGCTCAGCAGGAAGCTCTAATGTTGCTTTATCTGAGTCAATTTCAGCAATTGCTTGGTCTTTATCAACATAATCGCCATCTTCAACTAACCATTGTGCTATTTCCACTTCTGTTATAGATTCTCCCGGTGAGGGAACTTTCATTTCTAAAGCCATGTTTTTACTGTTTAAGGTTTAAGATTTTAAAACTTCTGTCTTCGTGCTTCCTTCTTCTAACTCTTCTAACTAACTAATGCGTTTTCAAAAATTTTATTAATAATTGTAGTGTGTCTAACAGTATGAGCTTTTGAAGACCCTGTTGCTGGAGCTCCACTTTCTATTAATGAAATCACTTCTAAGTTTATGTGAGAAAGATGTCTCATTAAATGACTCCATGCTCCCATATTTTCAGGTTCTTCTTGTGCCCAAATTATCTTTTTTGCTTTTGTATAATTACTAATAATTTTTTCTATTTGTTTAGTTGGTAATGGATAAAGTTGTTCTAGTCTAACTAATGCTATGTTTTCTACGCCAATTTCTTCTTTTTTAGCCAATAAATCATAGTAGAATTTACCTGTGCAGAATACCAAGGTATCTACATCTTTGGCTTTTGCATTAGTATCATCAATTACTTCTTGAAATTTTCCTTTGGCTAAATCATCAATAGTAGAAACACATTTTGGATGCCTTAATAAACTCTTAGGTGTAAATACAACAAGTGGTTTTCTGAAATTCCATTTCAACTGCCTTCTCAGTATGTGAAAAAAATTAGCTGGAGTGGAACAGTTTGCAATTATCATGTTTTCTTCGGCACAAAGCTGAAGAAATCGCTCCATTCTTCCACTAGAATGTTCTGCTCCTTGACCTTCATAACCATGAGGTAACAACATTACCAACCCGTTTTGTATTTTCCATTTGTCTTCAGCGGCACTTAGAAATTGATCAATAATAATTTGTGCTCCATTATTAAAATCACCAAATTGAGCTTCCCAAATGGTAAGTGTATTTGGATTTGCCATAGCATAACCATATTCAAAACCAAGAACACCATATTCTGACAATAATGAATTGTAGATGTGAAAATAACCTTGATTATCGGAAATATGATTTAGCGGTGTATATTCTTCTTCAGAATCTTCTACTTTTACTACTGCGTGTCTGTGAGAAAAAGTACCTCTTTCCACATCTTGACCAGAAAAACGTATAGGATGCCTTTCTTCTAATAAGGTAGTATAAGCCAAGGTTTCCCCCATAGACCAATCTAATTTATCGTCATTAACCATTTGAATTCGTGCATCAAATAATCGAGAAATCTTATTAATAAATTTTTTATCAGAAGGAAGTGTGTTTATTTTTTTTGCTAAGGCAATTAATTTTGATTTATCAAAAGTAGTATCAATTCTCTTTTCAATATCACCGGGGTTACAATAACCTATATCTTTCCAACTTCTTTTTAAGAAAGGAGTTACAAAAGAATTTTTAATTTGTTTGGCATCAGTTAATCGATCTTGAAGTAGAGTGTCAAAACTTTTTTCTATTTCATTTAATTCTTCTTTTGAAACGATGTTTTCTTCTACTAATTGTTTTAAATAAATATCCCTTGGATTTGGGTGTTTACTTATTGCTTTGTATAATAGGGGTTGAGTAAATCGAGGTTCATCACCCTCATTATGTCCATATTTTCGATAGCCGAGAATGTCAATAAATACATCTTTTTTAAATTTTTGACGGTATTCTAAAGCCAAAATAACTGCCTGAATAACTGCTTCGGCATCATCACCATTAACATGCAAAACTGGAGATAAAGTAACTTTCGCAACATCAGTACAATACGTACTTGAACGTCCATCAGTATAGTTGGTAGTAAAACCAATTTGGTTATTTACTACAATATGGATTGTTCCGCCTACTCGATACCCATCTAATTGAGCCATTTGAACTACTTCATATACAACTCCTTGCCCTGCAATTGCTGCATCGCCATGAATAATTATTGGAACTATTTTGTTTTCGTCTTTTAAATAAGCATCTATTTTAGAACGAGTAATTCCCTCAACAATAGGTGCTACTGTTTCTAAGTGTGAAGGATTGGGAGATAATGTGATATGAACATTTTGTTCTTTACTTGTTTTTATATCACAAGAATATCCTAAATGATATTTTACATCCCCATCAAAAAGATGGTCTTCATATTCTTTTCCCTCAAATTCGCTAAATATACTTTCGTAAGATTTATTAAAAATGTTTGCTAGCACATTCAATCTACCTCTATGTGCCATTCCCATAATAAACTCTTCGATTCCTAAATCAGCTCCAACTTTTATAATGGCATCTAATGCGGGTATTAAAGCTTCATTGCCTTCTAGTGAAAAGCGTTTTTGACCAACAAATTTTTTATGTAAAAACTGCTCAAAAACTACTGCTTTGTTTAATTGATGAAGAAGGTATTTTTTTTGTCGAGTATCAAATACAGTTAACGATTTTAATTCGATGTTTTCTTTTATCCAAGCAAGTTCTTCAGGTTTCCGAATATACATGTATTCAATACCTATAGAATTACAATAAACATGTTCTAAATGAGCAATAATGTTGCGTAATGTTGTTGCTCCAACACCAACTTCATTACCTACCTGAAAAACAATATCTAAATCGGATTGGGATAATCCAAAGTTTTCTATATTTAATGCTGGGGAATATTGGCGTCTGATTCGAACAGGATTGGTTTTGGTAAACAAATGACCGCGAGTTCGATATCCATTAATTAATGCAAGAACTTTGAATTCTTTATCAAATCCTTCAGGGACATCTGTATCGTAATTTTTACGAGCAAACTCAAATCCTTCAAAAAATTTTCGCCAGCCTTCGCCAACATTTTCAGGGTTTATAAGATATTTTTGGTAATATTCTTCAATTACAGAACCATCTGCATTACTTAAATAGGACTGTTTATCCATTCTTTTGAAGTGTAAAAATTAGTTCACAAAAGTAAGGAATTATCTCTTATTAAAAATGATTATAAATAAAATGTTCAAATTATAAACCAACATCTATTCAATTATTTTCTCTTTTTTTAAGAAAATACTTAGGTTTTCTGCGACATTAAAACAAGAGCAAACTTTTTCAGTATCAGAACAAATTTTAGTTTCTAAATCATGAGAAGTACATTGAAGAGGGCTTAAACTAATAGATTCAAACTTTTTGTTGATTTTTTTGCATTTTGAAAGAAGAA
The DNA here is from genome assembly GCA_002770955.1 of Flavobacteriales bacterium CG18_big_fil_WC_8_21_14_2_50_32_9. Classification (GTDB taxonomy): domain Bacteria; phylum Bacteroidota; class Bacteroidia; order Flavobacteriales_E; family Vicingaceae; genus BRH-c54. The sequence continues at coordinate 10,520 of PCUH01000190.1, read as the reverse complement.
GATCTAAGGTATTATATTTACTTGGATCAACATTGTTGTTCATTAAGTATCCTTTCAAAAAATTTTCAATAGCAAATTGAGAATTTTTACATACAACGAATGATACTAAATCTTCTTGGGGTCTAAAAATTTCTTCCTTTGCTTGATTTAACTTTGCAGCTGCATCATCAAATAATTTGGTTGCTTTAGTTTTCATATTAATTAGTTATTAGTTAAGCCCACCCCAGCCTCCGTCAGCTGACGGAGGAGTATCCAACACACTGTGCCTATCAGCGAGAGCAAGTTGATTTTGTAGTGGTTATTAAAAGTTATTGTTTCATTATTGCTTTTATACTCTTTTAATTTTAATTAATTTCATTTTCTCATTCCTCTACGTAGCCCCTTCCCTGCCTGTCCCGATTTCTCGGGAAGTACTCGGGAGGTTGTGAAAGCTTTTCTCCCCTCTAAGCAAGTCCCGATAGCTATCGGGATTGGGGAGGCTACATACTACTTAAATGTTCCAGTTTTTCCCATTTGGTTTGCACATCTTCTTGAGCTTGAGCCAATAGTTCTTTTGCTAATTCTGGGTTGTCTTTAACCAATCTGGTAAAACGGGTTTCGTTATACATAAATTCATTTAAAGGAGCTGTTGCAGCTTTCGAATCTAATTTAAACCTGCTTCCTTTTGGTTTTGATGGGTCGAACCTAAACAAGGGCCAGTAACCCGTTTCTACTGCTTTTTCTTGTTGTGAAACTCCATTTTTTAAATCATATCCATGTTCACCACAATGAGAATAAGCAATAATTATTGAAGGACCATCATAAGCAGCAGCTTCTTCAAAAGCTTTAAGTGCTTGTAAATCTTTAGCTCCCATAGCTATTTGAGCCACATAAACGTTTTCGTAAGAAACCGCTTGTAGGGCTAAATTTTTCTTGCTAGTTCGTTTACCAGCTGTTGAGAATTTAGCAATTGCCCCCAATGGAGTAGATTTTGATGTTTGTCCACCAGTATTTGAATAAACCTCTGTATCTAATACCAAAATATTAATGTTTTCGCCCGAAGCTAAAATATGGTCAACACCACCAAAACCGATGTCGTAAGCCCATCCATCACCACCAATAATCCAAACTGCTTTTTTTCTAAGGTAGTCCGAAAGCTGAGCTAATTTTGCAGCATCTTTGTTGTTTATTTTCGCTAAAGATTTATTCAAAAGTTCGATTTGAGCAAATTTTTCTTCTTTTTGAGTTTCAGTTTCTTCTAGGTTGTTTACAATACTTTCAACCAAAGAAGCATCAAGCATTGGTTTTAATGTTTCTAACAAGTTAAAAGCAATTTCTTGTTTTTTGGTCAACGCTAATTTCATTCCCAAACCAAACTCTGCATTGTCTTCAAACAATGAGTTTGCCCAAGCAGGACCTCTACCCGATTTGTTTGTTTTGTAAGGTGTGGTTGGTAAATTACCCCCATAAATAGATGAACAACCAGTTGCGTTGGCGATTAAAATACTATCGCCATACAATTGAGTAAGCATTTTAATGTAAGGAGTTTCGCCACAACCCGAACAAGCTCCTGAGAACTCAAACAATGGTTCTAAAAATTGAGAGCCTTTAACGGTAGAAACTTGCAATTCTTTTCTGTCGTAATAAGGTAAATTAACAAAAGCGTCCCAGTTTGCATTTTCAATCACCTCAACATCTTGTTTTTTTCTCATGTTGATGGCTTTAAAGTTTTCAATTTCTTTGCTTTCGGCAGGACAAACTGCTACACACAAATCGCAACCTGTACAGTCTTCGGGAGAAACTTGAAGAATATACGATTCTTTATCGCTTGCAAAAGGTCTTCCTTTGGCTGGAACAGATTTTAAAGACGAAGGTAAATTGGCTAACAAATCGTTTGAAACCACTTTTGCCCGAATGGCAGCATGAGGACAAATGGCTATACATTTATTGCATTGTGTACACAATTTTTCATCGTCCCAAACGGGTACAATATCAGCAATTCCGTTTTTTTCGTATTGAGTTGTTCCTGTTGGAAAAGTTCCATCAACAGTAAAAGCACTAACTGGTAATTCATCTCCAAAACCACCTAATATTTTTTCTAACACATCAGTAACAAACCCTGCTGGAGCATTTCTCATGGCGGTCAACAAGTGTTTTTTGCTGGTCGCAACTTTTGGATAATCAACTTTTTGTAAATTTTCCAATGATTTGTCCACCGCATTAAAGTTCATGCTCACCACTTTTTCTCCTTTGTGAGAATACGATTTTACAATGGCGTTTTTAATTTTTTGAATGGCTTCATCTTTGGGTAAAATACCAGAAATAGCGAAGAAACACGTTTGTAAAACGGTATTTGCCCTTTTTCCAAGATGAGCATCTTGAGCCACTTTACTAGCATCAATGACATAAAAGTTGATTTCTTTTTCAATTATTTCTTTTTGTATTTCGATGGATAATTTATCCCAAATTTCATCTTTTGAGTATGGAGCATTTAACAAGAACGTACCGCCTTGTTTTAAGTCGGCAACCATGTTAAATTTTTCAATAAATTTAAATTGATGACTGGCAACAAAATCTGCTTTATCAATTAAGTAAGTTGAATAAATAGGGTCTGGTCCAAAACGTAAGTGCGAAATGGTTTGAGCACCTGCTTTTTTAGAGTCGTACACAAAATATCCTTGAACATAATTGTCGGTGGTTTCACCAATAATTTTAATCGAGTTTTTATTTGCTCCAACCGTTCCGTCAGAACCTAAGCCATAAAACATACAGTTGATGGTTGTTTTTTTAATTTCAAAGTCAGGTTTGTAATTTAAACTTCTAAAGCTTACATCATCGTTAATACCAATAGTGAAGTGGTTTTTAGGACTGTCTTTTAACAACTCATCATAAATTCCTTTCACCATTGCTGGAGTAAATTCTTTTGATGATAATCCGTAACGACCAGCTACAACAGTTGGCATTTCTCGTTTGCTTTCAACAAGTGCGGTAACCACATCTAAATAAAGCGGGTCGCCAACACTGCCAGGTTCTTTGGTTCGGTCAAGAACAGCAATTTTTTTAACTGTTTTTGGTAACTGATCAACAAAATGTGCGATAGAAAATGGTCTGAATAAACGAACAAAAATAGCTCCCACTTTTTCTCCTTTTTCTACCATTGCATCAATAGATTCCCTAACAGGACCTTCGGCAGAACCCATAACAATAATTACTCTTTCTGCTTCTGGGTGACCCAAATAATAAAACAAACTGTATTTACGACCCGTTTGTTCGTAAAATTCATCCATTACTTCTTGAACAATTCCAGGAACTTTATCATAATATAAATTGGCAGCTTCACGGGCTTGAAAAAATACATCAGGATTTTGTGCAGAACCTCTTATTACAGGGCTATCAGGATTTAATCCTCTTTTTTTATGAGCCATAATGTGGTCTTCTGGCATCATTGCATTGATTACATCATCAGGAATAGCATCAATTTTTGAAATTTCGTGAGAAGTCCTAAATCCATCAAAAACATTTAAAAATGGCACTCTCGATTTTAATGTCGCTACTTGAGTAATTAAGGCAAAATCGTGTGCTTCTTGAACCGAACCTCCAAACATCATCGAAAACCCTGTTTGTCGGGTTGCCATTACATCTGAATGGTCGCCAAAAATAGATAAAGCATGGGTTGCAATAGTTCTGGCAGCAACGTGTATAACGGTTGGTAATAATTCACCAGCCATTTTGTACATGTTAGGAATCATTAACAACAAACCTTGCGAAGAAGTAAAAGTGGTAGTTAATGCACCAGCTTGTAAAGAACCATGTACCGTTCAAGCAGCACCACCCTCACTTTGCATTTCAACAATTCTTGGAACATTGTTCCAAATGTTTTTCTTGCCTTGAGAGCTATAAACATCTACATGTTCGCCCATTGGCGAAGCTGGTGTAATTGGATAAATTGCACAAACTTCATTGATTTTGTGAGCTATTTTAGCAACGGCTTCGTTGGCATCACAAATAATTTTTTCGCTTTTTTGTTCCATTTTAATAGCTGTTTTAAAAACAAAACAGCATCATTAATTGAGAAAACTACCATTAATGATGCTGTTAAAATATTGAAGTATAGCATAAATAGAGAAATTATTCATTTCGCTATTTACTTTTTTGGTTAACTTATTTTTATCTTTTCAGATAACATCTTACTCACCATGTAACCAAGCTTTTTTCTTTAACAAAACACTTTCGTCTTCTACATGATTGGTATCAGAAACACAACAATCTACAGGGCAAACAGAAGCACATTGTGGTTCGTCATGAAATCCTTTACATTCGGTACATTTGTCAGATACGATAAAGTAAAACTCATCCGAAAGAGGGTCATTTTCTTTATCAGCATCAACTTGTCTGCCATCAAGTGTTGTTACCATTCCACTTAATGAAGTTTTTTCTGAATAAGACCATTTTTGGTCTGGTTCGTAAATTGCATTGTTTGGACATTCTGAAATACAAGCATCGCAATTAATGCATTCATCTGTTATTCTAATAGCCATGATTTATTAAATAAGTAAGTTTGTAGATTAATTAATTTTAATTATTATCTTAATTAAGTACAAATGTAGAATTCATCTTAATTTTGATAACTGATTTTAATCATAAAAAATTATGATAATAATCATGCTTCAATTTCTAGTGTCAGGCTACATTTGGCATTCAAAATCGAATAAAATTTGTAATAAAATTATAAATAATTTAAACTTAAGTTTATGAGTATAGAAAGTATAAAACCAGCTCCAAAAGAATTAGAAGGTGTTGTTATTCGTTTTGTTGGTGATTCTGGAGACGGAATGCAACTAACAGGAACTCAATTTACAGACACCTCTGCTATGTTTGGTAATGATGTTTCTACATTTCCAAATTATCCTGCTGAAATTAGGGCTCCTCAAGGAAGTTTGTATGGGGTTTCTGGTTTCCAAGTACATATAGGAAGTGTAGAAGTAAGTACTCCTGGAGACAGCGTTGATTTATTAGTAGCAATGAATCCAGCCGGTTTAAAAACCAATTTATATGCCTTAAAAAAAGGACATACTGTTATAGTTGATAAAGATGCTTTTACTAAAAAGAATTTAGAAAAAGCTTTTTACGAAACTAACCCTTTGGAAGATGGGAGTTTAGATGGCTATCATGTAATTGAAGTGGATATGTCAACCTTAACAAAGGAAGCATTAAAGGATGTGGATGGATTAGACAATAAAACAATTACCCGAAGTAAAAACATGTTTTCATTAGGTATGGTTTATTGGATGTATCATCGTTCAACCGAACATACCATTGATTTTTTTAATAAAAAATTCAAATCCAAACCTGAATTAATTGAAGCCAATACCAAGGTATTGAATGCTGGATATTATTATGCAGAAACCTTAGAGTTAATCTCAAATTCATACACCATTTCTCCAGCCAAAATGGTTCCAGGAACTTACCGAATTATTATGGGTAATACTGCAACAGCTTGGGGTTTATTAGCCGCTTCAGAAAAATCTGGGTTAGAATTATTTTTAGGTTCCTATCCTATAACACCAGCTACTGATATATTACACGAATTGGTTAAACACAAACATTTTGGAGTAAAGGCTTTTCAAGCAGAAGATGAAATTGCAGGAATTTGTTCTGCTATTGGAGCTTCTTTTGCTGGAGACTTAGCCATCACAACAACATCAGGACCGGGTTTGGCATTAAAAGGCGAAGCGTTAGGTTTAGCAATGATGATTGAATTGCCTTTAGTGGTGATTAATGTTCAACGAGGTGGACCATCAACTGGTTTACCAACAAAAACAGAACAATCTGATTTATTGCAAGCCATGTACGGTAGAAACGGTGAAAGCCCTGTTGTAGTTATTGCAGCAAGCACTCCTGCCGATTGTTTTAATTATGCTTACGAAGCTGCTCGATTAGCATTAGAACACATGACTCCAGTTATTTTATTAACAGATGGCTATATTGCAAATGGTTCAGCACCATGGAAAATTCAAAGCGTAGCCGATATGCCAGAAATTAAAAACCGAAAAGTAACTAAATTTACTGAAAATTGGCATCCATACAAAAGAGATGCTAAAACTTTAGCTAGAGAATGGGCTGTTCCTGGAACCTCAGGTTTTGAACATCGAGTAGGTGGCTTGGAAAAAGATAGCGTTACGGGTAATGTTTCTTATGTCCCAGAAAACCACGAAACAATGACTCATACAAGAGCCGAAAAAATAAGATTAGTCCAAAATAATATACCCAACTTAAAAGTTGAATTTGCACAACAAGGCGATTTATTGGTAGTTGGTTGGGGTGGAACTTATGGAACGCTTCACTCTGCTGTAAAACAAATAACAGAAGAAGAAGGATTTAATAACATTGGTTTTGTTCATTTCAATTACATTAACCCAATGCCAAAAAACACCGAAGAAATATTTGCAAAATTCAAAAAAATTATTGTTTGCGAACTAAACAGTGGTCAATTTGCTTTTATTTTAAAAGCTAACTTTGGTAAATTCGATTTTCAACAAATAAATAAAGTTCAAGGTTTGCCATTTTCTAATGACGAACTTATTCAAAAATTTAAACAACTACTATAATTATGGAAGCTACAGCGGTAAAAAAATATACTTATAAAGACTTTGTAAGTGACCAAGAGGTTAGATGGTGTCCAGGTTGCGATGATTACGTAATCTTAAACTCCATGCAAAAAGCTCTTCCAGAAATGGGAGTTGAAAAAGAAAATGTTGTTTTTGTTTCAGGTATTGGATGTTCATCACGTTTTCCATATTACATGAACACCTATGGCGTTCATAGTATTCATGGTAGAGCACCAGGTATTGCAACAGGAGTGAAATTAGCTAATCCTGATTTAAGCGTTTGGATAATTACTGGAGATGGTGATGCAACTGCAATTGGAGGAAATCATTTTATCCATGTGCTACGTAGAAACATCAATTTAAACATTGTTCTTTTTAACAACGAAATATACGGTTTAACCAAAGGACAATTTTCACCAACTTCAGTTGTTGGTCAAAAAACAAAATCATCACCTTACGGAAATACACAACCTCCATTTTCTCCTGGCGAATTGGCTTTAGGAGCTAATGCTCGGTTTTATGCTAGAATTGGTGGTAACAATCCAAAAGCAATGACTCAAATTTTTATTGAGGCACATCGTTTTAAAGGAACTTCATTAATCGAAGTATTACAAAACTGTGTAATTTTTAATGATGGTTGTTTTACTGATGTTACTGATAAAGAAGTAAAAGATGATAAACAAATTTATTTGGAACACGGTAAACCGATGATTTTTGGTAAAAATGCTGAAAAAGGATTGGTGTTGAGAGGCTTAAAATTAGAGGTGGTTACTATTGGCGAAAACGGAATAACAGAAAAAGATATTTTGGTTCACGATGCTAAAGAAAAAGACCCGACCTTACACCAAATGCTTATTCGATTAGCATATCCAATTGCTACTGGAATTGTAAGAGCTTTTGATGATGTTACGTTGGAGGAAAGAGAAGATGAGTTAACTAAAAAAATTAAAGCAGGTTCTAAATACAAAAAAACGGATGATTTGTTTTTCTCAGGAGAGACTTACGAAGTGAAGTAAAAGCCTCCCCAACCTCCCGAAAAAACGGGACAGGCTCTCCGAAGGAGGGGCTACGTAGAGGAGCGAAAACTGAGAACTGTGAACTGTGAACTTTTCAGTAATTTTGCATAAATATTTATAAAAGAAGACAATGGGTTCAGAAGCAATAATAGTTTTTTTACTAGCTGGTATTGTGCTAGTTGCTGGGGCGAACTTTTTATCCAATTTAATATCACCCAAATCGGATAATACTCAAAAAAGAGAACCTTACGAAAGTGGTATGAAAACCATTGGACCAACATGGGTTCAGTTTAAAGTTGGTTATTATTTGTATGCCATTTTGTTTTTGGTGTTTGATGTTGAGGTAGCCTTTTTATTTCCTTGGGCAGTAGTGTTTAAAGAAGTTGGAACGGTTGCTTTAGTAGAAATTATTATTTTTCTATTTATTTTAGGACTAGGCTTATTGTACGCTTGGAAAAAAGGAGCATTAAAATGGGAATAGAAAATAACACACCAATTCCAGCAGATTTTCCTGGTAAAGTAATTCCTGCAGGAAACGGAGCAAACATCATGGTTACCAATTTAGATAAAGTTATCAATTGGGGACGTGCAAATTCACTTTGGTCGCTTTACTTTGGTACGAGTTGTTGTGCTATTGAAATGATGCAAACTGGAGCTTCTCGACACGATTACTCCAGATTTGGTTTTGAGGTAGCCCGACCTTCCCCACGACAAGCAGATTTAATAATTATTGCTGGAACTATTGTGAACAAAATGGCTCCAGTGCTTAGAAGATTATACGACCAAATGGCTGAGCCAAAATATGTAATTGCTATGGGAGCTTGTGCAATTTCGGGCGGTCCATTTTTTTACAATTCTTATTCGGTAGTAAAAGGAGCCGACCATGTTATTCCTGTAGATGTTTATGTGCCAGGATGCCCTCCACGACCAGAAGCTTTACTAGAAGGCATGTTGATGTTGCAAGATAAAATCCGACAAGAAAGTATGAAAAACAAAGAAAATCCAGTTGATGGGTTTGATGAAGGGAAATAAGTCCTCCCCAACCCCTCCGAAGGAGGGGCTTACTTAGAGGAGCGAATAAAGATGAAATTAAAAGAGAATAAAGCACTAATGAAAAAAATAACTTTTAATAACCAATTAACAAACCATCATTCTATTGCCAATAGGCATAGTGCGTTGGAAACTCCTCCCCTTCGGGGAGGTTGGGAGGGGCTTTTATGACTAACGAAGCGTTGCAAAATTTAATCAGTACATGGATTCCAGAATTAGAATTTTCTGAATTGGAATCTCAATTTTTAAATATTACCGTGCAACCTGCACAACTACATCAATTAATGCTTCAACTAAAAAATAACAACGAAACTAAATTCGATTATTTGTTTTGTTTAAGTGGTGTAGATTGGGTTACTGAATTAGGCGTGGTGTATCATTTAGAATCTACCACATACCGCCATACCATTGTGGTAAAAGTAAAAACTGCCGATAGAGAAAACCCCACTTTTGATTCTGTTTGCGACATCTGGCAAACTGCTGAATTTCATGAACGAGAAGTATTTGATTTTTTTGGAATAAAATTCAATAATCATCCCAATTTAAAACGTCTCTTTTTAACCGAAGACTGGAGTGGTTTTCCACTAAGAAAAGATTATGTAGATGAAATTAATATGATTGTTAAATAAACGTAGATGGAACCAATTGTTGTAAATAATAACTTTAAATCGGAAGAGTATTTTATCAATATGGGGCCGCAACACCCTGCAACACATGGTGTTTTACGTTTATTGTTAACCATTGATGGAGAGATTATTAAAAAAGTTGAACCAGACTTGGGTTACATCCATCGTTCTATCGAAAAAATGTGCGAACGAGATAGCTATCAACAAATTGTTCATTTAACCGATAGAATGGATTATTTATCTTCCAACATCAACAATGAAGCGGTTTGTTTAGCAGTTGAAAATGCACTACAATTAGAAGTTCCTGAACGAGTAAAAGTGATAAGAACCATTATTGGCGAATTAACTCGAATTGCTTCACATACGTTGTGGTGGGGCGTTATGGGAATGGATGTTGGAGCTTTTACTACGTTTTTTTACGGCTTTAGAGACCGTGAAATGATTAACGATATTTTTGAAGAAACCTGTGGTGCCCGTTTAACCATGAACTACAACATGCCTGGTGGTTTAATGTTCGACATCCATCCAAACTTTATAAAAAGAACCAAAGAATTTGTGGCTCATTTTAAAACAAAACTCCCTGAATATGATGCGTTATTAACCAATAATGTCATTTTTCAGCACCGAACCAAAGGTGTTGGTATTTTAACAAAAGAAGATGCCATTTCATTTGGAGCAAGCGGACCTGTTGGTCGTGCTTCGGGTTATTCTTGCGATGTTAGAGTTCATCATCCGTATAGTGCGTTAGATAAAGTAAAATTTAAAGAAGCGATGCGAACAACTGGCGATACGTTTGCTCGATATGAAGTGCGAATTGAAGAAATGTGGGAATCGTTATCCATTATAGAACAATTGATTGATAACATCCCGGAAGGAGACCACAAAGTAGCTACTAACGCAGTAATTAAATTGCCAAAAGGAGAATTTTATCAACGTGTAGAAACTGCCAGAGGAGAATTGGGTGTTTATATCATCAGTACAGGAACAAAAAATGCACATCGAGTTAAATTCCGTTCACCAGGATTTTCGAATTTATCATTACTCAACCATATTTCTGTTGGAAGTAAAATTGGCGATTTGGTAGCTATTATGGCAACATTGGATTTGGTAATTCCTGATATAGATAGGTAAAAATTTACGATTTACGATTTTGAATTTACGATTATGGAAGAGTTAATTAAAAAAAGAACGAAACAAATAGGTTTAGAAGTAATTCAATTAATTGATGAGTTACCTAATAA
>PCUH01000223.1:13167-20976 GCA_002770955.1 Flavobacteriales bacterium CG18_big_fil_WC_8_21_14_2_50_32_9 | reverse complement strand
AACATCCATATCTACTATTAAAAATAGCATCAAAGAGGTACAAGAATAGGTTGTTTTGTTAAGTTTGGATAACAATTTTGAGCTTAGATGATTTGCTCCTACCATATTTAAATAGGTTTTACTAGGATCTGCATTAGAAATAATTCTGTTGGCGAAAATTTTCTCTCCACTTTCGAGTTCAACGCCCACTGCTTTTTTCTTTTTTTCTCCTTCAAGTAATATTCGTTTCACACTTTGCTGCGTTCTTATTTCTCCACCAATTTTTTTGATGCTATTGGTCATTGCTTTAACAATAGCTCCACCGCCACCCATGGGATAAAATCCACCACTAAAATAATGATCCATAACTGCACAATGTAAAGGAAAACTAGCTTTTTGGGGTGCTAAGCCATGATCGCCACATTGTACATTCAACACTTTTTGCAACAAAGGGTCTTTAATGTGCCAGCCTATCACTTTTTTCAAACTAAATAATCCATATTTACCGAGGTGTCTGGTTCTAAAAGGGATGGTGATGTTATCCCAAAAACCACTCATTTTTGGAATTAACTGTAATTCTCTACTTACATCCTTTACCGTTTTTAAATAGGTTGCGATATTTTTTTTTTCAGCAGGAAATCTTTCCGAAAGGGATAGCTTTAATTCGTCATAGTTGGCAGGAAGATGTATTCTTTCATTGCCTATCCAACAATGTTCATAGGCTTCTTTATTCATTTTAAAAAAAACCAACTCATTGGCGATACCCAACCCTTCGTACAATTCGTGGGTAGATTCTCCTTTGTCTAATAAGCCAATGTAGTGAACACCTGGAGTAAACCGATGACCGTTTAAGTAAAAACTATGACACCAACCTCCGGGTACATAATGTTGTTCTAACACCAACACCTTTTGTCCAGCACGAGCAAGACAAATTGCTGAAGATAAGCCCCCTGCACCAGAACCAATAATGATAGTATCAAACATAAATCAATTTTTCTGGTTTTCTTTTTTCTTCTTTAAACACTTGCCTATTTAAAATGCTAGTTTCAATGAAACGATATTGAGGGGTTACTCTTAATTTTGATTTGAATAATGATGTCAATTTGTGTTTAAAATCAACATTTTCTATTTCTTTTGGTAGTAATATGCTTATTAAATCATTACCAAATTCATCTTTTGATACTTCTACTTGATAAATAGTAATTTCATTCATCATATCCAATACATCAAAAATAGCAGTAGGAAAAATAGTAGTTCCCTTAAATTTTATCATTTGTTGTTTTCTACCTATTACCGGTCCAAGTCTGGGTGTTGTTCTCCCACATTTACATGCTTCATAATAAACATGGCACAAGTCGCCAGTTTTATATCTCAACAAAGGCATTCCTTCTACTCCTAAGGTAGTTACAATTACTTCGCCTAATTCGCCATTAGCAACATGTTTTCCATATTCATCTACTACTTCGAGTATCAATATTTCTGGATTTAAGTGTCCTCCTTTTCTTTCGATACATTCTGTAAATGCAGCTCCCATTTCTGTAGAAGCATAGGTTGAAAATAATTTCACATCCCATTGCGACAAAATACGCTTTCCTAATTCATTGGGAGTAAAATCAGCATTCCGAATGGGTTCTCCAATGCAAATGATAGCTTGTACACTTGAATTTTTAAAATCAATGCTATTTTCTTTTGCATATTCAATTAGTTTTGGAATAAAAGAGGGGATGGCTATTAAAACTGTAGGTGAAAATCGTCTGATGGATTCCCATTGTAGGTAAGGAGCTCCAGGACCAACTCTAACGGCTCCAGCATCTAATTTACTTACTCCTAAATAGTAAGCCAATCCTGCCATAAATCGTTTATCCAACGTAGTCATTAATTGGTAAATATCATTGGATGTTCCTCCTGCACATTTAAGTGCTGCTGCTTCATTATTACCTAATCTGTCTATATCATTTTTTGTAAGATAAAAAGTTACAGGGTCGCTTATCGTTCCAGAAGTAGTAACAAAATCGGCAACTTGTTTTTTGTCAACACATAAAAATTCATCATTATAATTAGCTAAATCATCTTTTGTTGTAAATGGTATTTTTGTTAAATCAGATACAGTATTAATAGCAGTTGCATCTATCTTATGTTTTGAAAACAATCGTTTGTAATAAGTAGAATTAGTGCTTACATACTTCATTAAGTTTTTCAACTTTTGATGTTGATTAATTTTCTCGTTCTGGATAAGATTAGTTTCCATTTTTGTTGAGTTGTTTTTGACAAGTTTCTATCTTTTTTTTAATTATTTCTTCTTCATCTTTTGAAGCTACACTTTGTGTTAATGCCATTTTATAATAAGCTATGGCTTTATCAAAATTACCTCGTTTTTCATGATAATCTCCTAAGGTCATAAAAGTAATATAACTATCGGGATTGGTTTGAATAAATTGCTTTTCTTGTGTATCATTTAAAGAAAAAGGAATGTCTAATAAAACTAGTTTTTGAATACGCTGTTTAATTTTTTTAAAGATTTCATATTTTTTATAAGCATCAGACTTCAAAAAATCATCAGGAGCAATGGTTAATGAATCAATATAAGTGTTATCTGAGCTATTTTTTTTAGTTAGCACATCAGTCAAATTATAACCAATAAAATGTCCCAATTGATAGGGTTGTGTGGATATCCAAAATTGCCGTTGATGAGGTTTAAAAACAATGCTGTGATGTGCTATTAATTGGTTGATAGCTTTAGGATTACCGTAACCTATAAATGCATCATCTATTCCTTTTTTATCTCTTAAAATTTGAGTTGCTTTTAAAATATCTATGGGGTAATTTTGTTGTAACAATTCAGTTAGTCTATCAAAACGATACTTGGAATCACTGTTTTTAATGTTCAGCACATTGGCGGAATCATTTAGAAAAACAGAGCCTTGGTAATGATTAGCACAAACAACAAGTTCTTCATTAGCATCATACACATCCATTTTTTCTGGCGATTTTTCAATTACTACAGATTTATCATCTTCTGCAGAACCAATAAGCAATGATTCCGAAACAAAAACAGACCTTTTTTCAGCAATTGCTATGGACTCATTGATGTTGGCTGCATATTGTAAAATTTCTCTAGCCAATAAAGAAATAGGATTTTTTGCACCTGTAGGTATTTCAGATTTTGAAGCGTTTAATGTTACTGTTAATCCTTTTTCATTCATACCAGATACAACGCCTGTTAATCCTGCCCATGAGTAGGATGAAAAGCCATATCCTTCAGAAGGTTTTACAAATAAAATAAGTTTATCTTCGGCAAATTCATCTCCCATATAAAAATCAAAATTCCGAGCAATTAGCAAAGAACTATCTGCAGATAAGTTATCGTTTACAGAAAAAGAAGTACATCCAACTAAACTTAAATCTTTAAGGGCATGACCAATATCATGAGCTGCATGGTAATTTAAAATTCGATAATATTTAGGTGCTATGTAATTATATTTGTCAGAGAATGATTGTGAAACCCCATAAATTTCGGTTAGGTTTTCTGTTGGAACATATTGGTCTATATCTCGATTAAACCATGCCACAAACATTTTTAGAAAAAATAGGGTAAATCTGTTAGGTACAATTTCGTTGATTTGATTTACAAAATGTACTTCTTGTTTTTCCATTAATTCTTTTGCCAGCACACCATAAATCAATCCTCTTTCATAAGGTTCTCCTTCGATATACATTTCCCAAATTCCATAATCGTTCTTTTTTAGCCAACAATTACCCACTACAAAATGGTTGGGAGCAACTTCAATTCGTTCATATTGTTCTAAAGAAAATCGTTCGTCAATAGGAGGTGTAGGCATTCTAATATCCCAAATAAAATATATAATAAAACATAATAAGAATATGCCTATCAGTTTTAAAGAGAGTTTAAGGAAACGAAATCTATTGTTCTTTTTATTCATGTTTTTTAGGCTTTTTTTCTAACTATTTTTAGGAAAATTAATGCTGTAATGAAAAACAATGCTCCAGCAACAATGGCTAATAATGTTCCTCCTATAAAGTATTGAACAAAATTTATATGAATGGCTTCTAAAGTTAAATTATTCCATGAAGTAATGGGTGCTTTATTTTCAAAAAATGGAGTTCCCATAAGATAACTAAAATAAATTATAAATGGAATTGCAGGAGGAACGCTAATATTTGCAGCTGATATAAACAACACTTTATTTAACTTAAACAAAACTGCCAACGGAATACCTACTAATAATTGAAATCCCCAAATGGGTAAAATTCCCATAAATACACCAAAGCCTATTGAAACCGATTTCCTGAGATTAGTTTCTTCTTTTTTAAGGGCTTCTTTTTTAATAACGGAAAGTACTCTTAACGGCAAGTAATACAACAATGTAAGTGTTACTAAATAGGTGTTTAGGATACTTATTCTGGTAAAGTCTTTAAATGGTCTAAAGTGGGAAACCCGTTCTTCTTCATCGTATAACACATTTATTGAAATGGGAATAATTTCAACCTTTTTCCAAGCCAACTTCACAATCACTTCAATTTCTGTTTCAAATTTTGTGGTAAATAGTTTTATTTTAGAAATTGGTTCTAAAGGATACAACCTAAAGCCAGTTTGTGTATCCGGCAAGGTAATTCCTGTTTCCACTTTAAACCAAAAATTGGAAAATTTATTTCCAAAAGAGCTTTTTCCAGGAATTCCTTTTTGATTCATATTTCTAGAACCCATAATTAAAGCACCTGGGTTCTTTATAGCAGCTTCAATAAAAATAGGAATGTCTTCTGGGTAATGTTGCCCATCAGAATCTATGGTTATGGCATGTTTAATTCCTTTTTCGAACGCATATTTAAAAGCTTTTCGTAATGAAATTCCTTTGCCTAAATTAACTTCGTTGTTAATAATAATTATTTTGTTGTTGTACTCTTTTAAGATAGAAGAAGTATCATCAGAACTCCCATCATTCACTACTATTATAGGTGCATTTTCAGCATAAACCAAAACTCCATCTAATACTCTTTTTAGGGTTTTAGCATTATTATAGGTAGGAATAATTACACAAAAGTTTAAATCGTTAGTTGAGGTTTTATTTTGGGAGGCAAGCTGCATAAAATGTCCTTGGGATGATGGGGTTAAATTACATTTTTATGAAATAAAAACGATTACTGTATTCATTTTTAGAATGAGACACTACTCAATCTCAGTTCATTTCATATTTGGCTGTAAATTTAAAGAAAGTTTTACTTTCGTCATCTGTAGTTCCTTTTGCTGAAATCTGAAGCGTAGAGTCATCTATCAGTTCATAATTTATTTCTAAATCGAAAAAAGGTGTTTCATTAGGATTTAGAATGGCTAAAAACTTGCAACTTCTCATTTCTTTTAATAGTAATTCTTTTTGAAAAACCTCTTCTAAAATTTCTTTAGTTATTTGTAGTTGCACAACTCCTGGTGTAATAGGATTATTGGGAAAATGTCCATCAAATATGGTATGTGAAGAATTTATTTTAATGGTTGATACGATTAACCCTATTGAGTGTTCTAACTTTTCAATTTCAAAAAAATCGTTTTTAAGTAATGTCATAATGTTAAAAATATAGATGAATGAATAGGTTGATTAAACTTTTCGTCAAAAAACTTGATTACACTTTTATCTTCTGCACCTTCATAAAAGGTAAGTACTTTTAGTCTTGTAGTTGTTTTTGAAAAAGAAAGTTCTATGGTATTAAAAATTGATTGCAGCCTTTTCTGTTTGGGAATTAGTTGTACAATATAATAAGCATCAGAAACAAAATATTTTGTTGTAAATGAGTTATCTTCAATGATATCTCCGTTGACTAATCCTAGCATTAAGGTATTTATTTTGCTCATCATTTTGTTTGCTCCTTTCATGTTTTTTTCTTTACCATTATCTTTAATCCGAACAGTTTCTTCATTAATTAACATCACATAATTGGTGGGTAAATTTTGTTCCCACCTCATTTTGTTAGCTTTTTCATAATAAAATATGCCTTCCGATAGTTGGGGTTCTTTCATAAAACTCATGAATTTTTCTTGCTTAAAAGAAGCTATAATTGATTTAGTTTCTTTTGCCTGAAGTTTGAGTTCTGTTTTAAATTTTTCAGGGTTGGTTAATGCCTTTTTTTCTTGAGCATTTAATATTGCTGAAAAAAATAATACAATAAATACAATAGAAATGGTTGTTTTACGCATAAGGTTGGTGATTTGTTAATTGGTGCAAAGGAACAATATTTATACCGTTTATCTTACAAAATTGAATAATGTCTGGTAAAACATCAAGAGTAATTTGTTGTGTATCGTGAAACAAAATAATGGAACCATCAGAAATTTGCTTGGTTATTTTTTTATAAAGTAACTCTTTATTTTTTGACTGAGTGTCTAAAGACCGAATAGTCCATCCAATAGATTGCATATTGAGTTGCTTTAAGGCTCTTTTGTATCTAGGAGTTGTTACTCCGAATGGAGGTCTAAAAAATAGTGGCTTTTTAGCAATAACTTGATTAATAAGTTGATTACATTTTATAAGGTCGTCTTTTAATTTTTTTGTTGAATAAATGGTTGTCAGATTATTATGACTATATGAATGATTCCCTATGGTATGTCCTTCGTTATCTATTTTTTTTAATAATGCTGCATTTTGTTCAATTTTATTTCCAATTATAAAAAAAGTAGCTTTGATGTTTTCTTTTTCTAAAATAGCTAAAATTTGTGGCGTAATTGCTGCGTTTGGTCCATCATCAAAAGTCAATGCAATTCCTTTGTTATTTCCCTTGTTGATACTTTCAACAAAATAATTCAATTGAATGAAACTCGTTCCTAGAGCAACTATTGATAAAAACAATAAAATCACTCCTACGACTAACCATTTAAAATAAATGGAATCATGCAAAAAAAACACTACTGAAATTAGTGTTGCACAAGTTATTATTATAGCAATGTTATGTTTCAATAGCTTGTAATAATGTTAATCCAATATTTTTATTTCCCAAATTATTATACACTAAAATTCTTTGAATTGGAGCTTTATTTTGTACGAATAAGTTTTCTTTTTGATTTAAAATTTCAGTAGCCAAGTGCATTCCAAATGCTGCAGTAGTAAAGTGATAACCACTATATTTTTCTATCGACAAAACAGGAATCGGGTGAACTAATTTGTTTACTTCTTCTAATTTTTGAGTTCCGTAAGTGCTAAATAAAACTAAATCAATATCACTCAATAACAGGTGATTATTTTTTAGAAAATCAGCAACTACTTCTTCATTCGTTAAAGCATTAAGTCCAATAGCACAACTATCTATTAACTCAGCTTTTGTAGTGTTGTTTTTTGTGTTTGATAACATGAAAAATGAAGCTCCAGAAGTTAATTTGTTTTCTATTTCAGAAAAGTTGAATTCTTTTGCCAACTCCTCCATAAAGCATATATTTTCATCTGCAGCACCTACCAACACAGATGATTTTTCTTCATTCAAACACAACATTGCGTCCATTAAGGCATGTTCAAAAGACAAACTATTTTGAGTATGCGTCATGTTGTAATAGTGATTTTTTAGGGATAACGAAATTTGTCCAGCAATGGTGTTGTGCGTAGATTGTATAAATGATGTTGGAGGAATTAGCCCACTAATTATAATTGTATTTTTCAAGAATTTTTCAGTATCTGTTAAACATCCTAATCCTGTTCCTACAATAATAGCATCTGGATTTTCAATGCCAGCTTGTTGAACACAGTCTTTGGCACAAGCTAATCCCATGCGTAAAATAGTACTCATTCTTCGCAAACTAGCTGCATCAACAAATTCTTTATAATCGGGCGAAAT
>PCUH01000223.1:0-13028 GCA_002770955.1 Flavobacteriales bacterium CG18_big_fil_WC_8_21_14_2_50_32_9 | reverse complement strand
TCCAAAACCAAATGAATTGGACAAAACAACATCTACTTGTTTATTGGTAAATTCTGTTTCTGGTTCTAATTGTGTTTCCTCTATTGGTGTTGTATAGTTTAAATTAGGAAAAATCACATTATGTTGAAGTGCTAAAACAGAAAACACAGCTTCAATAGCTCCTGATGCTGCTAATGTATGTCCAGTATATGCTTTCGTTGAACTAAAAGGTGGAATTTTATCTTTAAATATATTTTTGAGAGCTACAGATTCTGATAAATCATTGTTTGGCGTTCCTGTGCCATGTGCATTGATATAAGAAATGGCTGCTGGTTTTAACTTAGCTTGGTCTAATGCTTGTTGAATTGCTAGTGTTGCTCCTTTTCCATCGGGTGAGGAAGCTGTTTGGTGATAAGCATCGGCTGCATTGCTCCATCCTACTAATTCTGCTAATGCTTTGTTTTTTGTAAGTTGAATACTTTTTTCATTTTCCAATACTAAAAACCCTGCTCCTTCACCCAAATTTAAGCCTTTTCTGTTTTGATCAAAAGGTTTTACCCAATCCTCATCATAAATCATTAAGGATTTAAAGCCTTCTATGGTAAAACTCGTTAAGCTGTCAGTACCTCCAACCAGCACTCTATCTAATTTATTTTGTTGAATTAATCTGGCACCAAGCATAATGGCATTTGCTGCCGAAGAACATGCTGTAGAAAGTGTATTTACGTAGCCAGAGATACCTATTGCTGATGCTATTTTTTCTGTTGTATTTCCATTGTCATGGGTTACAATTAGAGAAATATCAGCTTGTTTTCCTTTTAATTTATTGCTGTAATAATGTTCAGATTTATCCATTCCTCCAACAGATGTTGAGGATATAATTCCTGTTCTAATTAGGTTGTTTGGCTTGTTTTCAGCCCAAGCTTCTTTAGCTGCAACCAATCCAAGTAAGGATGTTCTTGAAATAGGTTTATTTACACCTAATTGCTGCTCTAATTCATCGTTTGTTTGTTGGACTTGACCTAACAGCAGCTTGCCTTTCTCAATAAAATTAGTATTTTCTTTTATTCCAGAAGTTTTGCTTTTTAATGATTGAAAGTTTTCATGCACGTTTAATCCAATTGCAGATATTATTCCTATGCCTGTAATAGTAACCTTCATCACTTCAAATACAACTTTAATAAATTAATTTTTGTGTTTTGCAATATAATCTGCCATGGTATTGATGGATTGAAAAACACTTTTTCCTTCTTCAGGGTTTACTAATTTAATGTGATAATGATTTTCCATTAAAACAATTAATTCAAGTGCATCAATGGAATCTAATCCTAAGCCTTCACCAAAAAGCGGCATATCGTCAGCAATATCAGAAACACTAACGCTCTCCAAATTTAATTGTTCAATAATTTGTTCTTTTAATTTTAGTTTAATTTTATCCATTTTTTTATTTTTTTCGAAATAATTCATTTAATTGCTCTAAACTCAATTGTAAATTTAGCTGATTTAAATCTTCTTTTTCAACTAAAAACAAGAAAGTTTCATTGTTTCCATTTTTATTATTTATCCAACCACACAGAACGGCTTCTTGATATTTATTTAATAGAATATTACAGTAACTTAAAAAATATGCTGCATCAAAATTTTCACTTACTGTAAACACACTTTCTCCATACCATTTGTTTCTAATAGCAATTTCGCCCAATAGAATATTAGGTAAGGTATAAACAAACGAAGCTGGACTTGGCATTCCTCCATCTTGATAGGATTTTTTAAAATTAAGGTCAGTTTCTGCACTAGAAATTGGGTTTGAAAACAATAATCCTACCTCATCATCTTGATAGTTCAATAATGCTAAATTATTATTCTTGATTAATTCAACTCCTAAAAAAGCTGTTTTAGAAAGTCTATCCATTTTAAAAAACTTAGGATAATCCATTTCTAAGTAATTATACAATTGTTTAGTTATATCATCATCTGAGTTTTGCAATGCTATTTTTTTTCCATTAATCCAACATTCGTTTGATAAAATATGACAGTATGATGTAATGTAATTTGTCATAATTTTCTAATTATTAATGAAGCATTGCAACCTCCAAAACCTGATGCCGTTTTTAGAATTGTTTGCACTTCTGTTTCCAAATTTTGAGTTAATAGGTTGAGTTCTTTTGAAGTTCCAATTTCATTAAATCCTGTGCTTTTTATTAACAAATTAGTTCTTAATGATTGGATGCAAATTGCAGTTTCAATTAGCCCCGAAGCACCCAATGTGTGTCCGAAATAACCTTTCAAACTATTGAGAGGAATATTATTCATTCCTAATCTGTCGAAAGCAATGGATTCCATTTCATCATTAAAAATGGTGGCAGTTCCATGTGCCGAAATAAAGTCTATATTTTCCTTATCAATTCCTGCAAGCTTTAATGTTTTGGTTACCGTTCTAAAAAGTCCTTCTCCGGTTCGTGATGGACCCGAAATATGGTTCGCATCATTGGCAGATGTACCTTCTACAAACTCAAAAAAAGGTGCGTTAAAAACAGTTGAATCAGACGACATCAAAACTCCTCCAGCTCCCTCGCCCAACGTAATTCCTTTTTTATTTTTATCAAAAGGTTTACAAGGTTCATCGCTAATTGCATACAGCGATTGAAAACCATAAAGCACAAAATCACTCACTATATCTGCTCCAATAACAAAAGCGTTTTTATAAGCAGTTGATTGAATAAAATCATTGGCAACATTCATTGCCAACACACCAGAAATGCAAGCGTTTGATATAACAATTGGCGTGTGTTTCAACTTAAAGTCTTTAATGAGTTGATGAACAGGTTCTATCATTGGTGATGATAAATTCTCTAAAATATCAGCTTTGGTGGTGCTTATAATTACGATAGTATCATTTGCCTCAATAATTCCCGACTTAGCTTCCTTAATTATTGATTGCAAACATTGGGATAATAAGTAATAGAAGAAATTTTCAGGATTTTCTTCATTAATTTTAGATAGGTATAAGTCTTCTTTGCCAAAACCAATTTTTTTAAATTGTTTTATGCCACTCCTGTTCTTCTTAACAGAATTAAAGTTTTCTTCAGCAGTAATTCCTAAAGGCGAAATAATATTTTCAGCACCTATAAATGTTTTCATTATTTAATTCCAACTTTTTTCTCCCAATCTAAATAAAAAGTGGGAAATTGTAATTCTAATTCTCTTGATTTTTCTCTTAAAAAAACTTGTGTTGTACTTCCTTTTGCACTAATTAGTTGAGTTGATAAATTAATAATTTCATACTCAAAAATTATTTTAGCTGCCTTGCTAGGAATCATTTTCGTAATTATTTTTGCTCGTTGTCCATAGTAAATAGGTGATTTATGGTTAATTTCCGATTTTACAATAGGAACAAAATATTGGTAAGAATGAATTTCTAAATAACTCATCCCATGTTTTTTTGCAAAGGCTTCTCTGCCATCTTCAAAATATTTCAGATAGTTTCCATGCCAAACAACTCCCATAGCATCGGTTTCACTAAATCTAATATCGAATTCTAATTCGGCTATTAATTCTTTCACTGTACAACTATTTTCATTTCGCATTCAACTAACAATTGGTTTTCACAAAAATTTTCTCCTTTCACTAAATACACGTTTTCAAATTGATAGAGGTGCTTTACAATGGTAGTAATTTCTGAATTTAATGTTGGTAAAACGTGAACTTTTAATTTTGATATTGCTCCAATAAATCCAATTTTAGGTTCACCTCCAGTCTGTCTGTCCACATATCCAAAACCTGCTGCAACTGTTTGAGCAATGTTCTCAATTAATGCAGGTTCTTGAAGTTTTTTATCTTTAAAAAAGATATTATCATTTCTTACTTGAAATGACGATTTAAACCCATTTTCATCTGCACTTATTAAATTGTCAACCATAACAAAAGGTGCCTTTTGCGGTATTATTTCTGTGATATTTTCTTTATTTAATAACATTATTTATGTGTGTCTGTCTGTAAGGTCCGATTTATTCAAAGTTTTTATTATTCGTGTTTTGACAAGGGGTCATGACCCCTTGTTGGATTACAACATAGAAGACTCTATTTATAAAAATCAAAATAATTAAACCATTGCTCGGGATGTGCTAAAATTTTATTTTCAAATTCCTTTACAAATTTTTTGGCTATTTCTTCTGGTGTTTGTTTATCTTTAATTGGTGTTGTTGCACTTAACAAATAATGATATTTTTTTTCTTTAACAGCAAAAACAAAAGTTACTGGAGCTTTAAACTTTGAAGCTACAATAAAAGGTCCTAAAGGGAATTTTGCTTTTTTACCAAAAAAATCTAATTCAATAAATTTTGCTCCCTCAATATATCTATCTGCATGAATGGCAACAAATTCATTATTTGATAATGCATTATGTATTTTAATTACATGGCTTAAATCATTTTTAATTGGGATGATATTAAATTTTGAACCGCCTGTTGTAACTTCTAAATATTTTTTAATTTTTTTTTCTTCTTCGTCCAACATCAACACATTAATGGTTGATGTAATTCTGGAAGTTAAAAGATTCCCTGCGGTTTCCCAATTACCAACATGACCACTTAATAAAATCCCTCCTTTCCCTTCGTTTCGTAAATCAATTAAACATTGCTCATTATTGAAATCGAAAGTGAATTTGTTTCCCTTTCCTATTAAAAATGCAGCTCTGTCAACCAAAGTTTGACCAAAATAAAAAAAATTTTCTCTTGTTATTTTTTTCGTTTTTTTTATGTCAAATTTTAATCTTTTCAGGTAAAATTCTTCAATAGAATTTCTACTTTTTATGTCAAATTTATAATAAAAATAAGTAACCGTCTTTAGTAAAAAATAAGTAGATGGTAATCCAAAAATCTTTATAACACTCAAAAATATTCGATAACCTAAAACACTACCTTTGCTTTTACCACTCCATTTACTCATTTATTATTTTTCG
The DNA here is from genome assembly GCA_002770955.1 of Flavobacteriales bacterium CG18_big_fil_WC_8_21_14_2_50_32_9. GTDB lineage: Bacteria > Bacteroidota > Bacteroidia > Flavobacteriales_E > Vicingaceae > BRH-c54. Next base: position 8,089 of record PCUH01000223.1, on the reverse strand, counting down.
GCTAATTTTTTTTCTACAAGTGTATAAAAATCATCAAATGTGCTTACGCTAACAAAATCTTCTCCTGTTACTTTAAACCCAAAGTTTTCTTCAATAACCACAACTAAATCTACATAATCAAGACTATCTAAATCAAGCGTTTCTTGCAAATTAGCATCGGGTTGAATTTTAGATTTATCAACTTCAAATTCATCGGATAAAAAATCCTTTACTGTTTCTATAATAGTTTCTCTATTCATTAATCTATCTTTTTAATAATTAAACTAGAATTAGTTCCTCCAAATCCAAATGAATTTGAAAGGAAATAGTTTATTTTTTGCTGTTTAGTTTCTGCAATAATATTAATTTTTGCTGAAGTATCATCAGGATTTTCAAAATTTATGTTCGGAGCAATGAAATTATTTTGCATCATCAGCATAGAATACACTACTTCACTGGCTCCAGCCATCCAACATTCATGACCTGTCATTGATTTGGTTGAACTTACGGCAACTTTTCCTCCAAAAACCCTATGGATGGCTTCAGCTTCAACACTATCGCCTGCTGGAGTTGATGTTGCATGAGCGTTGATATAATCAATTTTATTAGCATCGATATTGGCTTGTTTTAATGCCATGTTTAATGAACGATTTTGTCCATCAATGTTTGGATTTGATAAATGATCTCCGTTTGATGAAAATCCGTATCCTATCAATTCTCCTAAAATAGGTACTCCTCTCTTAATTGCCGATTCGTAGGATTCTAAAATTACTGTTGCGGCTCCTCCACTAGGAATTAACCCATCTCTGTCTCTATCAAATGGTCTGGAGGCTTTGGTTGGAGTTGATTCTTTCGTGGAAAAAACGCTTAATCCATCAAAACTTCCCATTGCTGTTGGGTTAATTTCTTGAGCTCCTCCACAAATCACTCGCTCTTGTAATCCTTGTTTTATTAACAAATATCCCATTCCTATGGAATGTGAGCCTGATGCACAAGCTGCACTCAATGTGAAATTTATTCCTTTTAATTTAAAAATTGTTGAAATGTTCATATTAACAGTACAATTCATATTTTGAAAAATAGCTCCACTACCAACAAGGGTTGTATCATTTTTCTCTCTAATTCTATCAATAGTTTCTCCAACAGAACCTGCTGTACTATCGTTTCCGTAAATTAATCCTGTTTCAGTTTTTTCTAAAAAATCAATATCTAACCCTGCATTTTCAACGGCTTCTTTTGTTGCCATATAAGCGTACATCGCTGGTTGGTGCATTCCAATACGTTGTCTTCTCGATAAAAATTGAGTTAAATCTGGATCTTTCACCATTCCTGTTAGTGCTGACCTAAAACCGAAATCTTTTCTTATTTCATCGTAAATGACACCACTTTTTCCTTGAAATAAGGAATCTCTTACATCATTTAAGTTTTCACCTAAACAAGAATAGATTCCCATACCTGTTATTACAACTCTATGTTCCATTATGAATAAATCCCTCCGTTAATATTAATAATTTCTCCCGTTATGTATGCTGCTTTTTCTGATGCTAAAAAACTAACTAAATGTGCTACTTCTTCAGGGTTTCCAAAACGATTTAAAGGGACTAATTTTTTATATTCTTCTTCATTAAATTCTTCAGTCATATCACTTTTAATAAAACCAGGAGCTACTGCATTAACGGTTATGTTTCGTTTAGCAACTTCTTGAGCCAAGGCTTTTGTTGCTCCTATCATTGCTCCTTTTGCTGCTGAATAATTAGTTTGACCTGGAACTCCTTTTAATCCTGATAAAGATGCGATGTTGATTACTCTTCCCTGTCTTTTTCGTAACATAGGTTGAATTAATTTTTGTGTAACATTAAACATTCCTTTTGCAGAAACATCAATAACATCGTCCCAATCTTTTTCGGGCATCCACATAAAAAGACCATCTCTGGTAATTCCAGCATTATTAACCAAAACACGTATAAATTTATCTTGATTTTTAGCAAACCATTCCTCTAAAGCTTTATCAACATTTTCTTTATCTTGCACATTAAATTTAAGAATTTCGGCAGTACCTCCATTTTTAACAATTTCACTTAATGTTTCTTCTGCAGCTTTTTCATTAGAAGAATAATTTATTAAAATATGTAAGTCATTATCCAAGGCTAGTTGAATTGCAATTGCTTTTCCTAACCCTCTTGATGCTCCTGTTATTAATGCACAATTTTTCATGTCAAACGAGTGAATTTTCTTTTATAAATTTAGTTACATTATGTATTGCTTCCGATTGAGAACAATCATCGGTTATAAAAATAGCAATTTTTCTAATTTCACCATACACTTTTTTTGTTTTTGTTGATAATTTCGATTTTTCATCTTCGCTAAGTAAATCTATTGCCTGACAAATAGCCATTAAATGAATTGCCATAACTTGATACGTATTTTCCAACACTTGCCTTGCCATCAAAGCACTGTTTGTTCCCATGCTCACTAAATCTTGATTATCGTTGTTGTTTGGAATACTGTGAACGTACATGGAATTACTCAACGCTTGACTTTCGGCAGTTGTTGATGTAGCAGTGTATTGTATGCCTTGAAATCCAAAATTTAAACCGAGTTTACCTGCATTTAAAAATGGAGGAAATTTATCATTTAATCGATGGTTTAATAAAAAGTTTAATTGGCGTTCCATTAGCATGGATAGTTTTGTTAAACTAATTTTTACCTTATCCATTTCTAATGAAATATAATCTCCATGAAAATTACCTCCATGAAAAACATTTTGGACATCTATATTTATAATTGGATTATCGTTCGTAGAATTTAACTCATTTTCCACAACATTTTCGGCATAATTAAGCGTGTCAATTATAGGCCCTAAAATTTGCGGTACACACCGAATGGAATAATACTCTTGAATTTTCTTTTTAAATTCTCTTCGTTGCAACTCTGCATCGTCTTTAAAAAGTTCTTCTCGTTTTCTAATTAGCTTGCTATCTTTCAAAAACTCCCTCATTTCTTTGGCAATGAAATTTTGACCGGGATGCAACTTAACGGCATTTAATTCCTTAGAAAAAGAATCATCAAAAGATTCAATAATTTCATTAATTATTGATGAGGCTGTGATTGCATGCATTAATAATCTTTTGGCATAAGTAAGATTAACAAGGGCTATTCCTGTCATGCAAGATGTTCCATTAATAATTCCTAAACCATCTCTTAAATTTAGTTTTAGTGGCTCTATTTTATGTTTTTTTAATACCTCACTTGTTTTAACTCGTTCGTTATTTTCATACACATATCCTTCGCCAATTAATGCCATTGCTAAATGAGAAAGTTGAACCAAATCACCACTAGCTCCTACGCTTCCATGTTCGAATATTTCTGGAGTGATGTTGTGTTTTAAAAATAGATGCAACTGTGAAACAACTTCTGGACTAATTCCTGAATTTCCCTGTAAAAACGCATTTAACCGTGCTAAAATAACGCTTCTTACATAAATTGGTGAAAGCACATTTCCAGAGCCACTGGCATGACTTCTTATTAAATTATATTGTAATTGATTCAGTTCTTCTGGCTCTATTCTAAATTGAGCCATTGGTCCAAAACCTGTATTAATTCCATATATAATTTTGTCTTTAGAAAAAGAAGTTAAAAAAACAAACGATTTTTTTATGGTTTCAATTGTGTTTTTCGTTAACTCAATATCCTTTCCATTAAAAACAATTTGTTGGGCTTGTTCTATTGTTAATCTTTGCATTTGTTATTTATACCAATTTTAAATAAAAGGGACAAATATAGATATTATAAACAAACTTCATAAAAATTATTTTGAGATATTAGCTACTTAAATCTCTAATGATGTTAATAAAATATTGATGTTGAATTGTTTAACTTATTTTTTATTTGATTTCATTTATATTGAATAAACACAAAATTATTATAGAAATTTAATTTAGTTTGCATATTGAAAAAAATATACCGAAACCTAATAACTTTTCGGAAAATAGATACATTTTGGTTTCGAGTATAACTCAAACTAAACATCTTTTCTTCCGAAAATTAGCTAAGTTTGAGTATAGTCTAAACTTGATAAAATGCTTGGGAAAGGAATAAATCAGCTTATCTATTTCTTATCTAACCGAAAATATGTTTTCGGGTTACTAATTATTGCCATTTTGAGCGTGCTTTCTTACGGTGCCTCTAAATTAAGTTTGAATGAAAATATTTTTTCAACCTTCCCAAAGGGAAATGCTTACGCTAACTTTTTTAAATTTATTGATCAAGAAAATTTAAGCAATCAACTCATTATTTCTATTGCTGTTTCCGAAACAACAGAGGAAGAAATTGAAAATCTCACTACCATTTTTTCTGATTCTATTTCAACTTCTGTTCAAGGTTTAATTAGCAATTTGGTTATTCAAAGACCCGATGTTGAAAAAGAAGTGTATGCTTATTACCACCAAAATTTTCCAGTTTTCATTGACGATGTCTATTATGAATCAATTGAAAATAAAATTAAAAAAGATACAATTAGAACAAGTTTAATTCATGCTCAGCAAAACTTATTGTCGCCTAGTGGTTTTGTTTTGAAAGAGTTTATACTTAATGACCCACTTTATATTTCGAGTAGTTTTTTTAAAACACTCGAAAAAAACACCAATTTTTCAAACATTACCATTGAAAATGGGTTTGTTTTTTCGGACGATAAAAAGTTTCTTTTTATTACTGCCCAACCCAATTTTGCTATTTCGGACAACAAAAGAAATGTGGCTTTGTATAAAGGTTTAAATCATTTTAAATCGAAATGGAATTCCATTCATCCAGAAAACACGATGGACTATTTTGGCACATTTATGATAAGTGCTGAAAATAGCGTTCAAATAAAAAAAGATTCTTTTTTAACCATTATAATTACGTTAATTAGCATCCTCTTTATTCTTTTTGTAGTTTACAGAAAGCTATTTATTCCAATATTTTTCATGCTTCCTGTTCTCTTTGGGGGCTTGTTTGCTCTAGGATTTATTGGTTTTTTCAAAGGTGAAATTTCTGGAATTTCACTGGCAACTGGAGCTGTTGTTTTTGGAATTGTAATTGATTTCTGCTTTCATTTTTTCACGCATTTGCAACATTCAAAATCAATTGAAGAAACAATTAATGATATTTCTTTTCCATTAATAACAGGGGGAGCGACAACATTTATGGCTTTTATAGCTCTTTTATTTACCAACTCAACTATTCTTCAGGATTTTGGTCTGGTTGCCGCATTAAGTATTTTAGGTGCTTTATTTTTTACATTAATTTGCCTGCCCGTTATACTGAACTTAATAAATTTCAAACTTTTAGAAATAAGCACAATAAATTTTAATATTCCTATACGATTTTCAAAAAAAACCAATTCCTTTTTGCTGGTTGTAATACTAATTTTAACAGGTTTTTTCCTTTATCATTCTTTCAATGTGAAATTTGATGGAAACATTGACAATCTAAGTTATCATCAACAAGATTTAAAAGATAAAGAAGAAAAATTTGTTGGAATAAACCCCGAAAATGAAAAGAAACTATTCATTTTTGCTGAAGCAAACACCTTTGAACAAGCCAATATTTCTAATTACAACCTCTACCAAAAAATTCAACAGTTAGAAGCTGAAAATAAAATAAAATCATCCTTATCGATAAGTAAATTTATCATACCCGATTCTATTGCGGTACATAAATTATCGATTTGGGAGAATTTTTGGTCAACCCATAAAAAAGATTTATTTACCTCTTTTGATTCTATCTCTGATAGTTTAGGTTTTAGTGAAAGTGCTTTTAGTTCTTTTAAAAATTGGATTTCAGATTCAACAAATCTAAACCATATTAATGTTGATAATGAACACCTAATAAAACTATTTGAAATAGATAAACTAATCAATATAAAACCTGAAAAAACAACCATTGTAAGCTCAATTATTGTTGATAAAAAATTTATTGCTGAAGTGCAAACTGAAATTGAACAACTAAACAATGTGTTTGTCTTTAATAAATCTGAAATTGCTATTGATTTATTAGCAACTGTTAAAAAAGATTTTAATTTTATACTGTTAGTTTCATCACTGCTTGTGTTTTTTAGTTTATTAATCATTTATGGAAGAATAGAATTAACGCTTTTCACTTTTATTCCAATGGTAATAAGTTGGATATGGATTTTAGGATTAGCTTCTATTTTCAATATCAATTTCAATTTTGTAAATATTGTTATCGCTACATTCATTTTTGGTTTAGGTGATGATTTTAGTATTTTTATAACAGATGGATTATTAAACAAATACAAATACAAAAAGAACTCTTTAAATGCTTACAATCAAGCAATAGTTTTATCTGCAATAACCACTATGGTTGGTTTAGGAGTACTGTTTTTTGCCAAACATCCAGCAATCAATTCAATATCTATTATTAGTGTGCTAGGAATTGGATGCATCTTATTTATCTCAATAGTTGTTCAACCGTTGTTATTTAATTTGTTTATACAAAACAGAGTAAATCACAAAAAAACGCCTGTTTCATTCATTGCATTTATTGTTTCAGTTTTTGAATTTTCGTGGTTTGTTGTAGGTTGTTTGGTCGCTTATGTTGTGTTGCTTATTTTACTTTTATTGCCAATACCAAAAAAAAATAAGCGTTATTTATTAAATTCCGTGCTTTCAATTTCTGCAGGAAGTGTAATTTATTCAGCATTTCACGTTAAAAAAAGAATCATCAATAAAGAAAATTTAGATTTTAAACATCCTTCTATTATTATTTCTAATCACACTTCTTTTTTAGACATTTTACTATTAATCATGCTCACCCCAAAAGTGATTATTGTAGTAAAAGACTGGGTTTACAATTCCATATTGTTCGGTCCTATTGTTCGATATGTTGGATATATTTATATAGGTAAAAGCCCTGAAGAAAACTTAAAAATTATACAATCGAGAATTGATAATGGATATTCTATCGTTATTTTTCCTGAAGGATCCAGGTCAGAAAATGACACAATAAGAAGGTTTCATAAAGGTGCATTTTTCATAGCTCAAGAATTAAATTTAGACATTACACCTGTGTTGATTCATGGAGCTTCTTATGTGTTGCCCAAATCAGAGTATTTTGTTAAACATGGTTCGTTAAACATGAAAATACTCCCTCGAATTAAAGCCAACGACCTTTCTTGGGGAGATGATTTCGGACGAAGAACAAAATCTATTTCATCTTATTATAAAAAAGAATTTTTGCAATTTAAAGATGAGCAAGAAAATAGTAGCGGATTGTTTTCTCGAGTTTTTGCAAATTATGTTTATAAAGGACCTATTACCGAATGGTATATAAAAATAAAATGGAAAATGGAAGCCAAAAATTATGACTTCTACAACACATTGCTGCATGAAAAACACTCCATTTTAGATGTGGGTTGTGGTTATGGTTATTTGTCCTACTTCCTACATTATAAAGATGAAAATAGGCAACTAATAGGATTGGACTACGATGCTGAAAAAATTAATATTGCCTCCAATGGATTTGACAAAACAGAAAACCTGACTTTTATAAATACCGATGTGTTTAGTTATGCTTTTGAAAAGCAAGATGCTATTTTATTAAATGACGTACTACACTATTTTTCGGAAGAAAAACAATTTCAACTTCTCAAAAAATGTGCTTCAAATTTGAATGAAAAAGGAATTATTTTAATTCGTGATGGCATTACAGATTTTAAGGAAAAACATAAAAATACAGAGCTTTCGGAAAAACTATCCACCAAATTTTTTGGTTTCAACAAAAAAGAAGAAGATTTTCATTTCTTTTCTTCAAAATATATTTACACCTTTGCTCAAGAAAATGGATTTACGTGTGAGTTAATTCAACATTCTAAAAAAACATCTAACGTACTTTTTATCTTAAAAAAATTATAAAATATGTCTTTCAATAAAAAAGAATATGATTTTGTAATCATTGGCAGTGGCTTAGGTGGGCTGGCGTGTGCTTATATTCTTGCTTCGGAAGGCTATAGTGTTGTTGTGTTAGAAAAAAACCATCAAATTGGCGGTAATCTTCAGGTTTTTAGCAGAGATAAATGCATTTTTGATACAGGTGTACATTACATAGGTAG
>PCUH01000291.1:6194-8538 GCA_002770955.1 Flavobacteriales bacterium CG18_big_fil_WC_8_21_14_2_50_32_9 | reverse complement strand
AATACAGCTAAAAAGGCAGTTGGTGGAATCTCCACATTACCAATTTGCTTCATCTTTTTCTTTCCTTCCTTTTGTTTTTCCAACAATTTACGCTTACGAGAAATATCTCCACCATAACATTTTGCGGTAACATCTTTTCTGAGGGCAGAAAGCGATTCTCGGGCAATAATTTTAGCTCCAATTGCGGCTTGAATAGCAATGTCGAACTGCTGACGAGGAATTAATTCACGCAACTTCTTGCAAATTTTTCTACCTAAATCGTAGGCATTGTCTTTGTGAACCAATGCCGAAAGTGCATCAACAGGGTCTCCATTGAGCAGTAAATCCATTTTTACTAATTGCGAAGGGCGGAAACCGATTGGGTGATAATCAAAAGAAGCATAACCTCTCGAAATAGATTTTAAACGGTCATAAAAATCAAAAACAATTTCAGCTAAAGGCACATTAAAATTCAGTTCAACTCTATCTGAGGTCAAATAAACTTGGTTGGTAAGTTCGCCTCTTTTTTCAATACACAAGGTCATGATAGCTCCAACATATTCCGATTTAGTGATTACAGAAGCTTTGATATAGGGTTCTTCAATTCTATCCAAACGGCTAGGGTCTGGAAAATCGGAGGGATTATTTACTATAAATGGAGTTTCTCTGTCTTTGGTTAAATAAGCATTGTAGGATACGTTAGGCACAGTTGTAATTACATTCATATCAAACTCTCTGGAAAGCCTTTCTTGAATAATTTCTAAGTGTAACATTCCTAAAAACCCACATCTAAAACCAAACCCAAGAGCTGCTGAAGATTCTGGTTCAAAAGTTATGGAAGCATCATTTAGCTGAAGCTTTTCCATCGCATCACGTAAGTTTTCAAAATCATCCGTATCAACGGGATAAATACCAGCAAAAACCATGGGTTTCACATCTTCAAAACCTTGAATAGCGGGTGCAGGACGAGCAACAGTAATGATAGTATCACCAACTTTCACTTCTTTGGCAACTTTAATTCCTGAAATTAAATAGCCTACATCACCTGTTTTTATAGATGCTCTAGGAAATTGTTTCAATCGAAGTGTACCAACTTCATCAGCAAAATATTCTTTACCAGTAGCCACAAATTTAACTTTATCACCTTTTTTTATTTCTCCATTTTTCACTTTAAAATAAGCATAAATTCCTCTGTAAGAATCAAAAACAGAATCGAAAATCAACGCTTGAAAAGGAGCATCAGGGTCGCCTTCTGGGGCAGGAACTCGTTTAATAACAGCTTCCAAAATTTCATCAACACCCAAGCCAGTTTTTCCGCTGGCAGCAATAATATCTTCTCTTTTACAACCAATTAAATCAACAATTTGGTCTTTCACTTCTTCGGGCATGGCACTGTCTAAGTCCATTTTATTGAGGATAGGAATAATTTCCAAATCGTGTTCTAAGGCTAAATATAAGTTAGAAATAGTTTGAGCCTGAATTCCTTGTGTGGCATCAACAATAAGCAATGCTCCTTCGCAAGAGGCAATAGAACGAGAAACTTCGTAAGAAAAATCTACATGACCAGGCGTATCAATAAGGTTTAATACATATTCCTCCCCTTCAAACGTATAATCCATTTGTATAGCGTGGCTCTTAATAGTAATCCCTCTTTCACGCTCCAAGTCCATATCATCAAGGGTTTGTTCTTGCAATTCCCTGTCTGTAATGGTGTTGGTTTTATGTAAAAGACGATCTGCCAAGGTACTTTTTCCATGGTCGATGTGAGCAATAATACAAAAGTTTCTAATGTTCTTCATACCTTTTTTATAAGGGTGCAAAATTAGTTTTTTTTAATTGTAAAAATACGAAGGGGTTGTGATTTTAAATTAAAGCCCCCTAAAACCTCCGAAGAGGGACTTTTACAACCCTCAAAGCCAATCTTTACCGTCATTGCGAGAGAGGTACGACCGAAGCACCACGGAGTAGCATCAATTCCTTAATTTACAATAAAAAAGAGTTGATAATCTGTTTAATTGAAGGACAGATTGCTTCAGCTCTCACACTCCATGCCAACGCTTTGGCTTCGCAATGACGATAATGAGGAACAGTTTGCTCCGATTTTACCCTACACGCAAAGACAGATAAACAATAACCTCATAAACCAACTTACCAACAAAAGAAAAAATAGTATTTTTACCGTATGGAATTTTTTTATTTAAAAGCCTTACACATTATATTTGTAGTAACTTGGTTTGCTGGCTTGTTTCACATTGTGCGGTTGTTTATCTACCATGTTGAAGCCGAAGACAAAGAAGAAAGTGCTAAAGCAATTTTGCAAGAACAATACAAACTCATGAGCAAACGCTTGTGGTATGGCATTACT
>PCUH01000291.1:3721-6164 GCA_002770955.1 Flavobacteriales bacterium CG18_big_fil_WC_8_21_14_2_50_32_9 | reverse complement strand
GCGGGGTGGTTGCTCTATACCAATTTTGGGTATTATTTGTCGCAACCGTGGATGCATGTTAAGCTTACCTTTGTAATGGCGTTGTATGTTTACCATTTTATGTGTCATCGGTTATTTGTGCAGTTGCAGCACAATAAAATTAAATATTCCTCATTTAAGTTGCGTATTTGGAACGAAGTAGCCACCGTTTTTTTGGTTGCCATTGTTTTTTTGGTTACCCTTAAAGAAACCATGAGTTGGATTTGGGGAGTTGTAGGCATTTTGCTTTTTGGCTTTTTATTGATGTTTGCTATTAGGGCGTATAAAAAAATGAGAGAGAAGTAGGTTGGTTTTTTAATAGCTATAAATAAGAATATGTCTAAGAATAAAAAAATAGAAGTTAAAGGTCAGTTGATAACCATTGTAAAGATGTAGCAGGATGATTTTATTTCACTGACAGATATTGCTCGATTCAAAGACAATGAACATACTGATTCTATTATTCAAAACTGGATGCGAAACCGAAAAACGGTTGAATTATTGGGGTTATGGGAGACTATTCACAATCCGAATTTTAAACCCCTCGAATTCGAGGGGTTTAGAAAACAAGCTGGGTTAAATAGTTTTGTTCTTACGCCTAAAAGGTGGATTGAGAAAACTTTCTGTTTATAAAAATTTAAAAACGCATTTTAAAGCGTTGGAATTATCCCTATTTTTGGAAATGAAAGATGTTTCAAAAATACTATTAATTTTTTAAAATATCCTTAGTATATGACACAACATGAGCAAGTTATAAAAGTAATTAGAAATAATGGTGGTTTTGCAACACTTGGCTTTCTAAACCATAGTGTAGATGTTTCAAATTGGAAGACTAAAACACCATATGCATCAATAAGAAGGATTGTTCAAGATACTCGCTTTTTCTTTAAAATTAAACCAGGTCTGTGGGCTTTAAAAGAATTTGAAAAGGAGATTCTAAAAAAGTTTGATATTCATACATCTTCAAAAAAAGAAATTGAATTTAATCATTCTTATTTTCAGGGGTTACTATTAGAGATAGGTAATGTTAAAGGATTTCACACCTACATTCCTCCTCAGGATAAAAATAAAATGTATCTAGATAAAAAATTAGGAACAGTATCTTCTATTGAAAAAATATTTGATTTTTCTTATACAAATATTGTTAATAGAGCCAAAACAATTGACGTTATTTGGTTTAATGAAAGAAACTTACCGTATTCATTTTTTGAAGTGGAGCATTCTACTGATATTCAAAACTCCTTGTTAAAATTCAATGACCTTCAAGATTTTTACACAAAGTTTTATATATTGAGTTCTGTAGATAGAAAAAGAGAGTTTGAACAAAAAGTATCTTATTCCGCCTTTAAGGAAATAAAAGAAAGAGTTAAATTCATAGACTATGATTATGTAGCTGATTTACATACTAAAACATTTCAATTAATCAAGTTGGGTAGCTTATAAATTCAAACTATAAAAATGAAAAAATTTATTGTACTTACACCTGAAGGAGAAACTATCGCTCCTAATACAGATTTTGAGGTTAATAACTTACAAATGTTAGGTGTTGTTGAAAATGTAGAAACTGAAAATGAAGCAATTGTTAAATTGCTGAAAGAAAATGAATGGATTATTGATGCAGAATATAATGTTTCTGGTTTTGTATTATATGAATTACTTTAACCTAATAAATTTTCCCTCTATCCCTGAGTTTTCTAAGTAATCACTATTTTCTTTCCCATAAGCTATAAACACACTTGGAGCTCCAGGTGTTCCAACTTGTTTGCCTTCTAAATTGTAAAATTTTATCCTTCCTTTTACAAATAATAATGCGGTTGCATCATCCCAAATATGGTTGAAAAAACATTTGGTTTCAGTTCTTGCAAAAATTAAAGCTATACCATTGCCATGAAGCTTTAATTTTTTTAACCACTTTTCCATTCCTCTTCCGTAAGGCGGATTCATATATATTCGACCAAACCATTTTTTAGTTAATCCATTATCTTCAATATTATAGTTAATTTCAGCATGGAGAAATGGAGGGTTTAATGGGGTGCAAGGGTCTAAATCAAATTTACCAAGTTTTTTAACTAAATATGGTGGCGTAAGCCATTCAACACTTGTTGTTTTGGATTTTTCAAAAGTTACATTCATAAAATATATTTTATAATGCAAATATTCGATCAATTTTTTTAAAAACAAAATATAATTAGATCATAATCAATTAATTACATACAATAAGTATCTTTTTAAGACGAACTTATTGAAAGTCAATAAGAAGAAAATTTCAGGTGATAAATCGTAGTCAATTCATATTGTTGCCTTAAGCCACATTAGTCGGTTAGTACTAAAAACCCTAACTATTTCAATTGCTCCAATGCTTCCCCCTCGCTGCAGCAAGCTTAACGCAGTGTAGCTTGTGGTAAAAAAACCAAACTTAGAAGCA
>PCUH01000291.1:2736-3636 GCA_002770955.1 Flavobacteriales bacterium CG18_big_fil_WC_8_21_14_2_50_32_9 | reverse complement strand
TGCAGCAAGCTTAACGCAGTGTAGCTTGTGGTAAAAAAACCAAACTTAGAAGCAGCTTTTTTAAAAAACTTTGCTTCTTTGAAAGCTGCAAAAATCTTTAACTTTAGAAAAGTTGAAAACAAATTGCTGATATCAGAATTTTTATATAAATTTGTAATGGAATTTAATCCTAACTCGAATTGTGGTGTTTATCATCTGCGTTTCTACGGAATAGAGTTAGGATTTTTTATTGCCTAAATGTTGAGGCCAAATCTGAACTAATATTTCCCGTTCTGAAATCATTTTCCGAAATTCATTTTCATCTTTCCCGAGTACACTTCTATTAATTATACCAGCAATATAATCGGCTAATTGAAGTAAATTGTTGGTGTGCGATTTTTGCATTTTCACCTTTTTTATTACCTTTCTTTCATAGTCATTCATTCTCTTTTTAAGGTAATTCGATAAGCTTTTTCTAAAATCGTTGTTTCCACTTTCGTCAATTAAAACTATAGCATTATCAAGTTTGTCTTTTGCATTTTCAAAAACCAAGCTACAAGTATATTTATAAAACGAATCTTTATTGCTCGATAAGTTCTCGGAGTATATGTTTTTTTTATTGATAACTATAGAGTAATAAAAGAATTCATATTTTGTAACTGCTTTTATAAACTGCTCTCGTATTTTATTCGAATTTTCTTTAAAATGAAATTCCCATTTTTCAGGTTTACCAAGTTCACGCTTTAACAATTGAATTCTGCTATCACAGGCATTAGCTTCATCTAAATCATTAAAAACAACTAATGCAACCGTAAAATATTCGCTAGAACCTCTGCCTAATTTAAAACCTGAATCGCCTGATTCATCAATAAAAACTAACATAGTTCAAAAGTATAAAAATAATTGAAAACCCTTTTCAAA
>PCUH01000291.1:377-2700 GCA_002770955.1 Flavobacteriales bacterium CG18_big_fil_WC_8_21_14_2_50_32_9 | reverse complement strand
ACCAAGCTTAACGCAGTGTAACTTGTGGTAAAAAATTTCTTCCACACCTTTGCCAAAGTCAAATAAAAAACAAGTTTTAGTTTCCCTCCAAACCGCTAACAAAAGAGTGATAACGAATTTTGTTAGCGGTTTGTTATTAGTCGGTTAGTACTAAAAACCCTAACTATTTCAATTGTTCCAATGCTTCGGAAACCGTTTCAACAGGCTTTTGGCAGGCTTTGTTATAGCATACATAAATTAACGTGTTTTGAGCAGAAAATTTATCTTTTAGCAAAGGCAACGCACTCTCGCTTTTGCTTCCAACAATTAATTTATTTGGAATAAAATGTTGGCTTATTTCTTTTCGTTTCTGCAACGCATCGTTGCCCGAAATAGCAATTTCATAAAAAGAGTGTGTATAATTCAAATATAACATTGCCCAATTGGAATATCCACCAATGTATTGTGGCATTTGATTTTCTATATTTTTAAGCATTTGACTGGCTTTGTTGCTGTAATTTTCTTCATAAAAATATTCGCCCAACAAAAACAATCCCTTGGCTATGCTTGAGTTAGAAGCAGGAATAACATTGTCGGAAAGTTCCATTTTTCGGGCAATGAGTCCTTTGGCGTTGTTGGATGTGAAATAGAAAAAACCTGTTGTTTCATCATAAAAATGAGCTATGCTATATTCCATTAAGTTGTTTGCGGTAATCAACCATTTTTCGTCAAATGTGGCTTCATAAAGTGCAATAAATGCTTCTATGGTAAACGAATAATCTTCGAGATAGCCATCTAAATTGCTTACCTCGTTTTTATAATTATGGTTTAATCCGCCATCTTTTCGCAATTGATTTTCGATAAGAAAAGTAGCATTTTTCAGTGCAGCATCTAAAAATTCTTTTTCGCCAAAAGCCGTATAAGCATCAACATATCCTTTTAGCATCAATGCATTCCAAGAAGTTAGGGTTTTGTCATCCAAACCTGGTTTAATTCGTTTTTCTCTTTCAGAAAGTAATATGGTGTTGCTTTTGGCTACTATTTTTTGAAGTGTTTCTACCGAAATAGTATGTTTTTGAGCAATTGTTTCATCCGTTTCCGAACGCAGTAAAATATAACTTTCTTCCCATTTTCCGTTGGAGTTGATGTTATAATAATCTGCCATAACATCAAAATCGTTATTTAAAAGTTGTTCAAGTTCTTCTTTACTCCAAACATAATATTTTCCTTCTTTGCCTTCGCTATCGGCATCCAGAGCAGAAAAAAAAGCTCCATTTTTGGCAGTCATTTCTCGTTGCACAAAAGTTAAGGTTTGGTAAACTACATTTTTATACAACTCGTTTTTTGTGAGTTGATAGGCTTTACTGTACAAACTAACTAATTGAGCATTGTCGTAGAGCATTTTTTCAAAATGAGGTGCTTTCCAATAGGAATCAGTAGAATAACGAGCAAAACCACCTCCAATTTGGTCGTAAATTCCACCAAAAGCCATTTTAGTAAGGGTAAGATTAACAGCATGTAACGCCTCACTATTTTTGGTGTGATAATAATAATTGAGTAAAAATTCATAATTATTAGGCATAGGAAATTTTGGAGCTCTATTTTGTCCACCCTCTTCTAAATCGATATTTTTCAGAAATCTAACGACACTGGTTTCAATAATTTCCATAGAAAAAGGACTTTCGTTTACCACTTTAGGCAACAATTCACTTTTTTGAATTCCTTCGGTAAGTTCATGGGCATAATCAATTACCTTTTGAGGGTTTGTGTTGTATTCATTAGCCACTTGCTCCAACACATACATCCATTGTTTTTTTTGATAATACGTTCCGCCATAAAAAGGTTCGCCTGTGGGCAACGCAAAGCAATTGAGGGGCCAGCCGCCACTTCCTGTCATGAGTTGAACTGCATTCATGTAAATTTGGTCGATGTCGGGGCGTTCTTCTCGGTCTATTTTTATACAAATAAAATGTTCATTCATCAATTTTGCCACCGCTTCATCTTCAAACGATTCGTGTTCCATTACATGACACCAATGACAAGCAGAATAGCCTATACTAATTAACAATAATTTGTTTTCTTTTTGTGCTTTAGCCAATGTTTCATCGTTCCAAGCGTGCCAATCTACTGGATTGTGAGCGTGTTGTAATAAATAAGGACTGGTTTCTTTAACTAAGTTGTTGGTAAATTTATGTGTGGTTGTTTGCATAGAATTTGTTGTTTGTTGTTGAGGTTTTCCATTGTTGCTGCACGAAAATAGAAATAAGGAAAAAGTGGTTATGAGTTTAAATTTTGTAAAGTTCATTAGGTTGGAAGTTTATAAGGTTGGAAGGTGGAAGAAAGA
>PCUH01000291.1:0-305 GCA_002770955.1 Flavobacteriales bacterium CG18_big_fil_WC_8_21_14_2_50_32_9 | reverse complement strand
ATTGTTACATTATTCTAAACTTGCCAGTTTTTCAAAAAATTCTTTATGAAATGCTTCTAGTTTTTTATCGGGATAATAGGAGTGAGCACCCCAAATAATTTTGTTAATACTTTGCTCACCTTGTTTTATTTCTAAATAATAACTCATATTTCCGGGTTGGTTAATATCCATGCCTTCTAATCCCATTTCGTTTATCTTTTCTAAAAAATAATCACGTTCAATGTCTGTGAGCTGCTTTCTAAAAACATCTCGATTATAGGTAAAATCTCTTTTATATACGTTGCCATTTTCATAAAGTATAAATT
>PCUH01000063.1:371-4563 GCA_002770955.1 Flavobacteriales bacterium CG18_big_fil_WC_8_21_14_2_50_32_9 | reverse complement strand
CGGCTAACAACTGACGAAGTTTAATAAAATCAATCTCTCTATCGTTTTTAGGACCATCGTTAAATGCTTTAAATCCAGCTTTGGCTTCCGTCATCATGTTTAAAGCCAACCATTCACGACTGCTTTCTTTATTTTTATCCCAATGTTCTAATTTTTTCTTACGTACTTCGGTCAATGTTTTGTGTAAACAATTTGGGAAAGTGTGTAACAATTTAGCAATCAATTTATTTACCGCTTCATCCAATTTCGACAAATCTACTTCGCCATTTGCCATTAATTCTTTTCCTTTGGCTAACTCTTCACCCGTTTTCATTGCTCCAAAAATTATTCTGCCGTATTCATCAGCATATTTTTCAATGTTTACCAATGGATTAACGATGAATTTTCCATCCACTTTAAGTGCTGGGGCAACATCTGTAATCATTCCTAAGTTTAGTGCTTGGTGAGCTGTCCATGGTTCGCAAAGTGTTAGCGACATCATGGCTCGTTCTACACCAACATAAAGATGTAAAAAATCGGTTGCACCACCAATAGCAGCACTTCCATGTTTTGGTCCAGCTTGACTGAAACGTGCTAAATCTGATGCAACAGTAAAATCTGCTGCCATGCCAATTTCTTGTCCTCCTCCTACCCTCATTCCATTTACCCGACAAACAACAGGTTTTTCGCATTTTAAAATAGCCGAAACCATATCGTTAAACAAACGCATATATTGCGAATATTCCTGAGGATTTCCTGAGTAATATTCTGCATATTCTTTGGTGTTTCCTCCTGTACAAAATGCTTTGTCTTCAACACCTGTAAATACAACAGCCACCACACTTCTATCGTTTGATGCTTCGCCAAAAGCCAAAATAATTTCTTTTACTGCTTTCGTAGTATAAGAATTATACTGTTTTGGATTGTTGAGCATTATCCAAGCATTAAAAAGCCCTTTAACAGGAGTTCCGTCAAAGTTTAAGCAAGGTCTTTTTTCGAAAATAATGTCTGTGTAGGTGTATCCTTCTACAATGTTGTGATTTTTTAGATTTTCCATATTTTTTGAGTTAAAAGTTTGTGAAGTTTGTAAAGTTAAAAGTCCATAGTTGTAAGGCAACTTTATAAACTTTTAACTTTCTACTTTCTACTTAATTTGATACCAACACCGAGCGTTTATCATATTTATGTTTTAATGTATTTTTAAAAACTTCGTTAATTTGAGATAAAGGAAAAGTTTGAACAAAATCTTTGATGTTCAATTTTCCTGTTGCAATTAAATCCACCACTTCGGGGTATAATTCGGGTTTGCAACCCCAAGTTCCAATTAGTTTGGCATCGAATGCCATTAAATTACTTAAGCGAACTTCTAATTTATTCATGGTAAATCCAACAATACTTAATGTTGAAGTAAAAGTGATGAGATTAAAAGCCAATTCTTGTCCTTGAGTAGTTCCCGAAAATTCAAAAATTTTCCAACCGTATTTTGGTGCATCAAGTTCTTTAGCAATTTCTTTTACTTTGGCTTTTATTTCTTTAATATCAAGTCCCTTAGAATTTAACGTAGCATCAATTCCATTCTTTTTTGCATTGGCTAATTTTTCATCACTAATATCAATAGCCAATACTTTAGCACCAAATATTTTAGCAATTAAAGCACCATAAACACCTACTCCACCAACGCCAATACATATCGCTAAATCACCTTTTTCTAATTCTGATTTTTTTACCACTTGGTAAGGAGTAGAAATAGCATCTGCAATTACTGCAAGTTCTTCTAATTTGTATTTGGTAAGAATTGAATCTGGAACAAGACACAAATATTGATAAGGGACCACAATATGAGTAGCAAAACCACCATGAAAGTCGTTTCCTGGCATCAATTGATTTTGACACATGTTGCTACGACCTTTGTTGCACAATTCGCAATTTCCACAAGGTAAAACTGCTGGAATAATTACATTTTTTCCTTTTAAATGAGCAGGACCTTCCAATACCGTTCCGCTAATTTCATGACCCAAGGTTAAAGGCATTTCTTTTTTAGTACGAACACCATCGTACCAAAAGCTTAAATCGGTATGACAAACACCACAACCAGCCACTTTTACCAAGGCTTCGTTTTCTTTTATTGTTGGCAAATCTAATTCCACCAAAGAAAAATCTTCCTTTAATGCTGTCATTTGCCATTGTTTCATTTTTCCCATTTCTTTTTTATTATTTACGTCATTGCGAGGTACGAAGCAATCTGTCTTTCGATGAGGCAGATTGCTTCACTCCATTGCATTTCGTTCGCAATGACGGTTAATTTTAAACATTACAATTCTCAAACAAAATAGCCGTAGCTTGTCCACCACCAATGCAAGCTGAAGCAATACCGTATTTTACTTTACGAATATTCATTTCTCTAGAAATAGTTAACGACAATCTTCCTCCGGTAGCTGCTAACGGATGACCTAAAGCAATAGCACCACCGTTCACATTACAAATGTTTCTATCTAAGCCTAATTCTTTTTCACAACCAATAAATTGAGCAGCAAAAGCTTCATTAATTTCAATTAACCCAATTTCAGAAAGTTTCAATCCTGCTAATTCTAATACTAAATTAATTGCAGCAACTGGAGCTAATCCCATCACTCTTGGGTCAATAGCACTTGTTGCAGAAGCTATGATTTTTGACAAGGGGTTTAAACCCCTTGTTGAAATAAAATCACCACTGGCAACTACCACAGAAGAAGCTCCATCAACAATTCCACTTGAGTTAGCAGCGGTTTGAACACCATCACGAGCAAAAACAGAAGGTAATTTGGCCATATCTTCTAGGTTAGATGGACGAACATTTTCATCCACATTAAAATTTACTGCATTTTTAGGCAATCGAACCTTTCTTGGATTTAAGCCTTCTATTTCGAAGGTTTCAGAATTCATTTTTATAATTTCATCATCAAAAAAACCTCTTTTTTGAGCGGCACCATATCTATCCACCGAAAGTTTAGCAAAAATATTGGCTTCTTCTTTGGAGATGTGATGTTTTATCGCAACATTTTCGGCAGTACATCCCATAGGAACTGCAGAAGTATCGTTTAATGCTTCCCAAAGCATGTCTTTAAAATCAATTTTTCCTAAAGCATAACCCATTCTGTTACCAAAACTAACGGTTGGAGAAAGCGTCATGTTTTCGGTTCCACCACATAAGGTAACTTGAGCTTTTCCCAAACTAATTTGTTCAGCCCCTGAAACAATAGTTTCAAAACCAGAACCACAAATACGTTGCAACATAATTGCTGGAATAGTTTCTGGAATGCCCGAATATAAGGCAACATGTCGAGGTAAAAAGTAAGCATCGGCAGCACTTTGACCAATGTTGGCATACATCACTTGGTCGATATCTTCTCCTTTAATACCTGATTTTTCTAATGCTCCTTTTGTTGCATAAATTCCTAAATCGGTTGGAGAGACATTCCCTAATGTTCCGCACAATTTTCCGAATGGAGTTCTTGCTCCGTTCACTAAGTAAATGTTGTCGTAGGTTATACCAAATCCTTTTTTCTTGTCGTGAAATCCTTTCATTGCTTTATATTTTATTATTAGTCATTAGGCTTAGTTATTAGTCATTATATCTTATAACTTCTTTCTTTAATCTATTTATGTATAAATTCAGCTTTAGCTCTTGGTCCGTTGGTTAAAAAATTATCTAAACCAATTTTCATGTCATCGGTTAAAATACATTCTCCAAAAAGTTTTGATTCCAACTCTAATGCTTCATTTAATGGAAGTTTAATGCCATCGTAAATCGCTTTGTTCATGATGTGGTCAATTTTTTTACTCAAATGACCAATATTAATTTCTTTGGGAGCTAAGTTTTCATGAGTTCCGTTGGTCGAAAATTTTCGAGGTTGAATTTCACCTTTTGCTAATTTTTTAGCGTACTCAACGGCTCCCTCAACTAAATCGCCTTCAATTTCTTTGTCAATTAATCCTATTTCTAGAGCTTCTTTACCAGAAACTGGTCGGGCTGTACGAAGTATTTCGGCAGCAACATCAACCCCAACCAATCGTGGTAAACGCTGTGTTCCTCCAGAACCAGGAATAAAACCTAAGTTCGCTTCGGGCTGACAAGCCACAACTGGCAAACCTTTTTTGGCAACTCTTGCTGTACATGTTATTGCCAATTCGTTTCCACCACCAAAAGCAAATCCATTTAATGCACAAACCGTAG
>PCUH01000063.1:0-191 GCA_002770955.1 Flavobacteriales bacterium CG18_big_fil_WC_8_21_14_2_50_32_9 | reverse complement strand
TTTCTTCTTTCAAATTAGTTAAAACATCTAGATTTAATGCGTTAAGTACCTGTGGTCTTCTGATGGTTAAAATCGCAACGTTATCTTGTTTTTTTGCTACAATTCTAGAAACTTTCCAACCACCTTCTGCTTTTGCTTTATCTAATGATTTTGGGAAAGGAAATTCGGTATGTTCTTTACACCAATCTTTT
>PCUH01000250.1:2778-4873 GCA_002770955.1 Flavobacteriales bacterium CG18_big_fil_WC_8_21_14_2_50_32_9 | reverse complement strand
ATGGTGCTAACCATTATGTCTGCTGAAGATAGAACAGGTAGAGGAGGAGATCATATTCCATTTAGACAAAAAGGGTTTGCTGCGATGCGGTTCACTTCTGCCAATGAACATGGTGATGCTTCCAATGGACCTGGTTACACTGACAGACAACATACTAGTGATGATATTTTAGGCATTGATACCAATAATGATAATGAAATTGATAGTTTTTTTGTTGATTTTAATTATTTAGCTCGAAATGCAGTGGTAAATGGAGTTGCTGCCGCTGCTATTGCTGTTGGACCACAACCAGTTACTTTTTCTGTAAATCCTTTGAGTGGTAATGTCTTTGAAATTACGATTAGTTCTTCTATAAATTATCCTAATTATAGAGTAGGTGTTAGAAGTACAACCCATGATTGGGATTCGGTTTATACGTTTAATACAGCCACCGACACCATCACTTTTCCGCAGTCATCTACTTATTTTCTAAGTGTTGCCTCTGTGGATTCCAATACCATTGAAAGCTTGTTCTCTAATGAGGTTTTTGTTTCTGCCACAGGAGTTGGGAGCTATGTTGAGCCTCAAAAATCGTTCGAATTACTTCAAAATATTCCCAATCCTTTTGATGAAGTTACCACTATTTCGGTGAAGATAAATCAACCTAAAAATTACCAACAAGCGTTGATTGTGATTCGAGATTTGCAAGGAAAAATCATTAAAAAACTGCCTATAGCACTTACTAATGAAATTAATGAAGTGAACTATGAGCATGGTTACGGTAAAGTGGGTATTTATACCTATTCGTTGGTGATAGATGGGGTGGAAGTAGATACTAAAAAAATGGTTTTTGCTAATTAGAGCCTGTCTATAAAGTCCCCGTACATTCTAAGTTGTAAGCGTACGAGCTAAGTTTTGCGAGGGCAAAGTGTGTGGTTGGCTTAGGTCGAGCAAACACAATACATTATAAAAAAATAGTATTTTTGTTTTAATGAATTATGAAAAACAATATCACTAAGCCCTCTGCTAAAATGTCAACGCTTCAGCTTAGTGCTTACGTTGGGATTGAAAATAATTTACATTGGAATTTAGATGTTATTTTCAAAGAAGACAATCAAGCGAATCGCAACCAAACTGCCATTGAAAATTCAAATCTAATTGCAAAATTAGCAATTACATCTTTCATTTAATGTTCTAATCTGCTACATTTGTGGATTTAAGTAAAGAAAAATAATGGAAGAGAAAAAATACAATTTTATTACAACCACTTTAATACCTGCTACCGAAAATAAATCATTGGTTGGTTGGTTGTTATATGTATGTTTTGCGTATCATTACAAAGCAATTTTTTGTGGGTTAGGAGGTAAAATACTAGGTTTTGAATGGATTTGTTTCACATCTATTCATGGTATATCTACTAATCATTGGTTTGAACAGCTAATCTATGCTCCTTTGCTTTGGTATGCTTTGTATCGCATTATTGTTATTGTGTTTGGACCAAATGATAATGAAGTTTTAAGTAATTCAGTGAAACGATTAAAAATAATTGCCTTATTTTTTTTAGCGATGTATATTTATGGTATAGGTATTCATTTTACTAATACCATAGAAATTTATTCTCGTGAACAATTAGGAATTACAACAGGAGCTTTATATAACCAAGTTTATTGGGTGGACGAACAGTTTAGTCATTGGATTCAATTTTCATTCTTTTTTTTATTAATGGCTTGGATAATAATTTTTGATAGACTTGATAGGGTACACGCTAAAAACGCTGCTATTTTAACAGGATTATTACATGGATTAGAACGTGCTATTGGCGTAATTGAAGGGGATAGTCCGCATATAGCATTAGTATTAGGATTTTTTATAATTATAGCATGTATAATACGCTGGAAAAGACATGATTGGGATTTAAAACGAGTTTGGGAAGACTTTTTTTTTCGTCATGGGTTTTATTTTGGGATAACAATGCCGCTTGCTCTTTTCTTCTATCAACTTATTTTTGATGGATTTGTTCAGCCCTCAGCTATGGGGGTTGGTGCATGGAAAGTGGCAGTGTTTGCTATAAGTTTAACTGCTATTTTTTTTGTAGTGGCTCGCTTAGCCGATAAAT
>PCUH01000250.1:0-2761 GCA_002770955.1 Flavobacteriales bacterium CG18_big_fil_WC_8_21_14_2_50_32_9 | reverse complement strand
AAAAAATAACAATGAAGCTAGTTTTTTCACTACCTTTGGGACAGATTTAAAGTTGAACTTAAAATATGTCCGAATTAAAAAATGCCTTTCTAAAACGGCAGCTACAAGTCGAACTAGAGCAACCGTAACCCTTTAAGATTTATATTTACTTCAATTTCTTTGTTTTCAGTCGTATAGAGTTTCCAACTACAATTACATCTGAGAAAGCCATTGCCAATGCTGCTACCATAGGGTTTAAAAAACCAAGTGCAGCAACAGGAATTGCCAATACATTATAGAAAAAAGCCCAAAATAAGTTTTGCTTAATGGTGATTAGGGTATGTTTACTTATTAAATACGCTTCATATACCTGAGATAAATCTTTATCATTCAATAAAACAATTTGAGCAGAATGCACTGCTACTTGTGTGGCTTTACTCATAGAAATTCCTACAGAAGCTTTTGTTAAAGCAGGAGCATCATTAATGCCATCGCCTACCATTGCCGTTGGTGCTATTTCTTCCAATTCATCAATTTTTGTTAATTTCTGTTCAGGAAGCTGTTGACTGTAAACCGTTTTAATATTCACTTTAGTAGCTAATTCTTCACACTTTTGCTGCACATCCCCACTTAGTAAAATGGTATTTAACCCTTGTTGATTCAATAAAGAAATAGTTTCAGGAACATTTTGTTTGAGTTCATCTTCAATGTCAACTCCTGCAATAAGTGCCTTGTTTTTAAAAATAAAAATAGCGTGTTGCATCTCATTGGTTTGTGTTTCATCAATTCTATAAGAACCTACTTGATAGTGATTATTTTCTTTATCAGTAGCTTCTAAGCCTATGCCTTTTATTTCTTTTATATTAGAAAAATCAAGCGTTGTAGCATCTGGTTTTAGGTAATCTACAACAGATTGAGCAATGGGATGGGAGGAATGTTGTTCTATGGTAAAAAGTATATTTTTAAGTTCTTGTTCTTCAATAGGAGCGTATAGTTTTGTTCTTTTTATCATAAATTTTCCTGTAGTAAGTGTGCCCGTTTTATCAAATACAATGTTTTTAGCATTGGCAAATAATTCTAAGGTGCTTCCGCCTTTAATTAAAATTCCTTTTTTGGCAGCTCTTCCTATTCCTACCATTACGGCTGTTGGTGTTGCTAACCCCATGGCACAAGGACAAGATATTACCAATACGGCTATACTTTGCATCAGTGCTTGTTGCATACTGATATCAAAACCGAAATGGGCAATTAAAAAGGTGAGTAACGCAATTACCAACACAATGGGAACAAATATAGCACTGATTTTATCCCCCAATCGTTGAATGTTGGGTTGATCTTGCTGTGCATTTTTCACCATTTCAATAATTTTAGACAACACCGTTTCGCCTCCTACTTTTTCTGCTCTGAACTGCATTGTTCCATCCATTAACACCGTTCCTCCAATAACTTTTGAACCTACTTCCTTCTCCACAGGAGTACTTTCACCAGAAATCATAGACTCATCTATGGTAGCATTTCCTTTACTGATTTCTCCATCAACAGCTATTCTGTCTCCACTGTTTACTTGAATGATGTCTCCCACATTAATTTCATCATAACCAACAACAGTGGTAGAACCATCGGGCATTATTTTTTTGGCTTCACTTTGCTGAATCTGACTCAATTCTTTTATGGCAGTAGTGGTTTGGTTTACCGAACGATGTTCTAACAAATTGCCCAACAATACTAAGGTGATGATGGTGGCAGCGGTTTCAAAAAACAAATAATTGTGTGCCTCGTGAGTGTCATAATAAAGATACATCCCAACAATACTATAAACAAAGGCTGCTGTTGAACCTATGGTAATCAGCACATCCATATTTGGAACACCAGTTTTTAGTGAGCCAATAGCACTTTTCCCAAAATGGAATAACCCAATTAAAAAAACAGGTGTACACAATGCCAATTGCACCCAACTGTTATTTAAAATGTTATCGTGTGGCATAAACATGTGCAAGAACAAAGGAATGGTAAAAATTAACGAAATGTAAAATTTTTTCTCAATGGCAGATAATCCTTTTTGCTCTTTTGGAGCATCAATTACTTTATACCCCAATTGATTAATGCTATCAATAATTTCTTGAGTATTGAGCTTTGTATTGCTATCATAAGTTACTTCGCCTGTTGAGAAGCTTACATTTACGTTTTCTAATCCTTTTTTAACTAACTGTTTTTTAATGCCTAAGGCACAATTGGCACAGGTCATTCCTTCCACATTTAGGGTAATATTTTTTATATCGCTCATCAACTACAAAGTTAAGAAAAAGAGGGGGAGCTATATTTTTTTAAGATAAAAATAAAAAATTGTAGTAGATTTGTTTGATGTAAAAATAAAAAAGTATATTTGCCCCCTTCAAATGGTGGTTGTAGCTCAGTTGGCTCCGTAAAATAAAAATCTTTGATTTTATTATTTTACGAGAGTCCTCGAAAAAAGAGAAAATTATAAATTTTCATTTTTTCGGGATTAGAGCATCGGTTTGTGGTACCGAGGGGTGTAGAGAAAAATATCATAGTAATTGTTTGATGTAAAAATAAAAAAGTATATTTGCCCCCTTCAAATGGTGGTTGTAGCTCAGTTGGTTAGAGCATCGGTTTGTGGTACCGAGGGTCGTGGGTTCGAGCCCCATCTTCCACCCATTTTAAAGCTGCCAAAAGGCAGCTTTTTTTTGTTTTATGAGTTATTATGTTTACATATTATATTCAAAAGTTATAGACAACTATTACATTGGTCAAACTAATGATG
>PCUH01000147.1:6563-7790 GCA_002770955.1 Flavobacteriales bacterium CG18_big_fil_WC_8_21_14_2_50_32_9 | reverse complement strand
AATCTCTGCTTAGCTACTATAACTGATTAAATAGCTTAACCCGCTTTATTCAAGCAAAAGCGAAGCGAATTGTATGAATGTGCGAAGGGTTGTGGGATGCAAAGCGGTTAATCCCTTTCGATAATTATCGGAATAGTAATACCCAAATTTGGGCAATTGAAAATAGTAAAATTTGTTGGTATTACTTATATCGTAAAAATTTATGAACCGAGCTTGCGAGTTCAACGAAGTTAATTTTCTGGGTTAAAACAGTTAGGAAAACGGAAAGAACCTATTCTTGTTCTTCCTTCTTTGCCCAATAGGTAGTTGATGGAGTTGCCAATGATAATTTATGAACATCATCAATAGTATTTAAAATATTAGGACGAATCATGTTTTCCAATACGATAACTTCATAAATTTCATCAACACTAGTTTCGTAAATAATTTCTCCTACCTCAGCATTTGTAGGCATATGAATAATTTTAATACCCGAAAAATTTGCTTTATCAGAGAAACTTAATTTTGCAAAAGTGCTGGAATTTTTTCTCAGTTTAGAAAAACCTATAAATGCAAAATCTTTGTAAAACGACAAACCTCTGCAAAAGCCTTCAAACTTTTTTAATGTTTGGTATGATTTCGTTTCAAGGTTAACTTTTATAAACTCACCACTTGCAGACATTAATAAATATAGCTCATTGTTATATATTTTGGGCGAATGAGGCATGGAAAGGCCATTCAATACGATTTCATTTTTTTCAACATCCATTAAAACACCTCCATGCACAATATTTTCTTTCCAACCTTGAGGCGTATTTGTTGTTCCTAATGCAGTAACATATTTAGGTTTGCCATTTAACACAACCATACCATTCAAATGACATAAATCTCCAGGGATTATTTCATTGATAAAAGGCGGTTTCCAAACAGGAGTAAAATTAAATTCGCCATCAATTTTGCAAATACAAGAAAAAGAAGTGTTTATAGCATAAATACCATCATCTCCAAAATCAATATCGTGTAAATCAACTAAACCAGTATAGTAGGTTGTGCGAGGTAGCCATAAACTATCATACGTATTTTGTTTGTTCGGATAGAAAGTTGCTAATTCTCTTGAATTTTGAAAAACAATAACCTCGTCTTTTAAACTAATTGCCATTCTATCATCTTTTATGGCTATTCCCATTGGTTTTTGAAAAGTTCGAGGGAGTGTTGTTAGATGTTCATTATCGGGATGAGGGCTAATAA
>PCUH01000147.1:5916-6499 GCA_002770955.1 Flavobacteriales bacterium CG18_big_fil_WC_8_21_14_2_50_32_9 | reverse complement strand
GGGGTTTTGAATTGTTGTTTGTCATTAATGTTTTTTAAGTTGTTTTTTAAGTTGTTTTTTAATAGCAAGATTAATCATTTTTTCAGATGTGTTATAATTTTAAAAAAAAGGTGTTAGTTGATTTTTTCAACTAACACCTAATTCCTAATTACTAACTCTTTTTTTTTACTGTTTAATCAATTTCATTGTATTACTATTTTTGTCAGAAGTAATGGTTATAAAATAAACGCCTTTACTCCAAGCTGCTGCATCAATAGCTAATTTGTTACTGTTGATGGTTGCATTGCTGTAAACTTCTTTTCCATCTATGCTTACAATGGTTATTTTTGTTGCCTGTGCAAGATTAGCTAACTCAATAAAAATGTTATCATTAACGGGGTTAGGATAAATTTTTATTCCTGCTAAAGCTAATTCATTGATGCTAGTAATGATTACGTTTACACAAGCCGAAGTGTCTGAACAACCATTCATCGTAACTTCCACTGCGTAGTTGCCTGTAACAGTAGGAGTGAAGCTTTGTGCTATTGCTCCAATAATGACTGCATTTGCGTTATTGCAATCTAACCATTGGTAAGTTGCTCCA
>PCUH01000147.1:1120-5875 GCA_002770955.1 Flavobacteriales bacterium CG18_big_fil_WC_8_21_14_2_50_32_9 | reverse complement strand
TGCTCCAGTTTGGTTGGCAGTTACGGTGTTAACATTTAGTGTAGTAGTGTTGTCCACTGTGTTGATGGTTAAATTTACAGTAATAACACTATCGCAACCAGAAACATTTGGAATAGTATCCGAAAAGACACCACTTGTTACCCATGTAAAATTTCCACTTGGCGAAGTGTATGAATTACAAGCAGTTTCAGTAATGGAACTTGTAGAATGTTGCCCAACATTAATGGTAATGGTTTGTGTCATTTCTATATTACAAGTGGAACAAACACTACTTCCTGTACCCCAATCAGTTGCGGGATTCATATTGGTTAATGTGCCATTATTTCCGTTTGGAGATATATCTGTTAACGTAGAACTTCCAGCACCATTTTCAAACTGGTAATAAGCTAGTAATCCTGTTTCAGTGCCTGATAAACAAGTGTTCATGGTTGCATTTATTTCAGATACTGTTTTGGCTCCATTCCAAACTCTTACTTCATCTAAATTACCATTAAAGTTATTGTTATTTGCAAGATATGCTCTTCCAATTTTTAAATTACCAGTACCTATAAAATTACTAGATGATACATCATTTGCAACTTGAACTCCATCACGGTAAATTGTTCTGGCTTTTGAAACTTCATCAAAAGTTACCGCCCAATGGTGCCAGTTTGTGTCTGCTAGCGTAGAAGAAGCATCTAAATCATTACCAAAAAAAGCGAATGTAAATTGATTACTACCTCTAAAACCAATATGAAGTGCATTATTTGTTGTTGTAGTTTCTCCTAAACCAATAATATGATTATCATTACCTGTAATTAACATATTTTTCTTTGCCCAAAACTCAATACTAAAAGAACTGTTGGTTAAGTTTATCCCTGTTCCAGCATCAACATAATCATCTATGCCATCAAATACTAAGCCTGTTGAAGGTGCCGTTCCAACTCCATAAACATTATAGGTTGTTGGAGCGTTAATTGTTCCTGTATTAAAAGATAATCCAGTGCCTGTTCCTGCAACTGGACCATCAACAATGGTGTCATTAGCATTGTTTCTTAAAAAATAATTAATTCCCGATTGCGATGAGCCTAAATCAATTGTTGTTGAACCAGAATTACACGCTACTGGATTGGTAGAGCTAACCGTTTGGTCTATTAGCGGATTAACGGTTAAGTTAATGGTTATTATACTATCGCACCCCGTTGCATTAGGAATTACATCTGTAAACGAGCCACTTGTTAGATGAAGTTGACCACTTGGAGAAGTATAGCTACAAGCAACCGTTGGAGAAATTGTATCAGCGGTAGGTAAACATCGCCTATAGAAACTAAAATCTCCATAATCATCACCAGCCATTAAATCCATGTCACCATCGTTATCTATATCAGCAAAAGTTGGTTTAGAATTACCAGTATAAGAATAAACACCAACTTTACTTAAGCTGAAAGGATTTGTTTGTGAAGTAGCAAAAGCTGGGGCAGTTGCTGTTCCTGTATTTTGAAAATAATAAAAATCTCCATTGCTGTTTCCCGACAACAAATCAAAATCGCCATCACCATCTATGTCTATTAAATCTGGAGCTGATCTTCCATAATATCCTATGCCTATTAAACTAAATGGGTTTACTTGAACAGGTCCAAAACTAGGAGCAGTTGCTGAGCCTGTGTTTTGAAAATAAAAGAAATCACCATTGTTTCCACCCGATAGCAAATCAAAATCGCCATCACCATCTAAATCAGCAAATGTAGGAATTGATCTAGATGTAAAGTATGATGATATTCCTGATAACAAAAATGGATTAGTTTGGGGAGTACCAAATACAGGAACAGTTGATGAGCCTACATTTTCCATATAGAAGAAATCCCCACTTCTATCGCCATAAAACAAATCCATATCGCCATCATTGTCAATATCTACAAAAGTAGGAGTTATCATATCATCAGCAGGAGCTGTAATACCAAACGGATTATTAACAGGTGCTGCAAAAACAGGGTTAGTTGCTGTGCCAGTATTTTGATAGTATTTAAAATAATATTCATAGTTATAAGTATAATAATTATAGTAATAATCGCCTGAACCACTCAACATGTCTAAATCGCCATCGCCATCTAAATCGGCAAATGTTGGTGCTGAGACATCATAAGCATTCGTTAGACTAAACGGGTTTATTTGTTTTGCGGAAAAAGACTGAGCATTAGCATTTTGAGGAATAAAAGCCAATGTACCCACTACAACACTTGCAGCAGCTGTGCTAAGCTTAATACTCATCTTTAAAAACGTTAATTTTTCATAAAGTTTTGCAAGGTGTTTTTGCAAAATGTGTTGACGTCTTTCATTTTTGTTTGCTTTACGCAAATTAGCCAATTTTCTGCGGTATTTATTATACGTTCGCAAGAGGCTATTAAAAGTGTAAATTGTTTTTTTCATAAATTTTTAATTTAGTTAATAATGATGATTAGTATCATACTAAATATATGATGAGCATCACAAAAATTGAATTATTTTATGAAATAAAAAAAATAATGTTGTAGATAACCAATTTTTGTAGTGAATGGTAAAAAGACTATTCTTTGATTAATAAACTTTTATAAGCTCTTGATATCGGTAATGGAAATTCACTTATATAAATAGTATTACTTTTAGACGAACTTATTTTGTGTTTATTAATAATAAAAGACCGATGAATTCTAAGAAAATCATCACTCAGCATTTCTAATGTTTTTTTGAGCGTCATACGTTGCACAAATGTTCCATTTTCGGTTACAATATTAACGTAAGAACCTTTAGCTTCACAATATAGAATTTCTTGTTCAGCAATTTTTTTAATACCTTTAGGAGTAATTATTTGTAAATAGTTAGCAACTTTAGTCTTTAGTTTAATTAGCTCTACAGCAGCAATTACATCACGCTCTTTAAAAGGTTTGGTAATGTAGGAGGTAGGTTGAGTGGCAATGGCTTTTTTTAATATTTCTAATTCGTTATTGGCTGTAATATAGATGAAAGGAATGGCTAAATTATTTAAGACTTTACCAAATTCAATTCCGTTTTGATTGTTAGATAAACGAATGTCTAAAAAATAAAAATCGGGTGCTTTAGCTAAACTTTTTTCTGCTTCCGTTAAATCATCAATTATTTCAATAACATTCACATTAATACTTGAAAGAATTTGAGCCAAGTGGTCTGCTATAATTAATTCGTCTTCTACTATTATGGCGTTCATTTATTATAATTTAATTGCTGTTTTAAAATAGAAACCATTTTTATTTTCAATAGTGTATTCGGCCTTTACTTGGCTACAAAGTAAGTGAATTAATTTTGGTTTTTCTTTGTCAGATAATCCTTTTCCGTTGTCGGTATAGGTTAGTTCAATTTTTTTGTTTTTGATATTTTTATATTGGATATTTATTTCTTTTGTTGAGCTGGAGTTTTCTGTAAAACCATGTTTTAATGAGTTTATAACTAACTCATTAAGAATTAAACCGACATAAACAGATTTTTCTATACTGAACAACATTTCATCAAGATCTTTTGTTAACATAATGTTTTTAGCTTGCAAAAGAGGAAGTAGATTGTCGCAAAGCTCGCTGAGGTATGTTTTAAGATTAATTTCACTTTTTTCTTCATTAATATAAAGTTGCTGATGAAGTGTAGCAATAGATTCGATTTTAGTAACAATGTTGGTTAACGCATCATGGTTTTCGTTTTCTTTTTTGTTTTTTTCGCGAGCCACCAAAGAAACGATTAACTGCAAGTTATTTTTTATTCTGTGATTAGCCTCACCAACTAAAAATTGATTTTCTTGAAGCAATTTAGATAAGCGTTTGTTTTTATTTTTAACAGTTGTATAGAAAACTAATGATATGCTTAGTAAAATAATAAGTGAGATAATAGCTGTGAAAAATGTTTTTTGCCGTTGCTTTTCTTGAACAATAATGTTTTTTTGGTTGATAATTTCTGCATTTTTTTGCTCGGTTTTAAACTTTGTTTCTAACTCAGCAATGGTTTTGTTTTGATTGTTTAAATAATAATTATTCGCTTCTTTTTGATATTCAGCTAAGTATTTATAACCATTTAATGAATCATTTAGCAAAAAAGAAGCTTTAGAAGTGTATTCTAATATAGCACATTTAAGGTTTGACCAATTGGTGTGTTCTATATTTTTTAAATTATTTTCTAAATGATGAATAGCTAAAGGATAATTTTTTTGGTTATAGTAAATTTTAGCTTTATTCAAATAAGTGTTTGAATGGTTGATTTCATCATTTTTATTTAGTTCTAGTGCTTCATCAAAATAGGCTAATGCTTTGTCATATTCTTCTCTTTGATCATAAATATTACCTAACTCGTTAAAGATAGTTGCTTGTTCGTTGGTAAATTGGTTTTTTTTAGCCAATACAAGGGCTTCATTAGAATATTTTATAGCACTGTCAAGTTTTCCAATATGATTGTAATAGGCAGCTTTTCTGTTTAAAAATATACATTTAGTTAAATCTGAGAAAGTAGGTAATGGAGTTATTTTACTAAAAACTTCATTAGCCAATTCAATTCGTTGTGTAAGCGTATAAAAATCGGCCAAATGAACCTTTGATTTAAAAATAAGTTCTGGATGATTGATTTCTTTACTTAACTCTATTGTTTTTAAAATGGTGTTTAAAGCATCATAATTCTTAAAAGTTATTCTTAAGCTACGAGCTTTTTTTAGAAGAACTTCTATATAAAGAGAATCAATTTTATCAGTAGATTCTAGATACAAGGAGTAAAAATATTCTGCCTTAT
>PCUH01000147.1:603-969 GCA_002770955.1 Flavobacteriales bacterium CG18_big_fil_WC_8_21_14_2_50_32_9 | reverse complement strand
AGTTGTGTCCGCTTCTGTTGTAGGGTCGGTTATGTATTCTTCTAATACAATATGCGACATGGGTAAATTATTATTTTTTAGGTATTCATCCATTGCCATGTGTGGTTCAGCAAGGTTTTCATAATCGCCATAGTAAGCAATTTTTAAGGCTTCGCCACCAAGCTTTACAGTAGTATAATTATCAAA
The DNA here is from genome assembly GCA_002770955.1 of Flavobacteriales bacterium CG18_big_fil_WC_8_21_14_2_50_32_9. Lineage (GTDB taxonomy): Bacteria > Bacteroidota > Bacteroidia > Flavobacteriales_E > Vicingaceae > BRH-c54. Next base: position 783 of record PCUH01000147.1, on the reverse strand, counting down.
TTTAAAGCTTTTATCTCCAGAATTGTATGGAATAGCAGCAGCCACATCTGTCATTTGGTTTTCTTCATCCCAATCGTAATAAATTCCACAAGGCTGACCAGCAATTTGTACATCTTTGTTTTGAGAAAGCATTCCAAACATAGCTCCTAAATGTTTACCATAGAAAGCTTCCATTTCGCT
>PCUH01000147.1:0-544 GCA_002770955.1 Flavobacteriales bacterium CG18_big_fil_WC_8_21_14_2_50_32_9 | reverse complement strand
TGGCGTATTCTTTTTTTGCTGGTTTTTCGCTTTCCACAATTTCTTTCAATTTAGCCAAACCTTTTTCGTAGTCTTTCCCTACAGATTCGCTAATATCCATAAAAAGACCAAAAATATTAAACGGACGAGGCATTTTAGAATCAAATCCCCAAGTAACGGTAGTTTTATCATCTGTTTCATTTAAAAGAAAATAGCCATTGGCAACACTTTCAAAAGGTTCAATAAACGTAACAATAGTTTCAATTTTATCATCTGTAAAAGCAATTAATTCTTGCTTTCCTTTACCAACATCTTCATTTCCTTCCCAGAAAAAAGTAGCTCCAATCGAACCATCTTCACCTTCCAGCCATGTTTTTTGGTCAGGGTCTAATTCAGCCCATGGCGACCATTTATTGGATTTTTCAAAATAAAGTAAGTGTTTATGAACTGTTTCTTTTTGAGCATTTATTTCTACAGAACGCTCTAATTTAAAGTCTGTGGGAGCTACAAAAGTTAATACTGCTACTGCTAAGATGAGTATTAAAACAGTAATCCCGATAATTTT
>PCUH01000258.1:21271-21413 GCA_002770955.1 Flavobacteriales bacterium CG18_big_fil_WC_8_21_14_2_50_32_9 | reverse complement strand
GTGATGGATTAGGACCAGGAGACACTCAATACAAAATGCTAAAAGCAGTTTTTGCCAGCAAAGTTTGTCAGTGGTTGTTTGCACGTATTCATCCTAATTTAGGAATAGGTGTTGCCAATGCTTGGAGCAGAAAAAGCCGAAG
>PCUH01000258.1:2710-21194 GCA_002770955.1 Flavobacteriales bacterium CG18_big_fil_WC_8_21_14_2_50_32_9 | reverse complement strand
TTAGAAATTCCAATCAGCGAAAACTCTATTTATTTTAATTTAGGAGAATGGATAAAACATAATACGTATGCTGTATTTGATGGGGAAAAATTGGAGTTGAAAAAGTATTAAAGAAATAATATTCGTGTATTAGTGGCAACATTACTCTGTGTCTCTCTGTGAAAAATCTCGGTGTAACTTCGTGAAAGAGAAAACATACCTATTCTCTCTTGTAAATTAACAAAATTTTAACAAATGGCTTAGTTTTTGGTAAATGAGGGGTAAATTTTAATTTGTTAGTGATGAGAATAATAGTACTCCTTTTTTTACTACTTCCTTTTATAAGCAATTCACAAGTGAATACTGCGGTTGCTCAGCAATACAAAGACCTTTCTTATCTAAGAGAATACATTTATACCCATGCTCCCACTTATGCTAAATCAAAAAAATATGATCGATTAACCTATAAATTTTCAGACATTGCTGCGAATCGTATTGTGTATGAATTTAATTCGGGTGACATTATTAAATGGGATGCATTAGAAAACTATTTGAATAAAATTTTAAAGCAGGTTATCCCCTCCGAACTAGCCAATGATACACTCATCCATATTTATATAAAACACGATGGGAATTTTGATGCAGAAATGCAACCAAGTGGACAACTTTTTTTAAATGTAGGGGTGTTAGCGGAAATATCAGATGAAGCTACACTTGCGGGACTAATTTTACATGAATTGGCTCATTATTATAAACACCATACGTTACATAAGTTCTTGCATAACGAAGTGGTTGGAACGGATTGGGGTGTTTTTGGTAGTGTGAAAAAACCTCGTGATTATTTTTCTCAACAACAAGAATTAGAAGCCGATTCGTTGGCTTCAGTTTGGATGGAACAAACACCTTATTTTCATTCTGGACTGCTTAATTATTATCGAATTTTACAACGCTTGGAGCAACGTAAATTGCTCACATTGGAAGATTATTGGGAGTTGAAAAACAGCCATATTCCACCTTCAAAAACTAGAATAGCGAAGTATGAAGCAAATTCTAACAAGATAAAACAAAACGATGCCAACTTATTTGTGGTAAGTAAAACCGATTTTATGGGGCTGAAAAAACAAGCAAAACCACTCATTTTAGATGCGTTACTCACCAATATAAATAAAACCAACTATGATGATTGTATAGAACGAGCTTTTGCTTTTCACATCGTAGAACCTGAAAACCCTTTGTTCACTTACTACATCATGGAAGCCATTAGAAGAAAAGCCTATTTGGATGATATATATTGGCAGCAAGATTTTATTACGTATCGTTATTTTGACACACTTAGAGTAGATAATGTGAGAAGAAAACGACCAATGGGAAGGCATTTGTTGGAATTTTTTGATGTGAATTTATTGGCTTTAAATCCAACAGAAGGAAAGGACATAAAAGCTCATTTTTATTGGAATGACGCACCTCGATTTACTACCTATGACGAAGCGTATGCGTATTTTTTTAGGTTGAGTCAAACACAAAATTGTACAGAATGTATTTTGTCTTATGCCTTGAGCTATACCACAGATATAGAAAAGAGAGATGGTTATTTGAATGAATATTTACTTTCTCCCGAAGCAAAATACACACTATTTGCTGAAACGCTTTTAGCAGGCAATTTTTCAAAAAACTTATTGAACAAAAAACTCACATTGGTAACGGATTTCAATGCGGTTATTAAAGAAGGGAATGATTTTATTCGTTTAGATAATGCTGCTGCTGATAATCTTAGAAACATCAATTATGTATTGGACAGCGTTCGGATGAATTACCCCTACAGAACCATTCGAATGTTTTCGGATATACAAGCAATGGATTATTTAGATTTTAAAAAATTTACTCAATTGAAAAAACTATTCTTGCTGCCTCATTATGTTGGAAATAAAAATTTCTCTCCACATCTGTTAGATCCAAGTTTTGCTGAATTATTTTTAAAGTACAATGTAAAAGAAATAGAATTTATTGGCATTAATTTTTTGGAATACCGAAAAGCAGAAAAAACAAAAGAAGCTTATAAATATGCATTAAAAACCTCTTTTTATGAGTTGGCAAATACCACCAATACTTCTCAAACTTTAGATTTTTATTTGATTAGCATCAACGAAAATATACTAAAAACCCCAACATTTATCTATTCGAATAGAGACATAAGCCTCAACTTTAAACGCAATGGTTTTACTCAATTGGCACCACGAATAAAGTTGGAAATAGATAGGAAAGATGGGGTGATGTATCAACAAACCAATTAACCATTAACAAAATCGGCTTTGTGCGTTGAACAAGTCCTCCTTCGGGCTCGTCCTCGGCTGAAAGACGGGAGGATTTAGGGGGCTATTTTTAACCTAACCCCAAAAAAACCTCTTATTCCTTGAAAGGTAGTATATACATACGAAGGGTCAAAGGTGTATCCATTAGGATTATCGGGTGAATCCACATTTTTATCAAAAGGGTCGTTAGCTCGTAAAATAGAATTGTTGGGAGGGGTAAAATTGAGTAAGTTTTTAACTCCTCCATAAATCTCCCAACCTTTTTTAAAGGTTTTGGTAATTTGTATGTTTTGTATGCTGTACCATTCGGAATACTCAGAGCGGAAATCATTCTCTACCAAAGGTAAACGCATGGGTCCATATAAATTTCCTGTGTAATCAATTTTAACTTTTTGCTTTGTAAATTCATAACTTACACCAAAAGTTCCTGAAATATTTTCGGTTAGTAGTTGCGGTTGTTTTTCTAAATTCCCTAGTTCATTTTCACTAACTTCAAACACTTCCATAAAAGTTCCGCCTAGTTTTATGTTAAGAGGAGCTGAAAAGTTAATGTCCATATCAAAACTTATACCTCTTGAAACTGCATAACCGTTTAGGTTTTCATAAATAATCTGCTTGGAATTAGTTTCGTAGTCAGGAATAATTTTATTGTTGAAAAAAGTGTAAAAACCACTAACATCGAAATTGATAAAGCCAAATTTTGTATTTATAAATTTTTGGTAATTCAGGTTGGCATTGTAAGAAGTTTCGGGGGCTAACGAACCTTTAATTACTACTTCTCTGGCTCCTGTTGTTGCAGCATGGTCTTCGGTAAACAAATTTACTACTCTATAGCCTGTTCCCAAACTTAATCGGATGGTGTTGGTTTCATTAGGTGCCCATTTGTAATTAAAACGTGGTGTAAAAATATTTCCATGTCGGGAATCGTAATCGTAACGTAATCCTACTAATGTTTGGTGTTTGGTGTTTATTTTATAACTATGTTGAACAAAAATTCCTGGCAGCAACGCATGGTCGGGTTTGTTTTTAGGGTTGAGGGTGTCTGTTGTTTGAGTTGCGGCAGTATTGTCATCATAAAAATTATACCTAAAGGCTGTTCCTAAAAGCCAATCATATTTTCCAACTTTTTTATCCCAAAACAACTGACCAAAAGCAATTTTTTGGTGGGCGATATAAGGCACATTCCCATAAACAGAGTTTTGTTGATGGTCGGAAAATGAAAAACTGCTCATTACCCTTTCTTTAACAGGAAGTTGGTATTTTCCAATAATTTCGTAACGACTAGTATAAATGGATTCGCCATAAATACTATCACCACCTCTAAACTCAGGATTCCACTGCATTTCTCCTCCCCAACGGTCTTCATAAACATAACGCATAGCTACAGAGAGTTCTCGGTTTTCTTTACGCTTAATATCCCATTTATTAAATACAGAAATTCGATCTTGCAGCGTTAAATCAGTAAAATTATCTCCGTTATTATCTATGGGGTTGGAATAATTAAAATAATTAATACCAAGCATAGAGGTTACATTTTCACTGATTTTAAACCCCATACCTATATCGGTGTTTATTTCTCCCCAAGAAGTTGCAAAAACATCAACAGCTAATTTCGGACTATCTTTTGGGTCGAGGGTAATAACATTTATTAGACCACCAACAGCTTCGGAACCAAATAAAGTGGAAGCAGGACCTTTTACCACTTCTGTTTGGGCAATCATGCTGTTAGGAATTCCGTTTAGCCCATAAACCGTTGATAATCCTCCAACAATAGGCATTCCGTCAATAGTAACCATGGTGTAAGGCCCTTCCATACCATTAATATGAATGTCGCCTGTATTGCAAACGCTGCAATTTATTTGCGGACGAACGCCATTAACAATTTGCAACGCTTCAAATAAAACGGCAGTAGGGTTTTTAAGAAAAAAGGTTGGTTTATAAACTTTTATAGGCACAGCCGATTCTTTTATAGAAACTTCACGCAAAGTGCCTGTAACCACAAATTCTTCTATTTGTGTGGCTGTTTCTTCTAATGTGATGTTTAATGTAATGGTTTTTCCGCTTTCAATAGTAACGGTTTTTTTATAATGTTTATAACCAACCGCTGAAATTTGAACTGTATAAGTGCCAACAGGAATGTTGTTGAGTTTAAACTTTCCGTTAACATCTGCAGCAGTGCCTAGTTTTGTGCCAGACAAACCAACATTGGCAAAAGCTACAGCATCGCTATTGCTACTAATACTTCCTTCTATTGTTCCTTCTTGACTATAAATAGCTAAGGGAAAAAAACAAATAAGGTATAAGATATTAAGTAAAATATTTTTCATTACATAAATAATTATTTTGCAAATATATAAAATAAAATTTAGACTAGTCTAAAAATATAATTTTATATATGTAATAAATATTTTATACATTTGTAAAAAAATGCAAAGATGAATTCATTTACTGAAGAGAATTATTTGAAAGCCATTTATAAATTGAGTTTAAACGGAGTTCAAGGAGTTTCTACCAATGCTATTGCCTATAAATTAGCAACAAAACCTTCTTCTGTAACCGATATGATCAAAAAGTTGGCAGATAAAAAGTTAGTTAGTTATCAGAAGTATCAAGGAGTAAACTTAACTAAAAAAGGTAGGGATGTAGCTGTTTCTATTATTAGAAATCATAGGTTATGGGAAGTTTTTTTAGTAGAAAAATTAAATTTTAAGTGGGATGAAGTACACGATTTGGCTGAAGAATTAGAGCATATTAATACCCATAAATTAACAGAACGCTTAGATGAATTTTTAGATTTTCCTAAGTTTGATCCGCATGGAGATCCTATTCCCGATAAGGATGGATATATTGTTCAACATAAAGATATTACATTGTCCGATTTAAAAATAGGAGAAAAAGCGGTAGTGGTTGGCGTTAAAGAACATTCTAAAAGTTATTTGAATTATTTGGAGCAACAACATTTAGTGCTGGGGGCAGAAATAATAATAAAAGATATAGTTGAATTTGATGCAACGATGCAAATTTTGGTTAATAATAAGCATGTAATTATTTCCAATCAGGCAAGTAAAAATTTAATAGTTAAAAAAAATTAAAAGATAGAAGTTAATGAATAAAGAAATAAATAATGATTAATCAGGGCTTTGTGTGTTGGAAACTCCTCCCCTTTCGGGGAGGTTGGGTGGGGGGCTAATAACAATTAACGAATAACTAATAAATGGAAGAAATAGAAGTTTTTTTTAAATCGATTAGTCCAGTTCAGCAGGCTTTGGTTGCGACACTGTTTACATGGGGTGTAACTGCTTTGGGAGCAGCATTTGTATTTGTTTTTAAAACAATGAACCGTGCTTTTTTTGATGGAATGTTGGGTTTTACAGGAGGGGTGATGGTTGCAGCTAGCTTTTGGTCGCTGTTAAGTCCTGCAATTGATATGAGTGGAGGTGATGGTTTTATAAAGGTTGTTCCTGCTGCTTTAGGATTTTTAGGAGGAGCAATGTTTTTGTTTGGTTTGGATAAAGTGTTACCACATTTACATATCAATTTCAAAGAAGGTGAAAAAGAGGGTGTTAAAACAGAATGGCACCGATCTATTTTATTGGTGTTGGCTATTACCTTACATAATATTCCAGAAGGATTAGCAATAGGTGTGTTGTTTGGAGGTGCTGCTATGGGATTTGAAGGAGCTACACTTGGAGGAGCAATTGCGTTAGCAATAGGTATAGGAATACAAAATTTTCCAGAAGGAATTGCGGTGGCTATGCCACTGAGAAGGCAAGGATTATCTCGATGGAAAAGTTTTAATTATGGGCAATTATCGGCAATAGTAGAGCCATTTGCAGCTGTATTAGGTGCTTGGGCAGTAATTACTTTTCAACCGATATTACCTTATGCGTTGGCTTTTGCAGCTGGAGCTATGATTTATGTAGTGGTAGAAGAAGTAATTCCAGAAACGCAAAGAGATAAATATACTGATATTGCCACACTTGGTTTTATTGGTGGTTTTATTGTGATGATGACCTTGGATGTGGGGTTGAGTTAGTTGGAGGTTTGAAGACGGAAGTCGGAAGACAGGAGACGGAATACAGAAGGTTACAAATAACGAATAACAAATAACAAATAACGAATAACAAATAACGAATAACAAATAACGAATAACAAATAACGAATAACAAATAACTTTTCTAATTTTGAAGCGTGGCTAGCAACATCAACATAAAAAACAGACGAGCAAGTTTTGAGTATGAGTTTCTGGAAAAATTCACTGCGGGTATCCAGTTGACTGGTACGGAAATTAAATCTGTGCGAGCTGGTAAAGTCAATATAACTGATGGATTTTGTTTCTTGAGTAATGGAGAGTTGTTTATAAAAAATATGTATATAGCAGAGTATGAGCAAGGAACTTATAACAATCACGAGCCCAAAAGAACCCGAAAATTATTACTCAATCGGAATGAAATAGACAAACTTCAACGCAAAAAAAAAGATGTTGGGTTAACCATTATTCCACTTAGTTTGTTTATCAATAAAAAAGGTTTTGCCAAACTTGATATTGCTCTTGCAAAAGGTAAAAAACTCCATGATAAACGTGAGGATTTAAAAGCGAAAGATACCAAACGAGAAATGGATAGGGCTAAGAAATTCTGATTATTTAAAATAATCTTTCATTCTATCAAAAAAACCTTTGTCTTTACTTGTTGGCTTCGGAACAAAATTTTCAGATTTTTTTAATTTTTCTATTGCTGATTTTTCTTCTTTTGAGAGTTGTTGAGGCGTCCAAACATTGATGTAAATGAGGAAATCTCCTCTTCCATATCCTTGAATTTGGGGCAATCCTTTTCCTTTTAATCTAAGTACTTTTCCACTTTGAGTGCCAGGTTCGATTTTTATTTTTACTTTTCCATCTATGGTAGGTATTTCTAAGGAAGCGCCCAATGCTGCATCACAAAAGTTGAGGTATAAATCATACAGTAAATTTACGCCATCTCTTTTAATGGTTTCATGAGGAATTTCTTCAATTAGCACAATTAAATCACCAGCAATTCCATCTTTAGGACCAGCATTTCCTTTACCAGAAACAGATAGTTGCATACCATCTTCTACACCAGCAGGAATATCTATAGTTATTAGCTCTTCTTTTCTTACTAGTCCTTCATGATTTGCATCGGCAGGTTTTTTATCAATAATTTTTCCATCTCCACCACAAGAAGGACAAGGTGCAGATGTTTGCATTTGACCTAAAATGGTATTTGCAATTCGGGTAACTTGCCCAGAACCTTGACATTGCGGACAAGTTTTGAAAGTAACACCTTCGGCATTAACAAGTTTATTAACTTTAATTTTCTTTTCAACTCCATTGGCAATTTCTTTTAAGGTCATTTTTACTCTAACTCTTAAATTACTTCCTCTATGAACACGTTGTCTTCGGCTTTGACCGCCACCAAAACCACTGAACCCACCTCCACCTCCAAATATATCTCCAAATTGTGAGAAAATATCATCCATATTCATTCCTCCACCACTAAATCCACCTCCAGCAGCTCCTCCAACTCCTTGATGTCCAAAACGGTCGTAACGCTGCTTTTTTTCTGCATTACTCAATACTTCATAGGCTTCAGCAGCTTCTTTAAATTTATCTTCAGCACTTTTGTCATCTGGGTTTTTGTCGGGATGATACTTGATTGCCATTTGGCGGTAAGCTTTTTTTATTTCTGCTTCTGAGGCGTTTTTTGAAACTCCTAATACTTCGTAATAATCTCTCTTGCTCATTTTAAATTCGTTAACCGTTAATAGTTATTTGTTATTGGTTAAATGTTATTGGTTAATTGCAACTAGAAAGTAAGTTTTTCAAAAATTAATCAATTCACACATTCACATATTAATTCATTCACACATTTATCATTGCCCTACAACAACTTTAGTGTATCTAATTACCTTTCCGTTTAGTGAATATCCTTTTTCAACTTCGTCAATTACTTTTCCTACTTCTTTTTTTGATGGAGCTGGTATTTGTGTTATTGCTTCGTGAAATTCAATATTAAAAGGTTCTCCAATAGTACATTTCGCAGCTTCTAATCCTTTTTGCTTTAATATTGAAATTAATTTTTCTTGGATAAGTTTAATTCCATCTTTTACTGCATCAACGTCAGTTGAATCTTCCATTGATTTTTTTGCTCTTTCAAAATCATCTAAAATGGGCAATAAAGCACAAATAATATCTTCTCCAGCGGTTTTGTATAAATCTAATTTTTCTTTTTGAGTTCTTTTTCTAAAGTTCTCAAAATCAGAATATAAACGCAAGAACTTGTCATTAGCTTCTTTCAATTTTATTTCTAATTCTTCTTCAACAGTTAGGTTTTCTTTTTCATTATCAGCTACTTCTGCTTCGGGTTGTTGTTGAGCTTCATTTTCAACAATCTTTTCTTCTTTTTCTTCTTCTTTAGTTGACATAGTTTTTAAGTTTAATTTTTTTAAGCGTTTTCAAAAATACTACCATTTATATATTAATAGTCATATTGTCATATTTTTTTATAAGATGTAATTTTTATTACGAAAAAAAGGCAGAAGATAGCTTCTGCCTTTTCACACAACTTTTAGTATGTGATTTTCTATTTTAAATATTTTTTTAAAGCATCTTCTAAAGTTTCTCCTCTAAGATTTTTTGCTATGATAATGCCATCACCATTAATTAAGTAGTTCATAGGTATGCTCCTAACGCCATAAACTTGAGCTCCTTCAGCACTCCATCCTTTTAGGTCACTTGTATGGAATTCCCACTCTAATTTATCTTTTTCGATGGCTGTTTTCCATGCTTCAATATTTTTGTCTAAAGAATAACTATAAACGGTAAAACCTTTTCCGTTTTTAAATTCTTCAGCTTTAAATTTTTTGTATGCTTTTACTACTTCAGGATTTTCTCTTCTGCATGGACCACACCACGAAGCCCAAAAATCAATTAATACTACTTTTCCTTTTAAAGAAGAAAGTTTTATCTCTTTGCCATCAGGATTATTAAAAACCAAATCTGGTGCTTTTTGCCCTATGTTTAATCCCGTTTCTTGTTTAACAATAAAACCTGCTGTGATTAATATGATTAACCCCAATGTAATTGATGCTTTAAATTTTTTGAATGTTTTCATGTGTATTTTATTATTTTTTATTTGTCATCCCGATACTCGGGACAAGTTAATGGAATCGCCATGTGAACTACTCATTGTTGTTGGTAAGCATTTTTGCTCATGGCTTATTTCATAAATTTGAAATAAATTTTGGCTAAGTTACGAAATCAGATTAATATTCAAATGTAATGCAAAAGACATGCCTTTTTTTTTTTGTAATAGAAATAGAGATTCTATCTAAACAATTTAGATTTTACAATCGCTCAATCTGAGCTCCCAAAGCATTTAAACGTGTGTCAATAAATTGGTATCCTCTGTCTATTTGTTCAATGTTGTTGATTGTACTTATTCCATCTGCTGTTAGTGCTGCAATAAGTAAAGCAACTCCAGCTCTAATATCGGGCGATGACATGGTTGTAGCTCTTAAATTATAGTCTCTATTTATTCCAATTACTGTCGCTCTGTGTGGATCGCAAAGAATTATTTGAGCCCCCATGTCTTTTAGTCTATCAATAAAAAACAATCGGCTATCAAACATTTTTTGATGTATCAGCACTGTTCCTTTAGCTTGAATTGCAGTTACTAAAACGATACTTAATAAATCAGGTGTAAATCCAGGCCATGGAGCATCGTAGATAGTAGGTATTGATCCATCTATCATTTTTTGTATCTCATAATTTTTCTGATATGGAATAAAAATATCATCTCCTTTTATTTCAAGTTGAATGCCTAATCGTTGAAAAGTTTCAGGAATACGCCCAAGCATATCTACTCTGCAATTTTTTATTGTAATTTCAGATTGTGTTGCCGCAGCTAATCCAATGAAAGAGCCTACTTCAATGAAATCTGGCAATAAAGTGTGTGTGCATCCATGTAATTCATCAACACCTTCAATGTATAAAAGATTAGAGCCAACACCTGTAATTTTTGCACCCATACTATTAAGCATACTACAAAGTTGTTGCAAGTAGGGTTCGCATGCAGCATTATAAATGGTTGTTTTTCCTTTCGCCATTATTGCGGTCATCAAAATATTAGCTGTTCCTGTTACGGAAGGTTCATCTAAAAGTATGTATTTACCAGCTAATTTATCTGCTTTTAATGTGTAAAATCCTTTGTCAGCATCATAACTGAATGTTGCTCCTAATTTTGAAAAACCTAAAAAATGCGTGTCCAATGGTCTTGCTCCAATTTTATCACCACCAGGTTTAGGCATATAAGCAATTTTAAACCGAGTTAACAAGGGTCCCATAATCATTATTGAACCTCTAAGTGATGCAGCTCTTTTTTTGAATTGTTCTGTTTGAAGGTAATTGATGTTGATGTTATTCGCTTGAAAATGAACAGTGCCATTTCCTGAGCGTTCTATTTTAACTCCTAATTCTTCGAGTAAATCAATTAAAAAGTTAACATCTCTGATGTCGGGTAAATTGTGTAAAGTAACTTTTTCAGATGTCATTAAAACAGCACAAATAACCTGAAGTGCTTCGTTTTTTGCTCCTTGAGGAATGATTTCGCCTTTTAGCTTATTTCCTCCTTTTATTTGAAAAGATCCCATTAATATTTTCTTTTTTTGAAATTATTTTGCTTTGGACGTGCGTTATTATTGTTTGTTTTCTTGTTTTTAGCGTTTGTAGTTTGTCTTTTGGTTTTATCTAACGCCAAAATGTTTTCTGTAGAAATAAATTGAAAATCATTTTCCAAAATCAATTTATTTTTGGAAAGTAGTTTTAAATCTGATAGTATTAGCTCATCGTTTACGGAATCTCTATTGAAAGTAAGGTACGTTTTTTTCATTAAGTTGGCAATGATTTTAACAAGAGCTATTTTTTCTTCACTTTCTTCAAATAAAATAGCTTGTTCAATTAAGTTTTCTATAGTTTTTCCATAATGTTTAAAATGAATGTCATTTTGAGGATAAGAAAGTCTTTCGGGTTTTTTATTAATAGATTCTTTGTCAGGAATAGGATAAGGAGAATCAACATCTAATTTAAAATCAGAGATAATGAATAGATGATCCCATAATTTATGTTTAAAATCAACGATATCTCTGAGGTGTGGGTTGAGTTGTCCCATAACACTAATTATTGCATTTGCCATTTTATTACGTTCTTCCTTGTCTTCAAGGGAAACAGCATGAGCAATCATTTTTTGAATATTTCGTCCGTATTCAGGAATGACCATTTGAGGTCTTCTTGTGTTGTAATCTTTTTCTATATTTTGCATTGATGTTGGTTGTTATATTTTTTGATTTTTATCCTGTTTAATAAAACAAGAATAAGGATAGAATTCCCAAAATTAAGAAATTTTTATGAGTGGACTAATTATTATCATTAATTAACTATTGTTAACTTGGCAAATTTTAATAGTAATTGTTTTGTGTTGCCATCTTGAAAATTGATTGTAGCCTTTCCGTTTTCTAGCTCATTAATTATTCCGTTGCCAAATCGTTCGTGATTTACCATCATTCCAGTTTTTAGGTTGAGGTTTTCGGCAGAACTATTGCCTAATGTTGAAGCGGTTATTTTCTTTAAATTTTTAGGAACAACAGTTGGTTTCTGTTGAATGGGTTGTGGATTAGTAGCACTCAATTTGTTTGGTTTATTTGCATAAGCAGAAGGAAAAGATTTTTTTTCAAAATCAAAATCATCGGCACCATTCGAATAAGAAGGTGTGTTTTGCGAAAATTTAAAGTCTAAAAAGTCATCATCAATTTCTGAAATAAAACGGCTAGGTTCACTAAATTGTAAGCTCCCCCATTTATATCTGCTCGAAGCAAAAGAAAGAATAAGATTTTTTTCTGCTCGTGTTACTGCAACATAAAAAAGCCTCCGTTCTTCTTCCAAATCGGCTCTGGAAGTAAGTGCCATTTGCGATGGAAATAAATTTTCTTCTAACCCAACAACATATACATAAGGAAATTCCAATCCTTTTGCCGAGTGAATAGTCATCAACGTAACTTTGTCTTTTTCTTCGTCTTTTTCATTGTCAGCATTAGTTAGTAACGCAACATCTTGCAAAAATTCGGGTAATCCTCTAGGAGTAACATCTTCTTCGAGTTCATTTTGTGTTTCCGTAAACTCTTTTAATCCATTTAATAGTTCTTGGATGTTTTCATACCGGCTAATTCCTTCGGGAGTTCTATCCGTAAAAAGTTCTTTAAGAATGCCTGATGTTGCTGCAATTTCATTTCCTAAATCAAACGCATTTTTTAGTTGAAGTTGAGTTGAAAAACTCTGAATCATAGCAACAAAATTCCCTATTTTGGTTCGTATTCCATTGTTTAAATCTACATTAAATTGATTCAAATTTAAAATAACTTCCCAAATACTTTTTTGATGGTTAACGGCTGCAATCGAAATTTTATCTAACGAAGTTCCTCCAATTCCTCTAGCTGGGTAATTGATAACTCTTTTTATTGCTTCTTCATCATTAGGGTTAATGGTAAGCCTAAAATAGGCAATTAAATCTTTAATTTCTTTGCGTTGATAAAAAGATAAACCGCCATAAATTTTATAAGGAATGTTTTTTCGCCTGAGGGATTCCTCCATCGAACGAGATTGAGCATTTGTTCTATATAAAATAGCAAAATCTTTAGGTTTTGCATGGTCTTTTTGTTGAGCATCATAAATTAAGTTGGCAATTATTTTACCTTCTTCATTGTCGGTAGCTGCTCTGTGTACTTCAATTTTATTTCCAACACTATTTGAAGTAAAAACATTTTTTTCGATTTGATCTTTGTTGTTTTTTATGATACAATTTGCTGCTTGTACAATGTTTTTTGTTGAACGATAATTTTCTTCTAATTTGAATGTTTTTAAATCGGGATAATCGGTTTTGAAATTTAAGATATTTTGAATATTAGCTCCTCTAAACGCATAAATACTTTGTGCATCATCGCCAACCACACAAATGTTTTGAAAAACAGCAGCCAATTTTTTAACAATAATGTATTGAGAAAAATTTGTATCCTGATACTCATCTACTAAAATGTATTTAAAACGATGCTGGTATTTATGTAGTACATCTAAATGATCTCGAAAAAGAACATTAGTTTTAAAAAGTAAATCATCAAAATCCATAGCTGATGATTTAAAACACCTACTTTCATAAATGGTATATACTTCACCAATTTTTGGTTTGGCAGATTGTCGGTCTTCGCTTTGTATGGTAGTGTCTAAACAATATTTTGAAGCTGTAACTAAATTATTTTTTGCAGATGAAATTCTGTTGTAAACGAGGTTTGGCTTATAAATTTTTTCATCTAACTGTAATTCTTTTAATATGGTTTTAATAAGGTTTTTCGAGTCTTGCGTGTCATAAATTGTAAAATTTCTTGGATAACCAATTTTCTCTGCTTCCGCCCGTAAAATTTTGGCAAACACTGAGTGAAAAGTTCCCATCCATAGGTTTCTTGCTTCAGAAAAACCAACAATTTTACCAATACGCTCTTTCATTTCTTGAGCAGCTTTGTTGGTAAATGTTAATGATAAAATATTAAAAGGATCAACGCCTTTGTTGATTAAATGTGCAATTCTATAAGTTAATACCCTTGTTTTTCCAGAGCCTGCCCCAGCAATAACCATAACAGGCCCTTCGGTCGTTTCAACTGCTTGCTTTTGGGGTGTGTTTAATTCGTTGAGGTAATTCACTAAGTAAATTTTTTTTTAGATGGCTAATAAAAACAAAAGTAGGAATAATGTAATAGTTTTGAGGAGGTGTTAATAAAAAAATGGTTCTATACTTGTTGAAAAAACAATATTATGTTGTCATTCCAAGAATCAGGAAAGTTTTAGTTAGAATTATTTTTTTTTAAAAGCAATTTTATTTGTTTTATTGATAAAATCATTATCTTTATCGTCTTAATTATTAACAAATTAATTTAATCTCTACATAAAATGAAAAGAATTTTATTATTTTTAAGCATAATTGTACTGCTAAGCAGCTTTGCTTTTTCTCAAACTTATCACCATGACTATATTGATGGTCAAATCTTCTTAAAGTTAAAGAAATTCGTTCCTGTAAAATCAGCTGAACTTTATCGAATAGATGAACATTCTTTTAGCCAAAAGGAAAAAATCACCAACTATCCACCATTAGAAAAAGTACTTTCTAAGTATCAAATTATTGATTTTGAGCGTCCAAGTTATTACACAGGAAAGCAAGAATTAATGAAGGTATATCAATTAACTTTTTCTGATTTTTCGAAAGTTGATAAAATAATAGAGGAATTACAACAAATAGAAGGAGTAGAATATGCTGAAAAAGTACCATTATATTATGTTGATTTTGTGCCTAATGATCCACAACATACGGGAACTAATAAATGGTATCATACATTGGTAGGTTCTGAAAATGCTTGGAATATTAGTTTAGGAAGCAATACAGTTAAAATTGCAGTAGTGGATAATGCAGTTGCTGCCAATCATACCGATTTTACCATTTTTGCTCAACGTGATGTTGCGGATAGTGATAACGATCCAACACCTCCAACTCAATTTACAACAGACCAAGGTTGGTCGCACGGAACACATGTGGCAGGATTGGCAACTGCCGATATTAACAATGGAATAGGTATAGCCTCTTTAGGAGGAAATGCTGAATTAATTGCTGTTAAAACAAGACAAAGTGGAAGTACTAATCCAGGATTAACGCACACCTTTCAAGGAGTACAATGGGCTGCTCAAAATGGGGCTCATATTATCAATATGTCATTTGGAGGTTCAGGACAAAGTTCCACTTGGCAAACATTAATCAACTCTTTTCCCAATATTGTTTTTGTTGCTGCAGCAGGAAATGATGGAGTATCAACACTTATGTATCCTGCAGCTTATAACAATGTAATTGGCGTAGGGTCTGTTGATGCAAATGATACTCGTTCTAGTTTTTCTAATTTTAATGGATCAACTCCTTATGTGGACATTGCTTCTCCTGGTGGATTTTCTAATGGCGGATTATTAAGCACCGTTTATACCACAGGAGGAAATTCTTATGGTAAAATGAGTGGTACTTCAATGGCATCTCCTTTTGCAGCAGGTTTAATGGGATTAATGTTAAGTTTAAATCCTTCACTCACACCTGCACAAGTATTAAATTGTTTAATAACAACAGGTGTTAATATTAATCAAAATATAGGACCACGAATAGATGCATTGGCTGCACTTCAATGTGTACAATCAACCATTACAGGAGATCCTATACCTATGTTCTCTGGAACTCCTACTTCAATTTTTGAAGGACAAACGGTTACTTTTACAGATGCCTCGGCAGATGGAGGGAATCCTATTACTAACTGGACTTGGTCTTTTCCTGGCGGAACTCCTGCATCTTTTGTTGGGCAAACGCCTCCTGCAATTACCTACCCAACAGCGGGTGTTTATGATGTTACTCTCTCTGTAACTAATTCTCAAAGTACGCAAGCCTTAACAAAAACAGGATATATAACTGTAACATTACAGCCAACAGGAAACTGGATAGTTCAAAACTCTGGTTTTTCAACTGCTGCAAGAGGAATTGATCATATTTCTATTGTTGATGGACAAACGGTTTGGGCAAAAGCTTTTGATGGATCTTCTGCAACACCAGCAAATGTGCAAGAATTTATAAAGACTACCAATGGTGGAACAACTTGGACACCTGGAACTATTAACATCGGTAATGCCAATTTAGGAATAGCTATGATACATGCCTTTGATGCTAATACAGCATGGGTAGCAGCCTATCCTACAGCAGGTGGTCAAACAGGTGGTATCTGGAAAACTACCAATGGTGGTAGTACTTGGACAAGACAAAATACAGCTACCTATAATAACGCAGCATCTTTTACCAATGTAGTTCATTTTTGGGATGCTAATGTAGGTTTTGCTCAAGGAGACCCTATAAATGGCGAATTTGAACTTTATACAACTACCAATGGTGGCACAACTTGGACACCTGTTCCAGCAGCAAACATCCCTAACCCATTAAATGCAAATGAGTTTGGCTATGTTCGTCAGATAGAAGTTATTGGTGATAATGTATGGTTCACAACAAGCGTTGGAAGAATCTATCACTCCACAAACAGAGGGTTAAACTGGCAAGTATATCAAACTCCAATATCTGATTTTGGGGGAGCAATAAACGCTAATTCTTCTGCTGTGCTATCTTTTGCTTCTGCAACAACAGGTTTAATTGTTGATAATAATGGCTTAGTATTCAAATCAATAAATAGTGGTGCAACTTGGACGCAACTTACCACAACAGGAACGGTATTTACAACAGGGTTGTGCTTTATTGAAGGTACCAACATTGCTTTTAGTACAGGTGCTAACCCAGCAGGATCTTCTTTTAGTCAAGATGGAGGAACAACTTGGAATATCATTGATAATGCACAACATTTATTTGTAGAATTTAAAACCCCTTCCATAGGTTGGTCAGGTTGGTTTAACACAAGTTCTACTCAAGATGGTATGTGGAAATGGAATAACACAGCAACATCTATGGTAGCTAATTTTCAAGGCTCACCTTCTAATATTTGTGCAGGAACTACAGTAAACTTCACTGATTTAACTACAGGTGGTACACCCACATCTTGGTTATGGAGTTTTCCTGGAGGGACACCAACATCTTCTACACAACAAAATCCAACAGTAACTTACCCAACCGCAGGAACGTATGCAGTAACACTTACAGTTGATGATGGTAATGGACCCGTTACTTTTACGGACAATGCTCACATCACAGTTGTTAGTCAGCCTGCTATGCCTAGTGTTATAACAGGAAGTACTTCTGTTTGCCCAACTGTGATGCAAACATATTCAGTTGTAAATGACCCTACTATGTTATATACATGGACATTGCCAACGGGGTGGACAGGTTCAAGCACTTCTAATAGCATAAATGCAACTAATAATAATACATCAGGAACAATTTCTGTAACAGCAGATAATATTTGTGGAAGTAGTTCTCCAAGAACCATTAATGTTACAATCTTACAAAATCCAGTTGCAGCATTTACCTTTGTTGATAATGCAGGGACAGTAACTTTTACTGATGGTTCAACAGGAGCAACAAGTTGGTCATGGGATTTTGGAGACGGAAGCCCTGTATCTTCTCAGCAAAATCCGGTTCATACTTACACTGCAACAGGAAATTATATAGTAATACTTACTGTGACGAATGCTTGCGGTACGAACATGAATACTCAAATAGTTAACGTAATTATTTCAGGTATTGATGAGTTGAATGCAAAAGGAATTAAGATTTATCCAACATTAACTACCCATCAATTGTTCGTGGAAGGATTAACTACTTCATCTATAAACAATAAAGAAATCAGAATTGTTGATGTGTTGGGTAAACAACATTATGTTTCAACAATTACTTCATCCAAGGAGATGATAGATGTTTCTTTCTTATCTAGTGGAGTTTATTTTATCCTTTTGGATGAAGGTAGAATCAATCAAAAAATTATTAAACAATAGAATTAAGGTTGAAAGAAAGATAAGAATACCGAAGTTGTTGATACTTTCAACTTCGGTATTCTATTTTTTCAATAAAAATAAAATCATAAATTCAATTATTTTTTTGCAAGTTGCAACCATTTGAAAAATAATTACGTCTGAAAAAAGTGTTGTCATTTTGACAATAAATTATTTTGTTTTACCTTCGTTAAATTAATTTAAAAATACCATATTATGAAAAAGATTATTATCGCATTAAGTTTTGCATCATTTACAGTTGTTGGGTTTACCCAAAATGTAGGTATTAATACTACTGGAGCATTACCAAATGCTTCTGCTGGATTGGATGTAGATTTTACTAATAAAGGCTTACTAGTGCCTAGAGTAGCATTAACATCAACTAATGACGTAGCTACTATACCTGCTCCTGCAACAAGTTTATTGGTTTATAATACCAATGCTGCCATGACAGGTGGAGCAATAGGATATTGGTATTGGGATGGGGCAGCATGGGTACAAGCACTTGGACCACAAGGGCCAATAGGATTAACAGGACCAGCTGGACCAGCTGGACCAGCAGGTCCTACAGGGGCAACAGGACCTGCTGGACCACAAGGGCCAATAGGTTTAACGGGTGCTACTG
>PCUH01000258.1:0-2488 GCA_002770955.1 Flavobacteriales bacterium CG18_big_fil_WC_8_21_14_2_50_32_9 | reverse complement strand
AATTTAGAACAACTAACCTTGAGAGAATGAGAATTATGAGTACAGGACAAGTTGTTGTGAACGGAACAGCTCCTTTTGGTGGGACTTCAGTTTTTTCATCATTTGCTACAGGAGCTAACGAGGCAATAGCAGGTGTATCAAACACTTCTGTTAATTCAATCCATTCGCAACAAACAGGTACAGGAAGAGCTTTTTTTGGAGGAATTTTTAACGCAGCTTCTACTGCTTCTGCCATTCATGGGCAAACAGATGGAGGAACAGGTAGAGGTGTTATTGGTATTCATGTTGGAACTGGTGGAGGCGTTGGCGTTCAAGGGCAAACTTCTAGTGCAACAGCTATAGGTGTGTTTGGAGTTAACACAAGTACTGCTGCTACAGCAACAAGTGTTTATGGTCAAATCTCAGGTAATGGTGTAGGTGTTTTTGGTAATAGTACTGTAGCAGGAACTTCTTCAGGCATGGGTGTTATTGGTCAAGCTGCAGGGTCTCGAGGAATGGGAGCTTTTTTTTATAATAGTAATGCAACAGGAACAGGCGTAGTAGCAGGTGGAAATGGATTGGCTACAACTTATTTCTTAACAACAGGAACTGGAGGATCATTCAACGGACGACAAACAGGTGTTTATGGTTTTGCTTGGGGAGGAAATACAACAGCTTCAGAAGGAGGTTATTTTAGAGACAGCGTTACAGCTGCTCAAGATGTTAATGTTCGTGTGGCAGCATACGTAGCAGGAACCCAATACAAAATAATTGGAGGGGGAACTGTTTCTACTGTTATTAAAGATGCCAATAATAATGAAAAAATTATGTTTGCAGCTGAAGCTCCTGAAGTATTGTTAGAAGATTATGGAATAGGTCAATTAGAAAATGGAAAAGCAATTATAACTTTAGATCCGATTTTTTCCAATAATATAACAGTAAATGAGAAACATGAACTAAGAGTATTCATTCAATTAGAAGGAGATTGCAATGGTGTATATGTAATTAATAAATCGAAAATGGGTTTCGAAGTTAAAGAACTTGCAGGAGGAAATTCAAATGTTAAATTTTCTTACCACGTAGTTGGAAATAGATCTGATAGTTATGTGAATGGACAGTTGTCATCTAAATATGAGGACTTAAGATTTCCTGAAGCACCTGAAAACAAAAAGAATTCTTCGCTTAATAAACGAGAATTTAATAAGATTACACCCATTGAAAAACTAGAACTAATAAAATCTAAATAATTCATTATTAGAAATAAATAAAAAATTATAATGAAAGAACTAAAATATGTTAAAAATATTCAAATAAGTCTTTTTTTCTTTTTGATATTATTTTCCACGATTATTCAAGCTCAAAACAATGCACTTGTTTTAAATGGAGCTGTAACTGTTCTTAATGGAGGTACTGCTGCTACACCTATTTATATTGTAGTTAATCAAAATAATCCTTTAGGGATTGTTCGTAATGGAGGACATATTCACTCAGAAAATCAATATAATTATGTAAGATGGGTGGCTGGAACTAATACAGGAAATTATGTAATTCCTTTTGGAGTAGGAGCTAATCTTGCCGATTATATTCCTTTTACCTTTAATAAAACAACAGCAGGTTCAAGTAACATACAAACTTCAACTTGGTTTACCAATGTTCCAAACTTTCCAAAGCCTGCAGCAACTAATGTTGGTCCTGTTACTAATATGTTCAATTTTGCAGATTCTGTTCAATATGCCATCGATCGTTTTTGGGATATACAAGCAGTTGCAACTGCTGATTTAACTTTTTCATATAGAGGTGTTGAAAATACAACTATAAACCCAACAGGAAATGTAAGAACCCAACATTGGAATGGAACAACTTGGGATGCTCCAGTGTTGCCTGGTAATCCTGGAGTAACAGCAGGCATTGGTTCAGCTGGTCCTTTTGTTGGTCAAACTACTTTTTCCCCATGGGTATTGTCAGTAATTCCAATTTGTGAACAAGATACCATTACTTATAATGGTCCTTTTTGTAATAATATAACAACACTACAAACAGTAACACATACAGGGACTTTTACAGGGACTTTTACCGCATTACCAGCAGGATTATCCATTAATCCATCAACAGGAGCAATTAATCCAAGTTTGAGTACAGCAGGAACATATACCGTAACATTTACAGTAGCAGCAACACCAACTTGTCCTCAAATGATAGCAACAACAACTGTAACTATAACAGCACTTGACGATGCCTCGTTTACTTATTCTCCAACTACTTTTTGCATCACAGGAACAAATCCAACCCCTGCAATAACAGGAACAACAGGTGGTACATTTACGATGACAGCTCCAGGTTCAATTAATCCATCAACAGGTGAAATCAATTTAATAACAAGTGGTTTGGGTACTTTCATGGTTTATTATAACACAACAAGTGCTGGAAATCCGTGTCCTTCAATAGATTCAGCTCAGGTTACGATAACTGCAGCACCAAGTGCTAGCTTTAGTTATGATGCAGCTCAATA
>PCUH01000236.1:2849-21187 GCA_002770955.1 Flavobacteriales bacterium CG18_big_fil_WC_8_21_14_2_50_32_9 | reverse complement strand
GCGATAATTTTAATAATCTGCGGACAACAAAAAAGAAATTAGAAATAACAACTTTCAAAAAAAAATATGGAAACAATCACAGAAGTACAACAAATGAAAGAATTACTTACCAAATATGAAAACAAAACACCCGAAATTGTTTTTGAATGGAAAGATGCAGAAACTGAAGCACAAGGTTGGGTAGTTATCAACTCATTAAGAGGTGGTGCTGCAGGAGGTGGAACAAGAATGAGAGTGGGTTTAGACAAACACGAAGTAACTTCATTAGCAAAAACCATGGAAGTGAAATTTACCGTTTCAGGTCCTCCTATTGGAGGAGCAAAATCGGGAATTAATTTTAATCCCAACGACCCTAGAAAAGAAGGTGTGTTGAAAAGATGGTATGCTGCTGTTACACCACTTCTAAAACACTATTACGGAACTGGGGGTGATTTGAATGTAGATGAAATTCATGAAGTAATACCTATTACTGAAAATTGTGGTATTTGGCATCCGCAAGAAGGTGTGTTGAATGGACATTTTCATCCCCAAGAAGGACAAAAAATTAATCGAATTGGTCAACTTCGTCAGGGCGTACTTAAAAAAATTGAAGCTACTCAATACACACCAAGTGTTGATAGAAAATATGTAGTTGCCGATATGATTACAGGTTATGGCGTTGCCGAATCTGTAAAACATTATTATTCCATTTATGGAGGAAACCTAAAAGACAAACGTGTTATTGTTCAAGGCTGGGGAAATGTAGGTGCTGCAGGAGCTTATTATCTTGCACAAGAAGGAGCAAAAATTGTTGGAATCATTGATATTTCAGGAGGATTAATAAAAAAAGATGGTTTTTCACTAGCAGAAATTAGGAACCTATTTTTAACCAAAGATGGAAACAAACTAAAAGCACCCAACATGCTTTCTTTTGAAGAAGTAAACAATCAAATATGGGATGTGAATGCTGAAGTTTTTATACCCTGTGCTGCCTCTCGTTTAATAAAACAAGACCATGTTGAACGAATGATAAATGCTGGAATGGAAGTGATAGCGTGTGGTGCTAATGTTCCTTTTGCTGATCCAGGAATTTTTTTCGGTCCAATTGCAGATTTTACCGATAACAAAATAAGTGTTATACCCGATTTTATTGCCAATTGCGGAATGGCTCGAGTTTTTGCTTATTTAATGAGCAACGATTTAGAAAAATTAGACGATAAAGCTATTTTTGAAGATACTTCCAATACCATAAAAAAAGCAATACAACAGGCTTATAATATAAATCCCTCAAAAACAACAATATCTAAAACTGCCTTTGGATTAGCTTTAAAACAATTAGTTTAAAACATACTTAAAGTAAAAATTAATTTTACATTTGTCGATATTTTTTTTCTTACCATGGAAATAGTTATAGTTTTAGTATTCGTTTTAGGCTACCTAGCCATTACATTAGAACACAGTTTAAAAATAGATAAACTCATTCCTGCTTTGTTAATGATGGCACTTGCTTGGACAGGTGTAGCTGTTGGATTAGATAGTTTTACCAGCTGGTTCGATTCGCATACAAGCAAAATGCTCGAAGGTTATATTGGATTTGGACACGAAGAAAAGCTTGAACTATTAGAAAAAACCTTACTCCATCATTTTGGAAAAACTTGTGAGATATTGATTTTCTTAATTGGAGCAATGACCATTGTTGAAATTATAGACCATTTTAATGGATTTGCCACCATCAAAGACTTTATTAAAACAAATAAAAAAAGAACACTACTTTGGATTATTACTATTTTAGCATTCTTACTATCTGCAATCATAGATAACTTAACAGCAACCATTGTTTTGATAACTATTTTAAGAAAGTTATTGCCCGATGCTAAAGACAGAATTTGGTATGCTGGTTTAATAATTATTGCTGCTAACGCAGGTGGAGCATGGTCTCCAATTGGTGATGTTACCACAACTATGCTTTGGATGGGAAAAAAAGTAACAGCAGTAAAATTAATAGAATACCTTATTCTTCCTTCATTTATATGTGTTGGTATTCCAGTTTTAATAGCAAGCTTTCTTCCTGCCTTTAAAGGAACTTTTCAAGTTTCTGCTGACAATGAAAAAAGAAATAAACATGGAAAATTAATGCTTTATTTGGGATTAGGTTTAATTGTTTTTGTGCCTGTTTTTAAAACCATCACTCATCTTCCACCTTATATTGGAATGATGCTTTCTCTTTCAATAATATCTATGGTTGCCGAAATAATTAGCAGTAGAAAATTTAATATTACAAACGCAGTAGATGAAATGAGTAACAGCTTAGAATCAGCACATCATCATAAAAGTCCCACCTTTGGAGCTTTGTCAAAAATTGAAATGCCTTCCATCCTATTTTTCTTAGGTATTTTAATGACTGTTGCAGCATTGGAATCATTAGGAATGATATTTACTTTTGGTCAAAATGTTCAAGCTACAATGCCTAACGATATTTTTATTTTATTATTAGGCGTTGGTTCTGCAGTTATTGACAATGTTCCATTAGTTGCAGCAAGTATGGGAATGTATGATATGAGTGTATTTCCAATGGATAATCACGTTTGGCATTTTATTGCTTATGCTGCTGGTACTGGAGGAAGTATGCTAATTATTGGTTCTGCCGCAGGTGTGGTTGCTATGGGTATGGAAAAAATATCTTTCTTTTGGTATTTAAAAAATATTTCTTGGTTAGCTCTTATCGGATATGTTGCAGGATTTGTCTTTATGGTGCTGTTTCATAGTTAAAAAACAGAAACACTTGTAAATATTTTCTCTTTTTCTCCCGCAGATTATCGCAGAATTTCTAATGACTAATCTCTAATCCCTTATCGGATTATTAGGCTCTTTAGCCAACTTATCAAAAACCAACTTACTTATTAGTTTTGGGAAGAATTTACTTAAAAACACTGCCATTTTACCCTCGAAGGTAAGAATTAAGCGTTGTTGTTTTTGCTCAACAGCTTTAAAAATTTCATCAGCCACTTGTTCTGAAGTCATCATTTTTGTTTCATCTCTTGGAGATTCTTTTTGAGCATTTCCATCGGCAGCTAATGCTGTATTTCTAATGTTAGAAGCCGTAAAACCTGGGCAAGCAATCAGCACATGTAAGCCCGTTTTCAGATTTTCTGTACGCAACGCTTCCAAAAAACCTTGCATCGCAAATTTAGATGCAGAATAGCCTGTTCTGGCAGGTAAGCCAACAAACCCAGCAATAGAAGAAACGCCAACTACTGTTCCTTTTGTTTTTAATAAATAAGGCAATGCGAATTTGGTACAGTAAACCGTTCCATAAAAGTTAATATTCATCACTTTTTCAAGCACACTTACATCCATATCATTAAAAACAGCTCGCATAGAAATTCCTGCATTGTTTATCAACACATCTATCCTTCCAAATTTTTTAACCGTTTCCGTTATCAAAAATTCACAATCCTTTTTTTTTGCAACATCACAAACAACCTCCAACACATGAGATGTTATTTTTCTAATTTCATTACCTGATTCTTGGAGGTTTTCTTTATTTCTTGCAGCAATAACAATAGCTACATTCTCTTTTGCAAATCGGATAGCACACGCCTTTCCAATTCCTGATGAAGCTCCTGTGATAACAATTACTTTTTCTACTATGTCATTCATTCATTCTAATTTATAATCTGCTGCTAAATTATAACTTATAGAGCAAAATTCTAATTGTTCCTTATATAAATGATATTTTTGTTGTCCATCGAAAAGTGAAGTATGACAATTGAAGAAGTAACAACAAAAAAATTAATCAACACCTTTCATCAAATTCCTTATCGTATTTATCGTTCAGATAAAAACTGGATTCCGCATATCAAACAGGATATTGAGAAAGTTTTTGACCCTACAAAAAATAAAGCACATTCCAACGGGAAAATTATACGTTGGATTTTGTTTGATTCAACCCAAAAACCAATTGGTAGAATTGCGGCTTTTGTAAATTTTGAACAAGCAAAAACAGACAATCAGCCTACTGGTGGAATTGGCTTTTTTGAATGTATAAACAATAAAGAAGCAGCCAAAATAATATTCAACACAGCAAAAAATTGGTTAATCGGTCACAACATGGAAGCGATGGATGGACCTATAAATTTTGGTGAGAAAAATATGTTTTGGGGGTTATTGGTCGATAATTTTACCGACCCAAACAGCTACGGAATGAATTACAATCCTCCTTATTATCAGCAATTGTTTGAAGATTACGGTTTTAAAACCTACTACCAACAATTTATGTTTAGAAGATCTGTTGGAGTTCCTCCACAACAAGTGTTTGAAGATAAAAGTGATCGTATTTTAGCTGACGGGAATTACAGCATTTCCGATGTGAAAAACCTCAGCTTAAATGAAATTGCTGATAATTTTAAAACGGTTTACAATAGTGCCTGGGCAACACACGATGGTTTTAAGGAAATGACAACAGCTACTTCCCGAAAAATTATGCAAAATTTAAAACCCATTTACGATCCTTCCATAATGATTTTTGTGTTTTACAAAAAAAAACCTATAGCTTTCTACATTAATATTCCTGAATTAAACGAGCTGTTTCAGTATGTAAATGGAAACTTAAATTGGTTAGGGAAAATTAAATTTTTGTATCATAAAATTGTCCACCCTCCAAAAACTATGGTTGGGATAGTTTTTGGAATTGCAAAACGGTTTCAAGGTAAAGGTGTTGATGGTGCTATGATAAAATGGACGCACGAAAGTTTATTAAAAGAAAAAAGATACAACCAAACTGTGTTGACATGGATAGGCGATTTTAATCCAAAAATGTTGCGAATTGCCAAAGATTTAGATGCAGAAGTATATAGAACCTACCACACCTATCGTTATTTATTTGATAAAAACAAGCCTTTTGAACGCTGTCCTATCATAGAATAAAACTGTTATTCAAGAGATTGTAATTTTTTTTCAAAAAAAATATACGAATAGTTTTTTTATACGATATACAATACTATTTTTGCACTCCTTTTTAGGAAGACTTGGTAGCTCAGCTGGTAGAGCATTTCACTTTTAATGAAGGGGTCCTGGGTTCGAATCCCAGCCAGGTCACACAGAAAAAAGCCTTTTTTATAAAAGGCTTTTTTTTTGCTTAAAATTTTAATACTTTTACCTGCTCAATTACCTGAGTGCTGAAACTGGTATACAGGCACGCTTGAGGTGCGTGTGTCGTAAGACGTGTGGGTTCGAGTCCCATCTCAGGTACTTTAAAAATAGTATTATTAAAAAAATTATTACTAACCTCTCTATTTATAAAATTTTAAAATTATGCGAAATCTAATCTTAACATCCATTTTTGTAATCTCAACCTCAATTTCATTTGCTCAACATACTGCTCAAGACTTCTTGTCTGGAGATGAAATAGTTTGGTATGGACTTGATTTTTCTAAAGCCAAATTTATTGGTGCCTTTGACCAAGGTGCTGGTGCTGCCCCGGTTACTGGTTATGAGTTGAAAACCAAATACATGCCCGCATGGAATATGCTAATTGTGAATGAATCGGCTAAATATGATTTAAAACGAACATTCAAAAAAACCTCTGTTTTTAATGATTTAAGTATTGTTGAAAAAACAAATTCTAAAATTGATGATGACAAAATTATGTCTTTCAACGATTATAAGTTTGATGATGCTGATAAAACCATTAACTCCATCATTAACGGTTATGCTGTTGGAGAAAAAAAACAAGGAATTGGCGTTGTTTTTATTGTAGAATCTTTTAACAAAGGACAACAACAAGGAACTGTTTATGTTACTATTTTTGACATTAAAACAAAAAAAGTATTGATAAAAGAAAAAATTATTGGTAAAGCTGGAGGAATTGGAATAAGAAATTATTGGGCAAAATCAATATTTAATGTGATGGTTCAGGTTGAAAAAACTTTTTACAAACAATGGAAAAAAAATAATGGGATTTAAAATTCTTATAATTTTTAGTTCCATTTTAAGTTGAAAAAACAAATCCAAATGAAATTTATTTGGATTTGCTGTTTTAAGAAATAACTATATCTTTGGACTTTTTAAAATTAGACTTTAAACAACTTCTTTAAATATAATTTATGGATTATTTCAAAATTGATGAGAAAAATGCACTAGAAGCAAAAATATATGCACAACAAATAGCATTTGCTCCAATTATGTTTCAGGCTGCAAGAACACTTAGAAACTTAGGAATTTTAGCCATCATTAAAGCTGAGGGGAGAGATGGCATTTCGTTTGAAAAAATAGTTGAAAAAGCTAAACTTTCTACTTATGGCGTTCGGGTGTTGGTTGAAGCTGGTTTAGGCATACAATTAATTATATTAAATAAGGATAAATACAAGCTAACACTAGCTGGATTTTATATCATGAGTGATGATATGACTATTGCCAATTTAGACTTTGTTCATGACATT
Organism: Flavobacteriales bacterium CG18_big_fil_WC_8_21_14_2_50_32_9; assembly: GCA_002770955.1. GTDB lineage: Bacteria > Bacteroidota > Bacteroidia > Flavobacteriales_E > Vicingaceae > BRH-c54. The sequence continues at coordinate 14,768 of PCUH01000236.1, read as the reverse complement.
TGTTATAAAGGTATGTTTGACCTCGAAAATTCAATTGTAACTGAAAAACCAACTGGACTGAAAGAACTAGGTGAATGGAAAACTGTTTATGAAGGTCTTTCCTCTTTGACTGAACAACAAAAAGAAAGTTGGTTTAAATTCGATCATTATTATTCCGACTATTCTTTTAATGCCGTTTTTAAACATGTTTTTAAAAATAATCCAAAACGAATTTTAGATATTGGTGGTAATACAGGTAAGTGGGCATTGAAGTGCATCAATTATTCAGATACTGTTCACATGGGACTAGTTGATTTACCTGGTCAATTAAAAATGGCTCAAGAAAACATCAAAAAAGACAAAAATGCTGAAAGAGTTTCTTTTTATGAAATGAATATTCTAGATAAGTCGAACAAACTACCCAAAGGATATGACGTTATTTGGATGAGCCAGTTTTTAGATTGCTTTTCTGAAGATGAAATTGTTTCTATCTTAAAAAGATGCTTTGATGCATTGAATGAAAACGGTGAGGTAATTATTTTAGAGCATTTTTGGGATAGACAAAAATTTGAAGTGTCTGCTTTTTGCCTTCAAATGACATCGTTATATTTCACCAACATAGCCAATGGAAATAGCCAGATGTATCATTCCGATTTGTTTAAAAAATTAGTTAGAAAAGCAGGTTTTAATTCTATTGAAGAAATTGATGGTATTGGAGTTAGCAGCTCTTTATTGATTTGCAAGAAATAATAACTTTTTCATCAATGATTTAATTGGGAACTATATAAAAAGGTTTAAGAAATTTATATTCAGGTTGCAAAACCCATTCTCCTTTTTTATTGATTACTCCCCATTTTCCATCCTTTTTTATCCTAGCATAATCATTAAAGAAAGAAGTTGCAAAACTATCAAATTGTGGTTTAATCATCCAATTACCATCAGGAGAAAGATAACCCCAAAGTCCATTACTTTTTGCTAAAGCAACTCCATCTTCAAACTTTTTAAAACTTTCAATAGTTGAATCTTTAATTGGGATAGTTTCGCCTTTTATATTTATATATTCCCATCCATTTTCTGTTCTAACCATTGCAATACCGCTTTTAAGATCAAAATTAGTAGCTGCTAAGTATTTAGGTTCTAAAACCCACACTCCTTTTTATCAATAAACCCTACTTTGTTGTCTTTTGTTCTAACCCAAGCAACCCCGCTTTCAAAATGACCAACTGTAATATATTTAGGTTCTATTTGAATAGTACCTTCTGTGTTTAAAAAACCAAATTTGTCTTTCACATTAATAACAGCCATCTCTTCTGAAAACTTTTTAAACAGTTTAATTTCACGACTTCCTTTAATAATTTTCTCATTGCCTTGTTTGTCTATGATAAAAATTCCTTCTTTATTAGATACAATCGCATATCCATTATTGAAGTCAGTAACCGTTTTATATTTTTGAGGGATAACTATTTTTCCATTAATATCCATATACCCCCAAAGCATGCTTGATTTTACTGCTGCCAACCCTTCAAAACAATGGTGTGAATTAATAATTCGCTTTTCAACTTTTATAACTTCTCCTTTGATGTTGATAAATGTATTCTTATTAACCTTAGCCAACTCACCATAAAAATTTCGACAATAAGTATATTGTGGTTTTGCTATTTCATTGCCTTTTATGTCTATAAACCCCCATTTAGCACCTTTTTTAAACATAGCAATATGTTGTTGACTATATGATTGCAGACTAAAAACAATAAGTAAAAAAGCAGTTGTTAATTTTAATTTCATAATCGTAATTTTTAAAGTATAAATATATTAAATATCATCGGTTTACCAACATAAAACTATGTTGAATACCGTTGTAATTATTATAAATTAACATGGTATTTATTTCAGTTGGTATTGAACCTGTTTTTACCATATTATTAGGCACTTTTTTATTTTCAATAAAATTACAAGCAAACCACAACGAAAGTGCCGAAGCTGTAGGGAATTCTCCTGTTAGGTGTTTGTACCTAAGTGTTGTGGTATCAGCTATTTTTTCGGTTATTTTGGTATATTTATTTAGCCTACAATCGCCATTTTCTCCTGATAAAAATAAATCTAACTTTTCGCCATCAGCTAAATGGGATGCCAAAAAATCTTTTAGATTAGACGCTATAATTTTTTCATCAGTAGCATGAATAGTTTGTATTGCTCTTAATGTTGCTAACGAATTTTGTTTTTTTCCATTAACCAAAAACATGGCAGCACCTTCTCCAGCAACAGATCCAGCAGTTTCTATTTCGTATAAATTATTATTTTTTACTTCTTCATTTTTATAAAGTCCATCCAATAATGATATGTTATAATTATAGGTGGATATTTCATCAACTCCTCCTAACAAATAATTATCAAGTGGATGTTCTTTAATTAACATCATGGCATCAATAACCGCATTTTCAAAAGCCAATCCACGATGAACATGTGTAATGTTATAATTTTTATTAGCTGTGAACAAACCTATTTGTGATGCAATATTATTTGCTGTGCTTTGAACAAAGTTTGTTGGAGTTAGTGTCCCTTCATCATAAACAATTATTTGATTTAAAAATTTAATGCAATCTTCCATTCCTCCATTAGCTGTTCCAATGATAATTCCCTTTAATTCAGATTGATTATTAACAATAGATAAGGCAGCTTTAATACCCATTCTAACTGCTTTTCCCATTCTTCTTAATACAGCGTTTGGAATTTGATTACTGTTTGGTTCAACAGCCAACAATTTATTTTCTTCTACTGGATTTAAAACTACAAGATTAACATCATCAAAAGTATGCTGAGCAGATATACACGAAGTTGAATGAATGTATAGCATAGTTAAATTTTAGAAAACAAAAGTGATGAGCAATTCCCTCCGAAACCAAACGAATTTGAAAGTACGTGCGAAATTTCTTTTTTTGAGTACGATAAAACAGGGACTAACTTAGTTGATTCTATTGGATTTTCAAATCCAAGGTTGGGATAAATTTCTTGATGCATAATATTCAACACGCTATAAACTGCTTCAATAGCACCACTCGCCCCGAGTGTGTGACCAATATTAGATTTTGTTGATGCAAAAGATGGAACTTCATTAAAAAGCCTTAGCATAGCTCTGCTTTCTACCTCATCATTATTTTCGGTGCCTGTTCCATGTGCATTTATAAAATCAATTTTAAACGGAGTAAGGTTAGCAACATCAAGTGTATTTTTCATGGCTAAAAAAGGGCCATCTCCTTCACTAGAGAGTGATGAAGGATGAAAAGCATCATTGGTATTTGCAAAACCAGTAAGTTCAGCATAAATTTTCTTAGATTTACACGTTTCTTCTGCTTCCAACACAAGGTATGCGGCTCCTTCACCTAAATTCAATCCATTTCTATTATTATCAAAAGGTTTACATGTTTCAGGCGATAAAATCATTAATGAATTAAATCCATTTAAGGTAAATTTAGCTATACTATCAGTTCCACCAACAATAACTCTTTTGGCATATCCATTTTTAATTAATCTTGCACCATACATAATTGCATTTGCTGATGAAGAACAGGCTGTATTTATCGTATTAACTATTCCACCAATTTGATAGCGTTGCTGCAAATAAATGGCTACAGAACCAAAATCATAAGAAGATAAGTAAGAAGATTTTATTGATAACTTGTTTGAGTCCTTATAGAGTTCATCTGTCAAACACATTCCTCCAACTGTCGTTGCATTGATGAATGCAGTTTCACTACTTGATATTTTGCTAGCAGAAAGTTTAGCATCATTAATTGCTTGTTCAAGTGCATGAAGAGCTAAAAGTGATGTTCGAGTTACCCCTGATTCAGTGGCTTTTAATTGGTTTTTTAATGTTTCTGTTTCAATTTTAATTTCACCGAATGGGATTTTACCAGCATATCGAGTTTGAACGAGTTCTAAATCCGTAATTCCACATTTTCCTTGTTTAAGGGCAATTCTATTTTCATCAGGTGATTCTCCTAAAGATGTTATTATTCCTATTCCTGTTATGAAAATACGTGCCAAATTAATGCTGTTTTGTGGTATTTTGTTCAATAAAATCAGCCATAGTATTTATATCAACAAGTACTTTTCTACCTTCTTTTGGATCATTAATTTTAATTCCATAATTTCTTTCCAATAAAACGATTAACTCTAATGAATCTATAGAATCAAGACCCAATTCTTCACCAAAAAGAATGGTATCGTCCTTTATATCTTCTGGTTTTATCCCTATAAGGTTAAGTGATTCAATTATTTGTTGTTTCAATTGTAATTTTAGTTGCTCTTTATCCATTCTTGTTTTAAATTAAATTGTTTTTCTTTAAACCTATATAAGCTATTAACTGAAATAAAATTATGATTAAAAGCAAAGGTATTACATTATTTATAATATCGCTAAATTTTCCGCCTTCCAAAAATAATCCATAATAAGATTCAAGGCTCCAATGCATGGGCGAAATTTTTAAAAAGAAAGCAAATGATTCGGGCATGGCAAATTTAGGAACTAAAATACCTCCGAAAGCGGCAAGGATAACTACTGAAATAGCTCCAAAACCATTTGCTTGCTCTTGAGTTTCGGAAAAAACACCAACTGCTATTGCATAGCTAACTGCACACCATCCACTTATCAAAGAAACCAAAATTAATCCAACAATATCGGTTGGAATATTTAGTGCTGGCAATCCTAAAAATGGAAATAGAAATACGCCTGTAGAAAATATCACAAAAACTTGACTCATGGCTACTAGCAAATAGGTAATTTGTTTAGAAAATATAGTTATTAAAAAATTGGTTGGTAATGTTTTTAATCTCAAACTACTTCCACTATTTTTTTCTTTAACTACAGAGCTTCCAAGTGAAGTAATAATAAAAAACATAGCAAAAATAGTCCAGGCAGGAACATTGTGTTGGGCTGCATTAGGAATTACTTCACTCCCATCACGAGAAACTGGAATTTCATTAATGTGAACTTGCTGCGTTTCAAAATTGTTTAAAATAGAATCGGGCATGGCTGTTTCATTAATAGAACTATATATGGTGCTAATAATTTGTTTGCTTTCAACTACTTGAACTGCACTTCTAATGGCATTAAGTAAATTTTTTCGATATGATTCTTGTAAAACAGGATGATAATACAACGTAAGTTCATTAACTAATAAGTCGTTGTTTTGATTCGGTTTTTCCAATTCCAACCCAAATTCTTGCAAGGTATTTTTGGTGAAATCCGCTACTTTATGTTGAACTTGCGTTGAGAAATTTTCAGGAATTAAAATTGCAACCAATGCCTCTGTTTCTTTCATTTTTTCAGCAATAGTTTCTTTAGAAGTTTTTTTATCTAATTCAATAATTCTAAAAATTCCTATTTTTTCGAGTGTATTTTCTAACTCCAAACTAATCAAATCATTGTCATTATTTTGAATCAACAAAGGAACTTTGTTTTCATTTACCAACTCAAAAGTACCAGCCTGAAGTGCTGTAATAACAATTACTAACAATATGGGCATAATAAACATCAAGGAAAGTCCGACCCAATCTCGTGTGATTAACTTAATGTCTTTTATTATACAAGCCCAAAGTTTATACATAAGAAACAGTCTCTTTAGAAAGTTTTAAGAAAAGATTTTCTAAGTTTTTTTCGTTGTGTTTTGCTAAGAGTGTTGATATATCTTCGAAAGCAATAATTTCGCCTTCATTTATCAATGCAATTTTTTCACAAATCTCTTCTGCTTCATTGAGTTGATGCGATGTATAAACAAGTGTTGCTCCTTGCTTATTTAGTTTTTTTATATAGTCAATAATTGCACATCTCGATTGCACATCAACACCAACTGTAGGTTCATCCAAAAAAATTATTTTTGGTTGATGAATAATTCCAATAGCTAAATTGACTTTTCGTTTCATTCCTCCCGAAAATTTTGCAACAGGCTTTTTGCTTACTTCTGTTAATCCAAACACGGTTAGCAATTCTTCTGTTCGTTGGGCTATTTTTTGTTTTGAAAGTCCATAAAATGCACCAAAGAATTGTAAATTTTCAACAGGACTTAACTCTTGGTAAAAAGAAAAATCTTGTGGAACAAAACCAAATAAATTTTTTGTCTCTTTATGCTTTGCTCCCACTTTTGAACCAAAGAGCGTTATTGTTCCGTTATTGTTTTTTAAAACACCTGTCATTAAATGCATTAATGTTGTTTTTCCTGCGCCATTTGGCCCAAAAAGTCCAATTGTTGAACCTGCTTCAATTTTTAAATTAATATCAGAGAGTGTATTGCCTAATTGACCTTTATAGCTATAGCTTAGATTTTCAATATGTATAGCAATTTCCGACATTAGTTATTCCATTTAATTTGCGAAAGATTTTTAAAAGCATTTTTCTCAAGCATGGCTATTTCATCTAAATAATTTGCCATTTCATTAAAATCTGATTGAGCAGTAATTCTTCCTTTGTAAATTCCCGATGCTTGAACTGCAGCTGAACGCCACAAATCTCCTGATTGTGTAAATTGTTCAGAAATTTTCAATAAATCGTCATTAGCAATAAATTGATGTGCTTGTTGTAAAAAAGCAGCATAAATAAAACGAAATCCACCTCCTCCAGTTCCTATTTCTTCTTGCATACGCACTAATTGTGCAAGATAAAGCCCTGCTTGTTTCACACCTAATTTATCTCTTAATTTTCGTATTTTATTTGCAGTATAGTTAATTCCGCTTACTCCAGCAACATTGCCAGGGATATAGAGCATATCTCTAACATTTCTTTTAATTCCACTTTGAATGGCAAATTGAAGTAGCTTTTCATCAAAGCTTTTAGTTGCTTTAGGATAATAGAGCTGTCCTTTAGGAGCCAACATTCCTTTTGCAAAGCGAACACGTTCCAACTCATAGGAAGAAAGTGTTGTAAAATCTTCCATTACTGGGTCACTAATTAAATAATTATCCTCTTCTTTTCCAAAAACAATGATGTTGTGTGCGTTGAAATGAAAGCGATATTCTTTAGGAAAATATGTTAAATAATAAACCCCCACCTGACAGCCTGTTGGTTGTCCATTTTTTAGGCAATTATCTAAAACCCTTTGGGCTTCCTCTTTTGAACGGAATTTTTGCCGAACAACTGGTATTTGAAGTGCTTTACAAGTTCTTTTAAAAATCAAGCCGGGCATCGTTCTAAAAGATATTGCTGGGCCATTATTTACTTTTAAAAATGGAATATGAATGTAAAATAATCCTGAGCCTATACCAAAAGCAAGCGGTTCAGTGATTTGAGGAACCCCAGCATGTTGAAGTAAATTTACAGTAACTCCATTCTCACAATGAGCTGTTTGTATGTGATTAAAGTTTATTTTCATCAAGCTCCATTGTTTTTAATGTTTCAACACTAACTTCAAAAACCGAAGCATATTTTTGTAATTTTTTTTCAGATAGTTTTTTAAAATTAGCTGGTTTTAGGTGTTTTTTTACTTGCCATGACCAAAATCCTGTATAGGCTGCTAATGTTTTTATATCCATTAATTTAACTTCCATAAAAAAAAGAATAGGACTTACTTCTCCTTCAATTACTTTGTTTTTAATGTTGGAAATTCTTTCTTTTATTTCATTCCAAGTAACATCCAATGCTGTTGATTTCACTTCCCATCCACTACTGGCAACGGTGGTATAATTGCCCTTTTCATCCAAGGCATAACAGATGTCTTTTGTATAATTTTCTAAGGCACTTTTATCTTGTGGAATGTTGTTTTTTTTCATTTAACAAACGGTTAATAATCCAAAAACATAAGAAAATCGAGCACTTTCAGGAACTGCAAGCATAATTTTATTTCCTGACTTAAGTTTTCCAGCATTAATAAGCTCATCTATCATTAGATAAACAGACGCTGCACCAACATTACCAACAGCACTTAAATTGGTAAACCACTTCTCTGCAGGAATTTCCATTTGGTTTTTAATTAATTTCTGAGCTATTTTTGAACGAAAAAATTCGCTGGAAAGATGTGGTAAAAAATAATCCACTTCATCAACATTGAAATTTCGTTTTTCACATATTGTTTTCAATTTGTCAAATCCTAAATGCACAATATTTTCACCTAATAATTTTGTGTCTTGTTTCATACTAAGCACAGATCTGGAGATAATTTCTTCAGCATCAAAGTCCATATATCCTTTCAATGTTCCGTCTTCCAATTTCTCACTTGCCATATACATACAAGTTTCCTTTTCATGTGCATAAGAAACACTTTCTAGCCAATCTATTCGTATGCTCAAACCTGTTTCATTTTTTTTATTAGAAAGGAAAAATGCTCCAGCACCATCGGATAACATCCAACGCAAAAATTCTTTTTCAAAACTGATGAATGGGTCTTTTTTTAATTGAATAAGTTGTTCCACTTCTTCATTAAAGGTGTCGGCCCTTAACACTCTTGATAATCTTTCTGAACCCGTTGAAATTGCATTTTCAACCTCACCAGATTTTATGGAAAGGTAGGCATATTTTAGTGCGTGCATTCCTGAGCAACAATTTCCTGAAGGTGAAACTACTTCTATTGCAGAAGTTTCTGGCAACCAACCATGTACCATTACTCCATGCGAAGGCATCATTTGATCTGGTGATGATGTGCCACAAGCTAATAGCTCCACATTTTTTAACTCATTGGTGTTGTCTTCAACTAATTTTCTAACTGCTAATGCTGTCATTTCAGCATTTGTATGGGTTGCTTTTCCTGATTTATCAATAGCGTAATAACGATTTTTTATTCCATTATTGCGTAAAACAATTTTTTTTGAGCTTGTTTTTATCTCTTTTATTATTCCAAGATAATCTTCCATTTCGTCATTTGAAACAGGTTGATTTGGCAAGTAAATAGCTGATTTATTAATATATACATTATTGTTACCGTTCTTCATTTCACGCTAATTCTGTTTGTAAAAAGTAATTTTTTTTATGTTTAATTTTATTAATTATGAAAGGTTTAAAAATAAGTGTATTTATTATTATAACAATAGGTGCAACAAGAAAAATTGCAATAAACAAATAATATTTGAATATCCGCAACCAAAAAGTTTTGTTTTTCTTCTTTTCAATGAAATTTGCCCATATTTTAAATAACATAGCTCCACGAGTTTCTATGAACATTAAATTTGGTTTCACTTCAACTGCCTTTTGCTCTATCAACTGTTCTTGTAGTTTGTTTAATGTATTGTTTTCTACAGCTTCCACTACTGTTTCTCCATATAGTTTTGTAGATTCTATGTCGCTTGGGGCTACCCCTGGATTAGGGAAAACACCTAGGTATTTGTCTTTTTTTCCAGTTTTCATCCAATAAATTATAGTAACTAAACTTGTTAAATTACTATGTTTATCAACCAAAACAATGTTTCCTTTAAGCAATCCTCCAACATTTTTTAGTTGTCTTTTTATTTTTTCCTGAGCACTAATCCACATATTTCTTGACCCTATTAACGTAACAACTGGCGTATCTTTAATTCTTTTTTTTAGTTCTTCGTTGAAAAATAATGATGTTGCAGGAATGCTTGGTGATAAAAACCACGGTTGGTAAGCAAACACAATCAAATCATATTTATCGTATTTAAAACTCATCTGACTTAAAGTGGTTGGTTTTTCCATCACACTTGCTGGCATTACTTCAAAAAACTGATCCATTTTCCATGGAAAAGGAAAAGCATTTTCAGGAAAAACACGCACAACATCACATAAAAAACCTGCTTCTTGAAAAGGTTGTGAGAATTTATTTACAATTTCTCCCAACTGCCCTGACTGTGTAAAATATAGAAATAATACTTTTTTATTCATTAAAGCTGGTTTCTATTCCGATAGCTATCGGAATTGATTTCTTTTGATGTTTTGGAATAATCAAGTAGTATGCTTTTCAGTACTGCGGAAAGTTGGCTAATGTTTTCTTGAATAAAATTTACATCTTCATTTATGTTTGAATGATAACCTAAAAATTTTGGAGCATTTTCCTGTATCATTAGTCTTAAAAAGCGTAATTCTACATTTTGATTATCATTGTCTATGGCTGTTTCAAGCAATAGTTTTCCTTCTTTAAAAAATTTTAATTTTACTGCTGGATTTTTTTCTAATCCTGCCTTTTTCATTAATAAAGCTCCTTTATAAGGATTAAATGTTGATTTAGAAGATGTATTCATTTTAATGATTTCGGCATCAATCAACTCCAAATTTTCAGAAGAAATTATTTTATAAAAATGCTGTTTATCCATTTTTTCTTGAGCAGGTAACTGGCTCGAAAAAAAAACAAATAAAACAATTGATACAAAAAAACTTATTTTCATAATGTTGCAAAATTAAGACTATTATTAGAAATAATTATAGACAAAGAGCAAAAAGCAATACATTACAGAAACCTTTGCTGACTGACCCCGATAACTATCGGGGGAAGACTGCCGACTTTAAAGACAGACTCTAATTATGAACCTTACTGCCCCATTTCTTTAAAAAGAGCTGCCACTCTAAACTTTAAAATAGTGATGGCACACAACATTCCAGAAAGCATTGCTCCTGCAACTCCAACCAAGGTAATGTCTTGTCCCGTGAGCCTTAATCCTTTTATTTTAGTTTCGGGACGAAGAAATGGAAGTGAAAAACGAGTTGGTGTGTGTTCTAATCCATAAATTTCACCATGTTGATAATTTGAAAAATGCTTGGTTGATAAAGGAGTTGAAACTTCTGTAATTAATATATTGCCTTTAATTTGAGGAAATAAGGTGTAGAGCCTTTCTAACATTGAATTTTCAAAATCTTTTTTTATTTCAACATAAGCTTCATCTCGTTTCATCCATGATGAATTTTCATATTGCTTAAACCACTCGTAATTTCCTACTGATAATGCTTGAATAATTGCTGTATTTGGATGTTCTTCTTGCCAAAGTAAATCTTTTGCTGAGGGGAAAGAAATATAGGCAAATTTTTCTGGTGCATTTTTAAGCGTAATTTCATCAAACGTAGCATCAATGTTTTCATTATCGAAATACCAAACATTGTGTTTTGGTAAGTTTAATGCTGCATCAGATTTTGTTAATGCTAAATACAAACACAAATGAGCACTAGAAGGCGAAACATTTTTTAAATCGATGTTGCACTTTTTTCTTGCTGATTCTGAAAGTAATTTAGTGAATGTATTGGTTATACCAACATTACTTATAACACTTTTACAAGGAATAAATGTACCTTCTATTTTCACTCCTTGCACTCGGTTTTTCTCAATAATTATTTCATCTACTTTTGCATTAATATAAACTGCTCCTCCGTTTTCATTTAATGTATCTATTGTTTTATTAGCAATTTGGCTTGCACCACCTGTTGGATAATAACCTCCTTCCATAAAATGACCAACAACCATAGCATGTGCAGCAAAACTACTGTGTTTTGGAGTTAGTCCGTAATTTCCGCACTGAGCACAAAGTACTGCCAACAATCTTTTGTTTGATGTGATTTTACTTAATACTTCTGCTGTAGTTTTATTTGAATAGACCTCATATCTTTTTCTTATCAACCATCCTAATGATTGGCTTAAAATAGGTTTAAATATTTTCTCAAAGAAAAATACATTTCCCATTCTATTGGCTCTATCTATCAGTTTTAAATAGACATCTATGCTTTTTGTTTCGTTAGGAAAATATATTTTAAGCTGTTTTCTAAAATTCTCCTTTCCTGCTTTAAACTCATATTTATCATTACCAATATAAACCACATCGTAAGTTTCTCCCATCGATTCCCATTCGAGTTTTTTACCTGTTAAAAAATCAAATAATTTTCTGAGAGAACCTTCTTCGCCTACATTGCCCACATAATGAACGCCAACATCCCATTGAGCATTATTTTTTCTTTTAAAACTATGTGTAAACCCACCCGGAACATAATGTTGTTCAAAAACAACTACTTTTTCTCCA
>PCUH01000236.1:1357-2721 GCA_002770955.1 Flavobacteriales bacterium CG18_big_fil_WC_8_21_14_2_50_32_9 | reverse complement strand
GTTACATTTGCAATAATAAGGATATTAAGTTAGCTTAATTTCATACCTTATTTGACACAAATATTGTAAATAATATTGTTAACCTTAGTGTTTAATTAAAATAAATTTGAAATGAAATTAAATAAAACAATTATTTTAGTGCTTTTTTTAGTGCTTTTTCAGGCAGTAAAAGGACAAAAAACAGGCATCAGTTCTGGTAGAAATTATCAGGGTTTTTCAACGGGGTTTAAAAAGTACTTTACACTTGATGATGTTATGCTCGTAGTTAATTTTTACCGAGAGAACATCATTTTACAAACCTTTAGTCTTGATTCACTTACATTAATCAAATCAAAAAATTTTCAAGGATTTCCTAAAAATGTTCAGGTAGAAGATGTGCTGAAATTCAATAATCGCATCTATCTTTTCTACTCCTCTCTCATTGACAATGATACAATAATTGAAGAAAAATTATACATGAAAGAAATTAATGTAGATAGTTGTTCTTTTGAAAAAACGAAGCTACTGATGACTGTAAAAGGAAATGTAACAGCAATTTTGTCAAAGCATGATTTTGTAGATAATTTCGATTTTAGTTCCACCTTAGATCAAGATCGTTTTGTGGTTCAATATAAAAAAAAGAAAAAGGAATTAATTGCGAATGTTGCGATAGGTTATAAAGTTTTTGACCGTGATTTTAATTTAGTTTCGGAAAAAGAAATTGAAATGCCTTATAGTGGACTTCAAATAGAAAATGTTGATTTTGCAATTGACAGTCAGCATAATATTTATTTGGCTTCGTATGTTTATAGAAATAAAAAAAGCAGAAAAAACGGAGATAAATACGGACCCATGTTTAAAATAACAGCAAGTGGAGCTATTAATTATGATATAGAGATTTTTAAAATAGGAACAACAACAGGAATCTACAGTAAATCTAAAATTGAATTAGATTCTGGATATCATATCAATTCTTTTAAATTCTTCCCAATTAGTAATGAACAACTTATTGTTGCAGGATATTCATCGGTTGTTGGAAGGTTATCCAAATTTAACGAACCTAGCGGTATATTCAAATTCAACATACTAGATTCTATTCGAAAGATAGATACGTTATCTATTCCAACTGAAATAGTGCATCAAAACCTTAAACAAAGTAAAGTTAATTTTAATAATTCTATGTTAAGGAGATATGGAAGTAAATGGAAGCCTTCAATGAAAAGTCTAACTCCAGAGCATTTAATACTTGACAAAGATGGAGGAATGATTTTGATTGGTGAGCAGCAAACACCCATTTTTAGAAATTATGTAATTCCTCTTCCAATACCTGGTGGAGCAGTATTTACTTCCACAATAAGTGAACACATGTTGTATAACGATGTATT
>PCUH01000236.1:0-1279 GCA_002770955.1 Flavobacteriales bacterium CG18_big_fil_WC_8_21_14_2_50_32_9 | reverse complement strand
TGATTTCTTAGGTTTACGCAGAAGAGGTTTGTCTTTTAAACTGCATGAAGGAGATGGTGAGATTTATATTTTCTTTGTAGATCAATTAAAAAATCTAACACTTCCTTCCAATAAAACTCCTGCTGAATTGAATGACGATGGTAATCACGGTTATTTGATGGCTCATAAAATAAATACTACCTCAGGAAAAATAAATAAAGCAGCACTTTTTGATGTTGAAAAAATTCAGAATAAACAAACAAATAAATTTAACATTTTTAATAGTACCTCTTTTGGTAAATATGAAGTTGTGTTTGAAGTTTTTACTAAACCTATGACAAAAGGAACAGAAACTGGCAGTTTAACTCGTGTAAATTTAAAATAAGATGAATATGATGCCCAAATTTAAAAATAAATTAAAAGTAGTACTTGTAACAGCAATACTGTGTATTGGTGTTGTTGGAAAAGCTCAATTTAAATTGATGGCGACCCAAAGTCTTGAAATCCCTATTACTCCTGAAGGAAATCCTGGTTATAAACCTACTTTAGGAATAAAAGTTGGTGGATTTTATGAGTGGAAGAAAATTTCGTTAGGATTGAGTGTCGGTTATCATTCATTTCCCCCTAATGAAAAAACATCAAAAGGTAAAGGATTGACTCTATTTAGATTAGATAGCGATTTAAAATCCTCAAAAAATAGATCTTGTAGTTCATGTGAATATACTGAGGAATTTGGAAACCTTACTGTAATTCCTATTCTCATTGAGGGGAATCTATACTTTGTAAAAACAGATAAAATTAAACTATCAATGGGACTTAATCTAGGGGTTAGGATTTATTCTTTCAGTCATGTTATCCGATTGAAAGATCCAGTAGAAAAAAACTACAATTCAAATTCTCCCGCACAACAGGATATGATTGAAGGAGTTATTACTACTAATAAAACAGATACTAGATTTAACGTATCACCCAAAATAGCTATTGAATATTTATTAACTGATAAAATTAGCCTTTACTTTGAGCCAGCTATTAATTTAGTTAAAAAGGAACTTAATCTTAGTGAGGATCCTTTTAGTTCTAATAACATTGTAAAATTTTATCCTAATAGTTATACTATAGATCAATTGTTTTCCGCATCACTAGGAGTAGGTATTATTTATACTTTGGGATATTCTGCAAAAGTTACTCAACGAAAGGAAGCTGAAAAGAAACAGATTGAATCAGGAAAGATTGAGTGGATAGAAAATTAACTACACTTTTTGATGTTGAACAGATTCAGAATAAACAAACAAATAAATTT
>PCUH01000128.1:4953-7638 GCA_002770955.1 Flavobacteriales bacterium CG18_big_fil_WC_8_21_14_2_50_32_9 | reverse complement strand
CTCATCCAACCAGATGTATTGATGAGCAAAAGATAAAAAAATCATTTAAGTTATCATTTTATGGTGAAAACCCAATTCTTACTCATTTTCGATTAAAATATTTACTTGAACATCTAAATTTAAAACCTAAATATATTTTTCTACAAACAGACATTACTAGGTTTTCTGCAAACTATTTTAATCGTAACGAAAACTATTTTTTTTATGGAAAATATATAAACTACAAAGAACTTTTAGATGCTGGAATAATTAATTATGACGTTTATTTAAAATCAAATCTTTATAGTTTTTTCCCTTATATAGAATTAAAAACTATATTGAAAAAAAATAATATGGTTAAAACAAAAAAAGGGAGACAGAAGTTTTCTGACTTTTCTGAAACACAAAAACAAACTAATACAGAACTATTTATTAAGCACAAATTATTATCTAACAATCCAAAAAACCTATATTATGAGGATGCTTTAATCTATTTTGGGAAAACCATTGAACTATGCCAATCTCATCAAATAAAAGTTATAGGGATTAAATATCCTGTTACTGATTATTATCTAAATACCCTTAAACAGTTTTGCGGGGAAGAAATGCTCAACAATCCCCCTCAAGATAAAATCTTATTAGAGCATAACATACCTATTTGGGACTTTGAGAAAAAATACTTAGATAGGCATGATTATTTTTTTGATTCCCATCACATGAATGAACATGGAAAAGCTGCTTTTACAACAATATTAAAAAACAAAATCATTAATGAATTTAATGAAAAATAAAATTTATATTTTTACTTTTAACTTGTAATGAAACTAAATCTATCCATATTCACTAACCGAAGGATTTTTATCTTATTTACTACTTTAACCTTCATTATTTACGGAAATAGCCTCAACAATGAATATGCCTTAGATGATGATATGGTAGCGGATAACGTATTAGTTTCTCATGGAGTAAAAGCCATTCCTGAAATTTTTAAATCGAGATATTCACTAGGAAAGCAAGAATACGAATACAGACCAATGGTCATTGCTTCTTTTGCTATTGAAAAACAACTTTTTGGAAAACTACCAGCAAGTCAAACTAAACAAGAAAAAGAAAAAAAGGATTTATTAACCCAAGCTAATATTAGTCATTTTATTAATTTATTGCTATATATACTTACTTGCATATTGCTTTATTCCTTACTTCAACATATTTTTAAAGATTATAATTTACTCTTGCCATTGGTAATTACCTTGCTTTTCATTGTGCATCCGCTCCATACAGAACCTGTTGTGAATATTAAAAGTAGAGATGAATTATTTATGCAATTAGGAATTATTTTAGCATTAAAATATTTTGTTACTTACACAGAAACATACAAGTTAAAATTCATTCTATTTGCAATTATTGCAACATTATTTGCTTTTTTATCTAAAAAAAATGCAATAGCAATTCTAGGAATGGCACCTGTTGTTTTGTATTTTGCAAAAACCAACTATAAAAAAATAGGAGCAATTATTTTATCCATTATAGGAATTTTCATCATTTTTATATTAATGAAAAAAGGTTTACTTACTGGAAAATCTACCCGTGAATTATTGTATTTTGAAAATCCATTGTTTTATGAAGGCACATTAACAAATCGAATTATGGTAGGTTTATACTGTTCTTGGTTCTATTTAGAAATGTTAGTTTTTCCAATAAAAATGTCTTTTTACTATGGTTACAATCAAATTCCAATGGCAAATTTTTCTAATTGGCAAGTTTGGACAGCCATTTTTTTCTTTTTTCCTATGGGTATTTATGGGTTTATTCAGTTTTTGAAAAGAAAAGTAATCGGATTAGGAATAGTGCTTTGGTTTGGAGTAATGCTTGGTGTAAATAATGTTGTTTTTCCTATTGTAGGAATAGTGGCAGATAGATTTACTTACACATTTTCCTTAGGATTTTGCATTGTTGTTGGTTATTTACTGCTAAAACTATTTAAAATTGATATAGCTTCACAAACAGTGGGAGTAAAATTACCTACATCATTTATATTGGTTTTTATATTGGTTTTTACAGCTTATTCTGCTCGAACAATTGCCCGAAATCCTGATTGGCATGATAAACTAACGCTCTATGAAAATGACATTGAGCATTTAACAGAGTCGGCAAAAGCACATGCACTAATCGCCAATACGTTATATCCGATGGTAGCTCAAAAACTAAGGACAAATCCAAATAATCCAACCTTAAAAAATGACATTCACAAAATTATCCATCATTATAATGAAGCGTTGAGAATAGATTCTACCTACTTAACTTCCATCAATAATTTAGGTTCTACTTATTTGAATTTTATGCAAGATTATCCAACTGCAATTATGTATTGTGAAAAGGCAGTTGCAATGGATTCAACTTATTTGGAAGCCCATACTAATTTGGCTTTTGCTTACAACAAATTGCAGCAACCTGAAAAATCGCTTTATCATTATGCTAAAATGATTGAAATCAACTCTCAAAATGGGGCTTTTTTTGAAACTTTTACTCAGCTCGCCCAACAATCTAATAAAGTGGAAGAAAGTATTTTATTATTAAAAGGTTTAATAGGAAAAATAGAGAACTCCAAATCACTTTATGTAAGTATTGCTAATCTCTATTCGCTTAAAGCAGATGGAATGCCTAACACCATTTATTATTTCGAAAAAGCTTTTGAAGTTGATAATA
>PCUH01000128.1:0-4919 GCA_002770955.1 Flavobacteriales bacterium CG18_big_fil_WC_8_21_14_2_50_32_9 | reverse complement strand
TGTTTATAAATCAATAAAACATCATCACTTATTTTTTCTTTAGAAGTGGGGGAGATATTCAGCTGTGGGGCTTTCAAACCTTTATTAAAAGTTTTATTTCCTATAAAAACTCGAGCTTCATCCCACAAACCTTCAGTAATAAAACTTTGCAACAATTTAGCTCCACCTTCAATGATAACAGACTGAATGTTTTTTTTGTGTAATACTTCCAAACATTGAGGAACTAATGGCTTAGAATTGTTAAGTTGTATCAACTCTAAATTTTCCTCAGTTGAATCTTTTTTATAATTAAAAACCAATGTAGGAATTTTTTTGTCAAATAAATGAAGTGTTGTAGGCAAACGTAAATTCAAATCTAAAACGAGTCTTAGTGGGTTTTTACCTGTCCATTCCCTTACATTCAATTGAGGGTTATCGTTTAGGGCTGTGTTGGTTCCAACCATAATGGCAGCTTCTTCACTTCTCCATTTGTGTACTAATTTTTTTGAAAGGGGAGAGGTAATCCAATTGTCAACTTCATTGCCATTATGGTCAATATCAATATATCCATCGTTGGTTTCAGCCCATTTTAAAATAATGTAAGGACGTTTTTTATTATGAAACGTAAAAAATCGTTTATTCAGGGCAATACTTTCTTCTTCCAACACACCAACAACAACTTCAATTCCAGCATTTTTGAGTCGTTCAATCCCTTTTCCGGCTACTTCGGAATACGTGTCCGTGCATCCAATCACCACTTTTTTGATGTTGTTTTTGATAATTAAATCAGCACAAGGAGGTGTTTTTCCGAAATGAGCACACGGTTCTAAATTAACATACAATGTACTTTGTGAAAGTAATTCTTTGTTTTTTACTGAATTTATGGCATTAACTTCAGCGTGAGCCTCTCCAAATTGTTGGTGATAACCTTCTCCTAAAATTTTATCATTGAGAACAATTACACAACCAACCATTGGGTTAGGAGCTACATTGCCTAATCCATTCTTTGCCAGTTCAAGACATCGATAAAGATATAATTTGTCTGTATTCATCTATTTCAAAAGTAGTGTTTTTCCTTAAAAAGGAGTAGTTTTGCCGACTAAACTTTAAACTAACATCATGGCAACAACATCCATTTTAACAACAAAATCAATAAAATTTTTAGAAAATTACATCAATAATCCAGCTCCAACAGGTTTTGAATCAGCTGGACAGAAAATGTGGTTAGACTACATTAAACCTTATGTAGATGAGTATTTTGTGGATACTTATGGTTCAGTAGCTGCAGTTATCAACCCAAAAGCTCTTTACAAAGTTGTGATAGAAGCTCATGCGGATGAAATTTCGTGGTTTGTGCATTATATTAATGAAAATGGATTTATTTACTTAAGAAGAAATGGTGGTTCTGATCATCAAATTGCACCTTCCAAACGAGTAAATATTCATACTGAAAATGGAATTGTTAAAGCTGTTTTTGGTTGGCCTGCTATTCATACACGTAAAGATGGAAAAGAAGAAGCTCCTCAACTCAACAATATTTTTTTAGATTGTGGGTGCACTACAAAAGAAGAAGTTGGAAAATTAGGTATTTCAGTAGGAGATGTTATTACGTATGAAGATGAATTTATGGTGCTTAACAAAAAATATTTTGTAGGTAGAGCGTTAGATAATCGTGTTGGTGGATTTATGATAGCTGAAGTAGCTCGGTTATTAAAAGAAAATAAAGTAAAATTACCTTTTGGGTTATACATCACTAATTCCGTTCAAGAAGAAGTAGGTTTGAGAGGAGCTGAGATGATGGTGCAAAACATTAAACCTAATGTAGCTATTGTTACAGATGTTTGCCACGACACCCAAACCCCTATGATAAACAAAATTGAAAATGGTGATAACCATGCCGGAAAAGGACCAGTACTTACGGTTGGACCAGCAGTTCAAAATAATTTATTAAAATTGATTAAAGAAACAGCTAAAAAAAATAAAATTCCTTATCAACTAGCAGCAGCTTCTAGGGCTACAGGAACCGATACCGATGCGTTTGCTTATGCAACAGGTGGAGTTGCTTCTGCTTTAATTTCTTTGCCATTGCGTTATATGCACACTACTGTTGAAATGGTGCATAGAGATGATGTAGAAAACGTAATTAAATTGATTTATGAAGCATTGCAACAAATTAAAAATAACCAAGATTTTAGGTATTTGAAATAAACCTAACAGGTTTTTAAATATTTATTGGATTATAATTTTTTGCATTCCTATTTTATTGTTGGACATCACTTTCAATAAATAAATTCCTTTTGGATAGGAAGAAACATCTAAATTTAATTCTTTTTCTGAAGTGTTTCGTATAAATATACTTTTTCCACTCAAATCGGTTAGTTCTAGTGTTTTTTGTTGCGTATCTTCAAAAACTAATCTTACTGTTTGATTGGTTGGATTTGGAAATGTTTTAAATAAAATGGTTCTGTTTTCATTGATTGCATCTAAAACGGAGAAAGTAATTTGAAAAGTTTTATTAGAAACAAGTTGATTTTCTAACATCCCACCACATAAAAAAATTCCTATGTTAAAATCAAAAGCAATTCCTCTTAAATCCATTGGAATAACACCCTGAAAAGGAAGTCCAAATTCGTTTAATAATGGAATAGAATCGGTAAATTGAGTTGAAAAAATATCATAAGTCGAAAGTTTATTTCTTGGAGCAACCCCTCCGCTTCCATTGTAGGCTATTCCGTTAAAATTATACGTTGTGGAAGATCCTCCTAAAAAACATATTTCATTGTCAAAAGGAAATGCAACAGCCCGATAAGTAAAAAAAGAAGTTGTTGCACTTGTCCATGTAATTTGGGTTGGATTAGTTGGGTTGATGTAGCCTTTTCTTAACGAGCTTTGTATAGGAAAATTAAAACCTGTGCTGGCTCCACCATGATAATAAAGTGTATCGCCTAAAATTGTTCCTGTTGCTCCAAAAGACTTGTAAGTATTATTATTTGGTGTTGATGTTCCAATTAGCCAAGTATCATTTTGTACATCATAAATTTGAACATTTGGTACATTAGTAGTATTGCTCCAACCTGTTACTACATATATAAGACTGTCTTTGTAAACTGCTTGTACATGATCATCAATTGCAACGGGAATTGGAGTTGCATCTGTCATATAACTATTTGTTCGGGTGTTAAAACGATGAACTTTGTTGGAAGATATTTCATTGCTATTGGCAAAAACATGATAGCCTCCAATAATATAAATAATACTATCTATATAGCTTGCACCTGCTGCAATTTTACCTAATGTATCAGGTAGATTGGGTAAGGTATCCCATACATCATTAGCAATATCATAACGAAATGATTTTAGGTTAATTCCTGACCAAATTTTAGTGGAATCTATCCCGCCAAAAGAATACATATAAGCTTTAGCATTAGCGTCAAAGCCTAATGCAACGGCATTGTTAGATACAGGCATAGGCATAGTTTGTTTTTCTGATACTGTCCAACCATATCCTCCAGACTGTGCTTTTAAATGATAGGATATTAAAATAAGTAAAAGGCTAAGGGTTATATTTTTCATTTTGTTAGCTTTTGATTTATGTTAAACCTGTTAGGTTTGTATTTAAAGAGATAAAGTTACAACATATCCGCTATATTTTCTAATATTGAGTACAATGCCATTTTCAAACATCAGGTATTGTCCTTTAATCCCTACCAACTTTCCTTCGTACTCAGGTACTTTCTCAAAACCTATACTTTTTACTTTTACAGGATAATTTTCAACAGGAAAATTGATGTTTATTATTTCACTATCGGAAAGCAAGTATTCATGATATGCTTGGTCAACCAAGGTTCTAACTTTATCTCTTTCGGCAAGTAAATCAATGTTGGGCTGTAAGTTTTTAAGCATTTGTTGCCAATTGGTTTTATCTGCCATGTGCTGTTTCAGACTAACCTCTATCATTCCAGCTAAATAACGATTAGGTGTTTCTGCCAATTTTATAGCTTGTGAAGCTCCTTGGTCTATCCAACGTGTAGGCACTTGTGTATGTCTGGTAACACCTACTTTTATTCCACTTGTTAGTGATAAATATACAATATGAGGCTGCAATTGAACGGCTTGTTCGTATGCTAAATCTCTATCTTCAATGCCTAAATGAGCTTGCGATTTTTCTGGATTTATAATCCAATCCGCAGCTTCTGGAGCATCTCTAAAACAAGGGTAACAAAATCCTTGATTAAACGATTTTACCGTTTTTCGTCCACATTTTATGCAGTAAATGGCATTTTCGTAAGTCAACTTAATAGTTTGACCTATCAACTCGTTAAGATAAACCAATTCATCACCAATCGGCAAATGGTATTGCACCGTATCCTGAAGTTGAGAGTGCATTTTTAAAAGGGTACCTGAATGTTTCATATATGAAGTACTTAGGAATACTTATAAGTGCCTTGAGTACTTATAAGTTGGGGTTAAGTTATATAGTTAAAAGTACTTATAAGTGCCTTGAGTACTTAGGATTACTTATAAGTTATTTAGTTTTTAATTTGTTTTTGATGGTTGTGAAAATTGCTAATAATTCATTCGATTCGTTATAAACAGGTTTAAACAGATTTTCATCTATACAATTTAATTCATCAATAATTTCTAACCAATATACAGTTTCACTTGCCTCACTTTCACTAATTTTTATTTTATTATAAAAGTCAGCAGTACTTCTTCCTCTGTTCGCTTCTCTATAGTTTGCCCCAATGCTTGTTCCTGATTTAGTAAGTTGGTTTCTTAATACTAAACCTTCAGGAGTGTTTGGTAATTTTGAAGATAATTTGATAATAGTAACAGCAAATTTTCTCGTACGAACTTCTAATAATTTGCTAAATTCTTTATTGTCCATGTTATATTTAATTATTTGTTAAAATTTAAACTCCTAACTTCAAACTCCCCTA
>PCUH01000005.1:2273-3125 GCA_002770955.1 Flavobacteriales bacterium CG18_big_fil_WC_8_21_14_2_50_32_9 | reverse complement strand
TACTGAAAATTTTGATAAGACTACTACAATTTCTTTTGACCGTAAAAATCCAGACAAACACGGGTTTGAAAACATTTCTACAATGTTTAAAAATGCTTTTGTAACTAAAAAATTTACAGTTAAAGACAATTCACAGTATCTTTTGGTTATGGATTACGGATATTTGTATTCCATTGCTCGATACACAATGCAATATAGTGATTTTACAGCAGAAATTATTGATTTGAATAATAACAGAACTGTTGTTGCCACAATTATTTATAAAGGGAAATTTGATATTGACGCAATTGCAGAAGCAGTTGCTATTGAATTGGATAAAAAGTTAGTTCCGGAAAACTCTTCTATAAACAAAAATGACACACCAAATACTCAACAAACTAAAGAAGAAAAGTTAGTAGAGTTAAAACAATTTTATGAGAAACAACTAATAACAAAAGAAGAGTATGAAGCGGAGAAAAAGAAAATTCTTGCTGAGTAAATAATTAGCTCTCAACCTGTCTGTTGATTTATCCGTTTTTAGGATAGTTTAAAACACTAAACCTAACAGGTTTTTGAAATCTGTTAGGTTTTTTCATAGTTATTAAGTTTAGTTTATCCGTAAGCTGCCGCAAACGTCTCGCTTGTGGTAAATAAAAGTTAGAAATATAGTAGTGTAAAAAAATTTTGTATTGAAAAAGGTTTACTAAATTCATCACACCTGAGGCGGACACGTGCTTGATTTAACCCGAAAAATTCATAGAAAATTTGTATAAAAGGGTGCAAAGTGTTATTTTTAAAGCTCTAAAACAAACAAAAAAACACTTTTAACGCACCCAATTATGAGTACCAAAAATATAATATTTTATCGAGATA
>PCUH01000005.1:1232-2253 GCA_002770955.1 Flavobacteriales bacterium CG18_big_fil_WC_8_21_14_2_50_32_9 | reverse complement strand
CTATTTATAGCAGATATGCTCAATTAAAGCAACGCGTATTTATGATGATTCAGGGGTATGAAGATGTTAACGATGTAACACATCTGAAAAACGACCCATTATTTAAAGATGTTCTTCAGGGTGATTTAGCTTCACAGCCGACCATATCAAGGTTTGAAAATTGTTTCGACAAAGCAAGTATTTTTGCGTTATGCTATAACTTTATAGACCGTTATGTAGAAAGTTTAAAAGGTCGTAATGAAATCATTATTGATGTTGATGCTACTGATGACCCAACTCATGGCAATCAACAATTGACCATGTTTAATGGTTTTTACGAGCAGTTTATGTATAACGAATTGTTTTTTCATGATGGAGAAACAGGTCAAATCATTCTTCCTGTTTTGAGACCAGGAAATAGTCATTCCAATAAATGGTATGCTAGTATTCTTAGAAGAATAGTACAGAAAATAAGAGAAAAATATCCTGAGATTAAAATCATCATTCGTTCCGATAGCGGTTTTAGTTGTGCTGCTTTTTATGAGCTAGTTGAAAAATATAACTTATTATTTGTTACGGGAATTGCTAGTAATAATGTGCTGAAAAAGAAAGTTTCAAGAGCTGAAAAAGCAGTTCGAAAACTCTATCTTGAACAAGGCAAAAAACATCAACACTTTGTGGCACATACTTATCAAGCTAAAAGTTGGCATAAGCAGCAAAAATGTTATGCCAAAGTTGAAAGTACAGGAATAGGAATGAATATACGTCACTTTGTGAGTAATATTGAAGAAAAAGAAGCTCGGGAAATATATTTTGATGTTTATGTAAAAAGAGGAGATACGAGTGAAAACAGAATCAAAGAAGTGAAAAATATGTGCTTTTCTGACCGACTTTCCAATCATGGATTTTTAGCAAACTTCTTCCGATTAATAATAAGCTCAATTTCTTATGAGTTTGTGCGATTAATTAAGGAGGAAGTTAAGCTCGTGGGAGATGAAATAGCTCAAAAATGGCAAGTATCTTCAATAAGAACCTATCTGTT
>PCUH01000005.1:0-903 GCA_002770955.1 Flavobacteriales bacterium CG18_big_fil_WC_8_21_14_2_50_32_9 | reverse complement strand
CATTTTTTTTAAATATTTGCTTAACTCATTAATTATGTATATCTTCGTTATGTTAATAAGCTCAAAATTGTAATTATTCATTATTAAACGCCCAACATAATGAAAACAACGCTTTTACTACTATTGGTTATCCTATTTTCTAACCTAAGTATTGCACAAACCACTGCAATACCAGACCCTAATTTTGAGCAGGCATTGATAAATTTAGGATTGGATTCAGGTCCAATTGATGGAGTGGTACTTACTGCTAATATTGATACTGTGACAGAACTGGATGTTAGTTGGCAAAACATAAACAACTTAACTGGAATTCAGGATTTTTCTTCTCTAGTTGTATTGGATTGCCGTTTTAATCAACTTACTAGTTTAGATATTACTCAAAATATTTCTTTAGTTTTTTTAGTTTGCGATAACAATTTATTAAATTCTTTGGATGTTACATATAATACTTCTTTAGTTGAATTGGACTGTCATTATAATCAACTTACTAGTTTAGATGTGTCTCAAAATATTTCTTTAGTTTTTTTATCTTGTTATGGCAATTTATTAAATTTTTTGGATGTTACATATAATATTTCTTTAAAGTATTTTATTTGTTCTAGTAATCAGCTTGTTGAATTAGACTTATCACAAAATACTTCCTTAATTGGTCTTACATGTTCAAATAACCAACTGAGTTGTTTAAATATGAAAAATGGTAATAATATTAATATTACTTCTCTTAACATAACTTACAACTCAAATTTGACTTGTGTAGAAGTAGATAATGCTAGTTATTCAACAAATAATTGGAATATGAATATCAATTATAGTTATTGGATGTATTTTAGTGAGAATTGTAATAATTTAAGTTCGACTGTAGGAATAGAAGAAAACAGTTTGTCATCGTTATCGTTATATCCC
>PCUH01000020.1:3732-8623 GCA_002770955.1 Flavobacteriales bacterium CG18_big_fil_WC_8_21_14_2_50_32_9 | reverse complement strand
TTTTTGTTATTATTCGTTTTTCATAATAATATTCTCTAGGATTCGTATTCCAAATCAACCCCTTTTCACTTAAATAAGTTGTATATCTTTCTTGATTATTTATTTTTTCGGTTAATGAAAATTCTTTGGAATCGTAAGTTAAAAACATTCCATCTCCTTTGTCTAAATATTTTATTGTTTGTATTGAATCATTCTTTAACCGAGCTTGCGAGTTCAACGAAGTTAATTTTCTGGGTTATTTCCGTTGTAGGTAAATACTTCTGCACCCCATTTGATGGTTTTTTCTAAAGGCGTTTTGTCAAGGATGGAAGTAATAAGCACTAGTTCTTCTTTCCATTGCGTATTATTTTGCATCATATTTCAGGATTTATTTGTTTCATTACAATGACCGAAACATCCGTTTATGTTTCAAAAATAAACAAAAAGAGAATTTGTTGAGCGATTTAGGGCATTAAATTACAGAGTATTAGTAAATTTTTATAAATTATAAACCAACCTCAATCATTTTCCAATTTAGAATTTAAGATAATGTTTCGGAATAAAATGTCACTAATCCAGTGGTTATATCGTGTGTTCCTCCTACTATTCCTATTTCACAATTTTCAATCATTTCTTTTAAGATGGGACTGCGTTGCATTATTGATTTAACTGTTCGCTTAACATTAATGGTTGAAACATTTTCTACGAATTCTGCATTGCTGGAATTGCGGTTTTTAGTTGTAGAAGTTTCATCATCCACAGCAGGTCTTATTTTGCTAAGTAATGCGGTAAGATTTCCCATTTCAACATGATCGCAAGCTCCTTTTACTGCTCCGCATTTGGTGTGTCCCAATACCACAATTATTTTTGAACCTGCTACTTTACAAGCAAATTCCATACTTCCTAGTATATCTTCGTTGATGATGTTCCCTGCAATTCGTACACTGAAAATATCGCCCAAACCTTGGTCAAAAATAAGCTCTGCAGAAGTTCGAGAGTCTATGCAACTTAAAATAACTGCAAAAGGGTGTTGCCCATCTGAGGTTTCATTGGCTTGTTGCAAAAGATTACGGTTTATTTTTAGGTTGTTTACAAACCGTTTGTTTCCGTCTTTCAATAATTCTAATGCCATTGTAGGTGTAATGGCAGTTTGCATTTCTTTTGTTAATGTTTTCATTTTATTTTGGTTTTGATTGTTTCTAAATAGTTTAATTACTATGTAACAGGTTCAATAAAGTTTATTTTTTCAACGGTGATATTTTTTGTTTTGGCATTGCTCTCATAATTCATTATCAGTTCTATAACATCGTAATTAATGGATACGGATTTTGTGCAGTCAATAATCACTTTTGAGTTAGGAGGAATATTGTTTAATGCTTTTACAACACTAGCTTTATTAAAGAATGAAACTTCCTCGGCTAATACGATGTGGTAAATTTGTTGCCCATTTTCAGAGGTAACAACATCTTTCATGTGATGAGAATTACGATAACTGTGATACAAGGCATAGCCACCACCAACTATCATTCCTGCAGTAATGCCCATTAATAAATCGGTAAGAAGAATGGCAACAACAGTAACAATGAAAGGAATAAACTGCTCATGACCTAATTTATACATCTGCCTGAAAAGAGAGGGCTTGGCTAATTTGTAACCTACCATTAAAAGTATGGCGGCTAAACTTGCTAAGGGTATCATATTCAAAATGCTTGCAATTGTCAAGGCACTTATCAGTAAAAAAAATCCATGTATAATTGCAGACATTTTTGTTTTACCGCCAAAAGAAATATTTGCCGAGCTGCGAACAATAACTTGTGTAACAGGCAAACCACCAATTAAACCTGAAATTACATTGCCTAATCCTTGGGCTTTTAATTCTCTGTTTGTTGGTGTAATTCTTTTGTAAGGATCTAGTTTGTCAGTTGCTTCTACACAAAGTAGGGTTTCCAAACTAGCTACAATTGCCAATACAATTGCTATTTTCCAAACTTCAAAATTTGTAATTGCTGAAAAATCAGGTAAAGTGAACTGGCTAAAGAAACCTGATAAATTCTCAGGAACTGGAACTCTAACTACTTGGTCGGCTGCTAACGAGAAACTAAGAATGTTACTTTGAAATAAATTAAACATTACAATTCCAAAAACTACCACCACAAGTGGACCATTAATCATCCCAAATATTTTATGCTTTTTAGTTAATACAGTGTCCCAAAAAATCAATAGAGCTAATGAAATAACTGCTATCATTAATACTCCTGGAGTTACAAATTCAAATGCTTTGAAAATTGCTGAAAAAGTATTTTGTCCATCTGCTTGAAAAAATTCTACATCTCCAAAAGCATCTTTATCCCAACCCAAAGCGTGAGGTATTTGTTTTAGAATTATTAAAAGCCCAATACCTGTCAACATTCCTTTAATTACCGATGAAGGAAAGAAGAAGGCTATAAAACCTGCTTTTGCATAACCCAAAATGAGTTGAATCACTCCAGCAAGAACAACAGCCATTAAAAATGCTTCCCAAGAACCACCAAGCGTAGCGATGGAGGTTAAAACGATAACCGCTAAACCTGCTGCGGGTCCGCTCACGCCCAAAGGAGAATCACTAGCAATACCTACTACAATACCACCAACTATTCCGGCAATAATTCCAGCAAATAAAGGTGCTCCTGAGGCAAGAGCTATTCCTAAACATAAGGGGAGTGCTACAAAGAATACGACTATACTCGCTGGTAAATCGTGTTTGATGTCTTTAAAGAGATGTGTCATAATGATGTTTTTTAAATTCGTGGACAAAGATAGTAATATTATTTTTAATAATAGTATTACTATCATAAAAAATATACTTACTTTTGTGATAAATTAACAAATGATGGAATTACCTTTAAAAATAAAAATGAATGAAAAGTTGTTTCTCCGCAATCCCGAAGAAACAGAATTAGGTAGAAAGATTATAGAACATAGTATTATACATATTCATAAAATTGGATTTGAAGCATTTACATTTAAAAAATTAGCGAAGGAAATAAAGACCACCGAAGCGGGAATTTATCGTTATTTTGAAAACAAACACCGCTTACTTCTTTACATTGTAGATTGGTATTGGAGTTGGCAGGAATACCGATTGATTTTTCAAACCAACAATATAACATCTCCCGAAATCAAAATTAAAAAAGCAATACAACTTCTGTCTTCTCCTGTGGAAGATGATACTACAATTGATTACATCAGCGAAAAAATTCTCAATGAAATTGTTATGGCGGAAGGAGCGAAGTCATTTCTTACCAAACATGTTAGAGAAGATAATCAGGATAAATTGTTTAAACCATATAAAGATTTATGTGTAAGAGTTGCAGGTTTTATAAAGGAATACAATCCTAAATATAAATATCCACATTCATTATCCAGTACCATTGTAGAAATGGCTCATTCCCAAAAATTTTATATGCATAATCTTCCATCACTAACTGATTTTGGAGGGGCAAAAGATGAAAAAAAATTAGTTTCCTTTTTAGAAGAATTGGTTTTTTCAAATATTTAAAAAAATAAACCCAATTTCAATTAATCCTTCAATGAATTTTTGGCAGCTTGTTCTATGAGTTGGTCGGAAAGTTCTTTGCCTAAGTAGTTGTTTACCAAATAATGTCCTAAATAGATTAACGGAGTTAGTAAAATAGCAATTATTAGTTTAAAAGTATATCCAGTTAGGGCCGCATTTATATATTCATCTGTACTCATTTTACCTGTTAACCAAAAAGCAATACCTAATACAATAAACGTATCTATTAACTGAGAAACTACGGTTGAACCTGTACTTCTCAGCCAAATCATTTTTCCGCCTGTTCTGTTTCTTAGCAACCAAAATATGAACACATCAACAAATTGAGAAACCAAAAAAGCAATAATACTAGCAAAGATAATCCACATGCTTTGTCCAAAAACAGCCTGAAATTGTTCGTCTGTAACAGCAGAAATACCTTTTGCTGCAGGAATGTTGATGGAGAAAAATAAGACGATAAAAGCATAAGCAATAAGAGAAGCAGTAATGAACGTCAGTTTTTTCACACCATTTTTACCATAATATTCATTGATGAGATCGGTAGTAAGAAAAACCACAGGCCAAGGAATAATACCTATGCTCATAATAAACGGACCTAATTGAATGATTTTTCCACCAATTAATTCCGCTACTACGGCATTGGTAATGAAAATACCTGCTAAAATGGTAAAAACAATATCTCTTTTGGTGTTGAACATGAAAGACAAATTTATATTTAAATAATTCCTTTATCCAATAAAATTTTGGTTTTTAAAATTCCTGCAACCGAAAGACTGTCGGTAATTGTTCCATTCATTACCATTTCAAAAGCTTCATCAAAACTTATTTTTTTAAGTTGCAACACTTCGTCCTCATCGGGTTGAGGTTCAAAATATGCTAAGTCTTTTGCTAAATAAATGATTCCCACTTCGTCAGAAACAGAATTGCTGAGGTGCATATCCAAAATTTTTTTCCACTGATTTGCTTTTATTCCTGTTTCTTCCAACAATTCTCGTTGGGCAGATTCAAGAGGAGGGATGCCCAATTTTCCACCTCCTTCGCAAATTTCCCAACTGTATTGATTTAACGGATAGCGATATTGACCAACCAACCAAGTATTATTTTCTTCATCTAAAGGAATTATTCCTATGGCGATGTTTTTAAAATGAACTGTTCCATAAATACCATCATTTTCTCCAGCGTCAAGTACTTGATGTTCTGTAACAGCAATCCAAGGGTTTTCGTACTTCAATTCGCTTTTTAAGGTTTTCCAGGGGTTGTTCATTTGTGTTTTAATGTTGAATTAATTAGTCTCTGTCCATAAAGTGAGAGTTTGAGTCAGAATGTTCGAGTTCGAGGTTTTGATGAACTGAAAAT
>PCUH01000020.1:0-3720 GCA_002770955.1 Flavobacteriales bacterium CG18_big_fil_WC_8_21_14_2_50_32_9 | reverse complement strand
CTAATTAGCTTCCAAAAACTTTTTTCAAAATATCGGTAACACGAGCAGCAGGATTTAATCTAATGTTAGCTTCCTCTTTTTGTATCATTAAAAATAAACCATCCATTGCTTTTGTTGTAACATAATCTTCTAAATCTGGATTTTGTTTTTCTGTGAAAGGAATTTTGTTGTAAGCCGATATAATTGGATTCCAGTATTTGGTTACTTCAACAGTAGAAATGGCATTTTTAACAATAGGATTAAATTTTATTTTTAAGCTTGCTGAAGTTTTTTCTCTGAGGTATTGTGTCGCAGCGTTATTATTACCTTTTAAAATAGCAAAACCATCAGCAATACTCATATTTTTTATTGCATCAACAAAAATGGGAGCAGCCTCTTTTGATGCTGTTTCAGCAGCTCTATTCAGCGTTAGCACAAATTCATCTACTTGTTTTTTCATTCCAATAGCCTCTACTTTTTCTTTTACTTTTATTGCTTCAGCAGGAAAAGGAATAAAAATTTCAGGATTTTTATAAAAACCATCCAACCTTGATGTTAAGGCTGTAGAATTGTTTGTTCCTATAGTTAGAGCTTCTTTTAAACCACTAATTACTTCAGAATTTGTGAGAGATGGCGTGCTAGTTGAGTTGTTTACTTCATTTAAAACGGAAGTCATTTCAGCACAACCAAAAGCTGTGAATGAAACTAATGTTAATGCTATAATTTTTTTCATTGTATATAAATTGATTTGTTTTTCAAAAATAGTTTTAAGTTGTGGATTTTGGCAAAAAAAAGTTTAAAAAATATATTTCAAACCGAGTAAAAGTTTATCGTGGCTCGATTCACTAGTAAAAATATGTGCATTGGATAAATGATTAAACCCCACTGAAAAAGTAAAATGAGTACTTAATGGTTTACTAATATAAAAGCCTTGTAAAACATTGAAACCACTGTCTAAACCATCGTTTGCTTTTTTTGATGCTTCTACCCATACAACACCTGTGATGTATTCTAAGTACCAATTTTTTGTAATTAGAATGCTCAATTGAAAGCCTAAACCTGAGGTATTACTTACTCTATCATTCACGCTAAAAATAGCAGTTGGTTTAATGATAAATAAGCGTTGATTAAATTCTCCTTGATAGGAAGTAGTATCAGAAAAATTTTTAGCATAATCTACCGACCATTGAAAAGGTAAGTATATAAGCGAAGAAAAACCAATTCCATCACCAAATTTTGCATCACCAATTTTTCTAGCTCGATAGGTGTCTGCATAAAAACCTATTTTACCACGAACAATTTCAAATGAAACTTTTCCTTTGTTGATTTGTCCTAATAACAGAGTAGGAGATAGGTAACACAAAAAAAATAAAATAATAATGTGTTTTTTTTTAAGCATATAATTTATTTCGTATGGTTTTCAAAGTTATACCAATTGTAATTATAAAAGTAAGTTGATTATTAATATCTAAAGAATTATTTCTTACCTTTGGGTAAATTAAATTAATTTTTTATGTTCAGAAAAGGAATTGCCATACTATTAGCTGTATTAGTTTTTTTCTTCACAGTACTTTCTTTATTAGCTATTTGGGATATTATTGACATTCAACATATCGTTAGAAGAAGTTTAAGTTCGTTGTTTATAATCTTTGTATCTTCAGCTGTGATGTTGTTTATTTTTTCTGTTTTATACAAGGGAGGGGATAATACCAACAATCCAAAAATTCCAGAATAAATAAATTTCTAAAAAAAAATGCTATATTTGTCGGCTATGTAACTTTTTTTAAAAAGTTTCGTTTGTTATATTTGTAATTCTAAAAATTTAATGCCTATAAGAAATATTTACTCTTTTTAAATAAACTTTTAAATCGGTTCGCTGTGTTTTTTAAAAGTTTTTGTATTTACTAACAAAAAAAGAGAGGGCATTATGAAACTTTCCAAACTTTCAGAAAAAGAGTTAGTTCAATCCTATATTAAAGGAAGTGAAGCTGCTATTGAAGAATTAATTACTCGACATAAAAGTGGTGTGTTTACTTACATTGTTTGTAAAGTAAGAAACGAAGCACTTGCGGAAGATATTTTTCAAGATACGTTTATTAAGGTAATCAATACTATAAAACGAAAAAAATACAATGATGAAGGTAAATTTTTACCTTGGGTTATGCGTATCGCTCACAATTTAATTGTGGATCATTATCGAAAATCTAATCGCATGAGTACTACTTCAGGAACTGATGATTTTGATATTTTTGATGTTGTTCAGTGTCCAGATAGAAATATTGAACAAGATTTAGAAACGAAGCAGTCATATAGCGATATAAAAGGATTGATAAAATTTTTGCCAGATGACCAAAAAGAGGTATTAATGATGCGAATGTATTATGATATGAGTTTTAAAGAAATATCAGAATCAACCAATGTGAGTATTAACACTGCTTTAGGGAGAATGCGTTACGCTTTAATTAATCTTCGGAAAATGATAGCTGAACGTAATATTAGCTTAACTGTTCATTAAATTAATGGGTTCATTAATTGGGTGCTATTTGCCAAAATATTAAAATACTTGGTATTTGCAAATTTTTGTAAGGTTAGTAAATGTTCCATTCTGTGGCAATCTGTACCAACAAAATCAATTAAATTGGCATCAACCATTCGTTCTGCAATTTTTTTTACTTCAGGAGAATAATGCCCAGTTAATGAAAGCAGATTTAATTGCAATAAAATTCCTTTTGCTTTTAATTCCTCAAATTTTTCAAAGTTTTTATGCCAAAAGCTGTAACGCTCTGGATGAGCCAAAATAGGTTTGTAGCCATTGGTTTGAAATTTAAAAACAATTTCCTGAAAATTTCGAGGCTCTTGCATAAAAGGTAATTCAAATAATACATGATTATCTCCAAAAGTTAAGATTTGTTTGTTGTCAATTAAAGTTTCCAATCCATCGTCTAAATTGTATTCAGCAGCTGCTTCTATTTTAATGTTAATATTGTTTTTAATTAATTTGGCACGAATTTTTTCTAAGCCACCTAGAATATTTTCGGGCGTGTTTTTATAAAAATCACACATAATGTGAGGCGTAGTAATGATTTTTTTATAGCCCATAGCTTTAAACTCCCGAATCATTTCAATGGAAGTTTCCATGGTTGGCGATCCATCATCAATACCCGGAATTAAATGCGAGTGCATATCTGTTTTAAACACTGAAAAATCAATGGCTGAATAGCGTTCTTTTTTACTGAATATGTTACTAAAAAATCCCACTTATTTTGAATTTACTTTAAACCAATCTATCGTAATTTTTAAACCTTCTTCTATAGAGAAATCAGGATGGTAATTTATCAATTCTTTTGCTAACGAAATATCAGCCAACGAATCTTTCACATCTCCTAAACGAGTTTCTCTATAAATAGGTTCAACTTTATTACCAACAATGTTTCTTATCTTAAAAAATAGATCATTTATTGTTGTTCTTCCGCCAAAAGCGATGTTCATTACTCTTCCTTTCACATCCTTATCAGTAAACAATGCTTTAATATTTGCTTGAACTACATTTTCGACAAAAGTAAAATCTCTACTTTGTTCCCCATCGCCATTTATAAAAGGCGATTTATTTTTTAAAACAGCATCCATAAACAAAGGAATGGCAGCAGCATAAGCTCCGTTTGGACTTTGGTTGGGACCGAATACATTAAAATAACGCAATCCAACCACATCTAACCCATAAGTTAGTGCAAAAACATTGGC